>SXYY01000135.1 GCA_005788145.1 Bacteroidota bacterium
ATCAATCCGCAGTCGCCCGTCATGGGATTACAGAACAGAAGTTCCCAATGGTTTTGCCAACGGTTCAATCGCTGTATGCTCAAAAACTGATCGGTTTGGGTCCATTGGATGCGGGCTAGATACTGGTCCTTCTCACTGTTTGTATTGGCGATGCGCGTTTGCTTGCTGTTGAGTTCGTAAATATGCACATCCACTTTGGCATTGTCTTCACCGGCTTTTGGGTATTTCCAATGGGTTTGCGATGGGTAAAGTTCCTTGCTGTTGAACATGTCCATCGAGAATTCCTTCACTTTGCTCTCATCGAAGTGATAAAAAGCGAGGAAGTTGCCGCTGGGCGACCACCGCATACCATTATCCATCGTAAATTCCTCTTCATATACCCAATCCACCGCGCCATTGATGATTTTGTTTTCAGCGCCGTCTGTGGTGATTTGGGTTTCTGTGGCCGACAGCAAATCATAAATGAAAACGTTGTTCTCCTTCACGTAAGCCACCCGTTTGTTGTCGGGCGATAGGGTAGGATACCGCATACGTCCGGGTATGTAGGTGATTTTATGTGATTGTAAATCAACTACATAGCATTTAGTGGTGAATGAATGGCGATAGACTTGCTGTTTTTCATATTGCACCACCATGAACTTCTCGTCGCCGCTGATTTCGTAGCTGCCTTGGGGCGGGATTTTGGAAAACCACTTGGAATCGAATAGGTTAGTGCTTGTGGCCAATTTCCCTTCGATGTCTTTTTTGATCAACAACCAATGTGAGGGGGAATTGGGTGTTGATTTGTCGGTTTCTTCCTGAACAAACTCCAAAAAGTGTTTGCCATCGGGGGCGAATTCACCGAAGTTGCCTGGTTTGGGATACAAGGTGGGATCACGAAAAACCCGCTCCAATGTAAGGCCTGTCTTTTCCTCAACCGCGGTGGCTGCTTTGGTTTCAGAATTCTGAGCGATGCCCACCTTCGCGATGAAAATTGCTGAAAATACAAGCACTTTTAAAGGATGCATCATTTAATTCTTTTGAGTTGCGTACTCGCTCTCGGAGCAACGATAAGAGGGACAAGCTCTGTGCTAACCATGGATCCATCCAAACCAAACCACTTCTCAGGTTTGCCAGAAAAATATCGCACAGCATTGTATACCTTCATGATGGTGTGGTCAAACAGTGGAAGGTCATTCTCTTGGCTCATTTCCTCTTCAACCAATACATACCTGAAATCGCCAATCGATTTTTTGTCTACAAAGGCGTGATAGTGGTGGTCCAAGTCTATTTCTTTACCGTCAACCATTGCGCGAATCACCGTTTTGAGGTAGATGCTAATTTTCTGTTGAATCCTGAATCCCAATCTGAACTGTACTTTGTATATGTCATTTTTTTCGATCGTATTGACCTTGTATTCCATTGTGTAGGGTTCATCAGTAACTTCAATATTAATGAACCAGTAGAAATCGGCCCGCTTGGGTCTTTTGTGTAGGATGCTGTAAAGTATGGGAGATTCCACCATTGATTCCTCTCTAACCTTTGACATGTAAACAAGGTGCGTGGCGTACTTCGGCAGTGTGGTATCCCTGCTCAGTGCGCGAAGTTTATCACGGAAAATGTGCAGGTCTTCTTTTTCGATTACCGCATTTTTGATTTTTCCACCCCTCAGTGATGAGTACATGATCACAATGTAAATCGCTCCAATTAAGACGGTGAAAAATCCACCCTCAGAGAATTTCGACAAATTGGCAATCAAAAACACACTTTCAATGAGGAAAAACAAGGCCATGATGGGATAGACAAAGATCTTTCTATAACGCCTTAATTTCATGAAATAAGCCAACAGGATACTTGTCATTAACATGTCAATGGTAATGGCAAGACCGTAAGCAGCTTCCATATTTTCAGCTTCTTTAAAAATCAAAACCACTGTGATACAGCCCATCAGTAAAAAAGAATTGATCACCGGAATGTAAATTTGTCCTTTAATATCACTTGGGTACTTAACTGTAAATTTGGGAAAGAAATGCAAACGTATCGCCTCAGAAACTAATGTGAAGGCTCCAGTGATTAAAGCTTGACTCGCAATAATTGTTGCCATACCCGCAATTCCAATACCTACGGGTAAGAACCAATCGGGCATCAATGCGTAAAACGGCCGTTGTTCTCCCAACGTTTGGCCTTCCTGCCCTAGAAGCCAAGCGCCTTGTCCAAAATAGTTTACTACGAGTGCTAATTTGACGAACGTCCATGAAACTCTTATGTTCTTTCGTCCGCAGTGCCCCATATCGCTGTATAGCGCTTCTGCTCCTGTGGTACATAGGAACACGGCGCCCAAGATGAGGAAGAAGTCATATTTGCTGTAAACCAATAAAGATAATGCGTAAGTTGGGGACAGTGATTTTAAAATTTCAGGATGCTGCGCGATTCCAACAACGCCCAAAACTGTTAACATGCTAAACCAAACCAACATGATTGGCCCAAAGGATTTTCCTACGAAACTTGTCCCGGCTCTCTGTATCATGAATAATCCAATCAAAATTGTGATCACAATGGGCACTGTATTGAGATCCTCCAGGCCGTCTATTAACTTGAGGCCCTCGATGGCTGATGAGACCGATAAAGGGGGGGTGATTATACCATCGGCCAATAACATTGCACCACCAATGACCGTACCAACAATTAATTGAGGATAGCGTCTTTTTAACAGGTTGTAGAGTGAAAATATACCTCCTTCTCCTTTATTGTCTGCTCTGAGCACCAGAATAATATATTTGATGGTGGTTTGAATCGTGAGGGTCCAAAAAACAGCGCTTAATCCACCGTAGACAAGTTCTTGGGTGATGACGTTGTCGCCCATAATGGCACTCATTACATACAATGGTGAGGTACCGATGTCGCCAAAGATGATGCCTAGTGTAATCAAAAGGCCAGCGCCGGTGACCTTGTTTATGTGAGAGTGGCTCATGAGAATTTAGTGGGGCGAATTTAATGAGGAATTGATTTCGTGGATAAGAAATAATTTCTATGTGTTCATTTTGTGAATAAGTGTGTGCGCATCGGTTTATTGGGCATTGAGCGATGTGGATGGATGGGTGAAAATTGGTTTCGACAAATGTTAAATTGACACTTAAAATGTAAGAACTTTGTGGCGTCGAAAAATACCTCAACCACACATGTCAACAAAATCATCTTCCAAAAACGCCCCTGAAATCGATTCAACAGTTCGCTACGAAGGCATTAGCAGTTTTTATGCCGATTTGGTATTTGGTCCGAAAGCCCAAGCCAACTATCTTTCAACGGCTGCGCAAAATGCCATTGCCCAAGCGGCTAGCCATGGTCAGCCCATCTCACGGGAAACGTCCGATGAAGTTGCAGCGGGAATGCAGGCCTGGGCGTTAGATTTGGGAGCAACGCACTACACCCACTGGTTTCAGCCATTGCGTGGGACTACGGCAGAAAAGCACGACAGTTTTTTCGAGCCAACAGGTGTTGATACGGGAATCGAAAAATTTGGGGGCAAAGCATTGGCACAGCAAGAGCCCGATGCAAGTTCATTCCCTTCCGGCGGAATTCGAAATACGTTTGAAGCGCGCGGCTACACTGCATGGGATCCAAGCTCTCCCGCTTTCATCATGCCGAAGGCAGGTGCCAAGACTCTATGTATCCCCACAGTTTTTGTTTCTTACACCGGTGAAGCCTTGGATTACAAAGCACCCCTTTTGAAGTCGGTGGCCTTTTTGAAATCCACAGCAACAGAAGTTTGTCAGTATTTCGATAAAAATGTAAAAACTTGTTCCATCTCTTTGGGTATTGAGCAGGAATATTTCTTGGTGGATGAGCAACAGTTCAAATCACGTCCCGATCTGATGTTTGCAGGTCGTACTTTGATTGGCAATAGCCCAGCCAAAGGACAGCAATTGGAGGATCACTACTTTGGCAGTATTCCAAATCGCGTGTTGGCGTTCATGGCCGATTTTGAAGAGCGTGCTCACTTGTTGGGTATACCCTTGCGTACCCGTCACAATGAAGTTGCGCCTGCACAGTTTGAGTGTGCGCCTCAGTATGAGGATATGAACTTGGCGGTTGATCACAACTCCTTGTTGATGGATTTGATGGAGAGCGTGGCATTGGATCACAACCTTCGTGTGTTGCTGCACGAGAAGCCATACAAAGGAATCAATGGTTCTGGTAAACACAACAACTGGAGCATCATCACAGATACAGGGGTCAATTTGTTTGCTCCTGGCAACAGTCCAGACAGCAATTTGCAATTTTTGACTTTCTTCGTGAATACCATCAAAGCGGTTCACGATCACCGGGATTTGTTGCGCGCGAGTATCGCTACTGCTGCCAATGATCATCGTTTGGGCGCCAACGAAGCACCGCCAGCAATCATGAGTGTATTCGTGGGCCACACATTGGAAAATGTGTTGAATGATTTTGAGTCGGATGCAAAAGTGGGTACCAAAGCCAACGCATCGGCCACCATCAACGTGCCAAACATTCCAGAAATTCTTTTCGATAACACCGATCGCAACCGCACATCGCCATTCGCCTTCACTGGAAATAAATTCGAATTCCGCGCTGTGGGCAGTTCAGACAATTGCTCAAGCTCAATGGTTGTTTTGAATACCATCGTGGCCAATCAGTTGAAAAACTTCAAAGCCGAAGTGGATGCACATGTGGCGAAGAATGGGGGCAACACCGAAGACGCCATCAAGCAAATATTGCGCACCTACATCACCGATACCAAGCGCATATTGTTTGGCGGAAATGGCTACGGGGATGAGTGGAAAGCAGAGGCCAAACGCCGCGGTTTATCGAACATTACCACTACCCCTGAAGCATTGCAAGCCTACTTGACGCCTGAGTCGGAAAAGTTGTTTGTTGAAAACGGCATTTTCTCTCACCGCGAATTGGAAGCCCGCACAGAAATTCGTTACGAGACATATGTGTTGCGTTTGCAGATTGAAGGACGTGTGATGAACGAGTTGGTTAGCAGTTATGTGATTCCATCAGCGGTGAATTACCAGAAGCGTTTGGCAGACAATATCAATGCCTTGAAGAGCATGGGAATGTCGGCCAGTGCATACAAAGCACAAGCAGAGATTGTTGAGTTCTTGAGCAAGCACATCAACCGCGTGTATGAGTTGAATGAGCAAATGACATCAGAGCGTGCGAAAGCCAACAACTTGGATCATGCCGATAAAAAGGCCTTGGCCTACTGCAATAGCGTGAAGCCGATGTTTGATGAGATTCGCGAGTGCTGTGATGAAATCGAGCGTGTTTGTGATGACGCCGAATGGACGTTGCCCAAATACCGCGAGTTGCTCTCTTTGAGCTAAAGGTTGGATTGGCAGCAATCCGGGATTTCAAAGCGCGCGTAGATCAACGTGTCTTGGTTGACCAATTGGTCTGTGCCAACAAGGGAATTTGCATCGCCAAGAAGCATAGCATCGCCAAGCCATATGTGTAGATTTTCCGTTTCACAGAAAATACAATATAAGCAATTTGGGCGAGATTTCCAAATTTTGAAGTGTGAACAAAATCACGATAACTCCCGGAAATGGATTTTATTTTTGTGGTGTTTTATGGAAAAAGTAGAGTGTTTGATCATCGGTAGCGGTCCGGCAGGTTACACCGCCGCTATTTACGCCGCCCGTGCGGATATGAAGCCTGTTTTGTATGAAGGCTTGCAGCCAGGCGGACAGTTAACCATCACCACTGAGGTGGAGAATTATCCTGGATTTCCTCATGGCGTTCAAGGACCAGAAATGATGAACCATTTTAAGGAACAAGCCGTTCGATTGGGTACTGATGTGCGTTTTGGGATGGTGACATCCGTTGAATTCAAACAAGGCGGTCCGCAAAAAGTGATTGTCGATGGTAGCCAAGAAATCGAGGCACAAGCGGTCATTATTTCTACCGGTGCAAGCGCAAAATGGTTGGGTATTCCTTCCGAGCAGCGATTGAATGGTTCGGGCGTGAGTGCCTGTGCCGTGTGCGATGGGTTCTTCTACCGTGGTCAGGACGTAGCCATAGTGGGTGCGGGCGATACCGCCTGTGAGGAGGCTTCTTACCTCGCCAAGATCTGTAACAAAGTGTACATGTTGGTACGCAAAGACGAGTTTCGTGCATCGAAAGCCATGCAACACCGCGTGATGAATACCGCCAACATTGAAGTGCTGTTCAATACCGAAACCGATGAGATTTTGGGCGATTTTGGGGTGGAAGGCTTGCGCGTGAAAAATAACGTGAGTGGCGAAACACGGGAGTTTCCGATCAAGGGTTTCTTCGTGGCGATTGGCCACAAGCCCAATACCGATATCTTCAAACCCTATTTGGAGATGGACGATCAAGGATACATCATCACCAAGCCCGGAACAAGCTATACCAATATGGAAGGCGTTTTCTGTGCAGGCGATGCACAAGATAAGATTTACCGTCAGGCCGTCACCGCCGCAGGCAGTGGATGTATGGCTGCATTGGATGCGGAGCGCTGGTTGAGTGCGAAGCATGCCGCGCCCCAATCTTAATTTCTTCTAGTGCGATACTTGTTTCACTTGGGTATTTTGGTGTTTTGCACGGTTGCAAATCTCCAAGCCCAGGTGCAGCATAGTGTGTTGGCATTAGACGGCAGTGCGGACCCGGTGCGTGGCAATGAGCCGAGCATCGCAGTGGATCCGAGGAATCCCAATCGCACAATCATTGGGGTAAATACAAGTACCGTTCTGGTTACTGAAGATCCTGCAATGAAACGTTGGCAAACGGTTGTGGTTAACCCGCCACAAGGTTTTTATGGCGACCCGGTAATGAAAATCAGTCAATCGGGCATGGTTTTCCTGGCACACTTGGCCAAAAACAAACAAGGTACATGGCCCCAGTTTTTTGATCGCATTGTTTTTGAACGGAGCCTTGATAGTGGTAAAACATTTTCATCTGTGGATGTGGGCTATCACGAAGGTAAAATGCAAGACAAACCTTGGTTCACCTTAGATGAATGGGCGGATAGTCCCGGGAAAGGGAATGTGTATCTCACTTGGACGGAATTCGACAAATATGGCAGTGGATCACCGCAAGATTCTTCTCGAATTTGGTTCGCAAGGGCCAAAATGGGCATGGGGGAAACCTTCGAAACGCCGGTGGTGATTAGTGATCGCGGTGGAGATGCCTTGGATGATGACGGTACTGCAGAAGGTGCCAACATCGCTGTAACGCCTGACGGCGTGTTACATGCTGTGTGGTC
>SXYY01000136.1 GCA_005788145.1 Bacteroidota bacterium
GCCGTTTTCAACGTTGACCACTTCACCAAATACCTGGCAATCAACAATAGCATCGTGAATTGGGACACCTATGGCGTGATGGCCCACAACTATTATTTGTACAACCACAGTACCAAAGGGTTGTTGTGGATTCCTTGGGACAACAACGAATCTTTCAGTAAAAGTCCGGGTATTACGGGCACCACTGGTGGACCAACAGGCCCAGGCAATGCCATTTCATTGACCATGAACGAAGTGGGCAACAGTTGGCCGCTGATCAATTACATTGCCAATGATGCAGTCTATTTTGAAAAGTATAAGTCGCACATGCGCGATTTCAAGAACGGCATTTTTACGGAAAGCACGGTTGGGGCGATGATCGACAAATACTATGATTTGATTACGCCTTTTGTGGTAGGGACCGACGGAGAACAGCCAAAATACACCCATTTGAGCAGCGCTGCGGCATTCACGGCGGAGCGAAGCGCGCTAAAAACCCATGTAAGCAATCGCATCGCCTTGATCAACCAGTTTTTGCCTTGATGAATCTATCCCAAGCCCTGTCAAAATTTGAATCCATGAGCATTGAATCGCTGATGGATCGGGCGGAATTGATGGATCGTACCGACAGAAAGTTTGTGTTTCATCGCAGGCTGCTGCTGGATATCCTGGATGATTGCACTGCTGAATACAGAATTTTGGAAATGGATGAAAAGCGAATATTCGCCTATGAAACGGAGTATTTCGATACACCAGAACGGTTGTTTTACTTCCAACACCATCGGGGATTGGGCAATCGATACAAGGTCAGAAGACGGCTATACGGTGGTACGGGTGAAGAATTCATCGAGGTCAAGCACAAGACCCACAAGGGCAATACCCAAAAGTTAAGGGTAGCGGGAAAATCGCTGTCCGTAGCAACATCGCTCCTGCATGAACACATTGGTGCAACCACAGCAGCGCAATTGCAACCTTCGCTGATGGTCAGATACACGCGCATCACCCTGTTGCACAAACAAAAGAACGAGAAAATAACACTGGATTTCGGCATCACTTGGGCGGATCCAAGCACTGAGTCGGACAACAGCCCGATTGTACCATTTGAGAACGTCATCATCGCGGAAGTGAAAAGCACCAATTTGCATTTCAACACCTTTCAGGGCATCGTCAAGAAACTCGGCATTCGCGAAGGTTCTTTGAGCAAATATTGCTTAGGCACATTGGCGATAAATCAGGGCATCAAACAAAACCAATTCAAACAAACCTATAAACACATTTTATCCATTGAACATGCTTGACATTCTCATCCCCTACTTTATCAATTTCACGGCGGTCTTCATCTTGATTCGCGGCCTATATTATCGCAGCTACAAACGCACCGATTTGTTTCTGACCTTCTTTGGTTTCAACACCATCATTTTTTTCATTGCGATTGTTTTAAACCAAGTGAACTTAAGTACTGGCGCTGCCTTCGGGATGTTCGCGGTCTTTAGCATATTGCGTTATCGCACCGAGGGATTATCGGCCAAAGACATGACCTTTTTGTTCCTTTCGATTGCATTGGGATTGCTGGGCGCCACCACACAGAACCTCGAATTGCAAGCCACCATGGCGGCATTGATTTTGGTGTTGGTTTTTGTGCTTGAAAGCGGATGGATTTTCGCCAAGGAACGGAGCATGGAGGTGCTGTACGACAACATCGCTTTGGCGCACACAGACAAGCGGTCGGCGTTGATTGAGGACTTGCGATTGCGCACTGGCTTGAAGGTGGTACGCTGCGAGGTGACGGATTTGGACTACTTGAAGGACGCTTGTAAGGTAACCGTTTTCTATGTTGACTAACGGCTACTGGAGGTCCTTTCGCGGTGCGATGTTGCACCGATGTGGCCTACTCTTGGCGCTGTTGGCTTGCGGGTTCTCAGATATGTATGGCCAAGCCACCAAAGCAGACCCTGTGGATGTCCAAGGTTGGGCAGGTTTGGGATTGAATCACATCATCGGCAAGAAATGGAAACTGGAAATGGATGTCCAATCGCGCTATTTCAACAACATTCAAACGCACAGCGGGACGTATTTGAGCGCGGGCGTCCAGCGAAAATTGGGTAAACACTTTGACTTAACGGGTGAATACCGATTGGCGATGGTGCAACAGGGCAATTACAACCGATTCTCAGGAGGATTACTGTGCGATTACAAATTTCACGGAATCGAACTCTCAGGCAGGGCGCTAATTCTAAACCAAGTACAGGATTTTGACGATGCAACGCGCCCCGACCAATCGGAGGGTTACTGGCGGGTGCGGGCACAAGCCAAATACAAGGTCAACAAGCGCTTGGATGTATATGCCTCGGTGGAGCCCATCATGAAATTTGGCGCAGACTTTTTGGTCGATAACTGGCGCGACGAAGTGGGTGTGAAATGGGAAATAAAAAAGGGACTCAAATTGAATCCCTATTTCATTTATCGTCCGGATTACGGCAAAACGACCTACAACAGGCTGTTTTACATTTACGGGTTACAGTTGGACCAAACGCTTTAGGATTTTTATTGGCAATTCACCAAATTTGAACGATGCGCACAACTCAGCCAATCCGAAGTATCGAAGCCCGAAACAAAGCCTACGAAGCGAGCATCGAAAACCCTGATGCTTTTTGGAGTGATATCGCAGCGCAATTTACCTGGAAGCGCAAGTGGGATCGGGTGTTGGATTGGAATTTTGAAGAGCCCAGTGTGCGTTGGTTTGATGGAGCGCAGTTGAACATCACCGAAAATTGCTTGGACAGGCATTTGGTTACCAGCGGCGGAGATCTCGCATTGATATGGGAATCGAACGACCCCAACGAGCCAAGCAAATCCTACACTTACCGAGAATTACACGAGGCTGTGTGCGTGTTTGCCCAAGCACTGAGAGATGGGGGTATCCGCAAAGGCGATCGAATCTGTATCTACATGGGCATGGTGCCTGAACTGGCCATCGCGGTATTGGCCTGTGCACGCATTGGTGCAATTCATTCCGTCATTTTTGGAGGATTCAGCGCCCAAAGTGTGGCCGACCGTGTAAACGATGCCCAAGCCATCGCCATCATCACTTGCGATGGGGCTTTTCGCGGCGCCAAAGACATCGCACTGAAAGCGGTGATCGACGAAGCCTTGACCCAATGCAATTCGGTAAAAAAAGTATGGGTTTACCAGCGCACAAAAACCAAAATCAGCATTCAATCCGGCCGAGATATTTTATGGTCTGACGCCATTGCAGCGGTGAATATCGCCCAAGCGTTATCAACCCCAGCCGAAATCATGGAAGCCGAAGACCCCTTATTCATCCTCTATACCAGCGGCAGCACCGGCAAACCCAAAGGCGTGGTGCATACTTGCGCGGGCTACATGGTGTGGACACATTATACCTTTACACAAGCCTTCCAATACCAACCAGGCTGGGTTCATTTTTGCACGGCCGACATCGGATGGATTACTGGTCACAGTTATATTTTGTACGGACCGCTGAGCGCGGGGGCTACAACCCTGATGTTCGAGGGGATTCCCACCTACCCCAACCCCAATCGTTTCTGGGACGTGGTGGAAAAGCATCACGTGGACATCCTATATACAGCGCCTACGGCGATTCGCAGTTTGATGGGTGCGGGCGACGAGTGGGTTAATCGTCATGCCATGCCATCACTCAAGGTTTTGGGCACGGTGGGTGAACCCATCAACGCAGAGGCTTGGCATTGGTACCATGAAAAGGTAGGAAAAGGTAGGTGCGAAATCGTGGATACTTGGTGGCAAACCGAAACTGGCGGGGTGCTGATTACCAACCTTGCGGGTGTTACCCCAAGCAAACCCACCTATGCCACACTACCCTTGCCCGGCGTGGAACCCCTGCTCGTCGATGAACAGGGCGTCGAGATTTTGGGCAACAATGTCTCCGGCAATTTGTGCATCCGCAGGCCTTGGCCGGGGATTTTGCGCACGACATGGGGCGATCACGAACGATGCAAACAAAC
>SXYY01000137.1 GCA_005788145.1 Bacteroidota bacterium
AAGTAGAAACAAACACGGTTTTGGGACTGAAACGTGAGAATTCAACATCAAATCCGTCACCACCGTACATTGAAATTCCTGTCTTGGATGGCTCTCCGTTGAATGAGTTTCCACTGAAGTTTAACAAGTAGGTACCGTTATCTTGAGACCCACCCGTCATGTGTCCCAATTCATTGGCTGCAACATTATACAACTGCAATGAAACGAATCCACGAGAGATCGGCGTCCAGATTTTGCCATCGATGCTTCTGTGCAAACCACCATCCGAACCCACAATGACTGAAGGCGGTGTGGTCGACATATCCCATGCAATCATGTGCTTATCGGCATGTACATAGTTGGTGTTCCAAGGCGCAGCGAAGGTGCTCGCTGTTTCACGATATCCGTTTACAACATCCCAAGTAGCCAAATCAACGCCACCCATGTAAATGCGGTCTTTGTTTGTTGGATCCACACTAACAACGTTGTCGTACCAACCTTGACGGTTAGAACCAAAGATATCGGTCACGGAACTGTAGCTCATCAAGCGCGTCCAAGTTGCGCCACCGTCTGTGGTTCTGAACAAACCACCGAATGAGCCGTTGCCTGATGCGCCCAACAAATAAACATAATTGGGGTCTTGGGGAGAAATTGCGATGGCTGTACGACCGCCTGTATTGGCTGTGCCGTTCACCACCTTCATTGCACCCGCAGCATCCATTTTCAACACAGAACCGGAGTTGGTGGAAGCCCACAACACGCCGTTCTTGTCAATTTTCACTTCTTTGATTGAACCCACAGAAATCTTCTTTTGGTTGGCTCCATCGTTGGTGAATTCATAGATACCATCCTCAGTAGATACATAGATTTTGTCCTCAGTGGGGTGCGCAACCATGCTGTTACATTGCATGAAACTCGCCGCTGAGGTATTTGTCATTTTGCTGAATGCAACACCACGACTGTTGGTACTCTTGTACATACCACCACCCAAGAAGGCAGGTGATCCGTTTCGTGTACCTGACAAGTTTACAAATCCACCCTCGCCCGTTCCATAAAAAATGGTACCGGTCACGGGGTTTTGTGCGATACAAGTAACGCTCAAGTTCTCTTGCTTGTCATTGATGGGCGTCCAGCTTTGTCCTTTCGTAAACGAACGAAACAATCCACCACTCACACTACCGGCAAACCAAACGTTGTTTGAGTCTTTGTGAATCAAAAATGCACGCAAGCGACCTCCCACGTTGTCGGGACCCATACCTTCCCATTTCAATGGTTTGCTGGCGCGACGGTTCAGACGCATGGCATCGGCTTGAGAAACCGCTTCTTCGAACCACTCGGGCTCAATGGTTCCTGTAACTTCATTCAAGCGCATGCTGTACACCGAGCGAATGGCACCTTCGATGGAAGTCTCCTCTTTTTGCTTCTCTGGTTGAGTCAGCGAAAAAGGCATCCCTACGGGTAACATCGCAACAAACAACGACATCCCGGCTACCAAAGTAGCAGAGACGGTGAGCGTGATGATTGGTTTTATTCTCATAAGATTTTCTAGTCTATTTTAGGTAGTTTACAAATTAAACAATGTATCGTTACTTTTCCAATTTCTATGGTATAAATACACAAAAGAATTAGACATTATAGCACGTGTTTTTCTGCGTGATAGGAACTTCTGACCATCGGACCGCTTTCTACGAAGCGAAATCCCATCTGTAGGCCCAATTCTTCCCACTGTTTAAACTTATCAGGATGCACAAATTCCTTCACATCCAGGTGCATTTTTGTGGGCTGCAAATACTGCCCCAAGGTCAAAACATCGCAACCATTTTCGCGCAAATCTTCCATGAGCTGCTTGACCTCGTCATCGGTTTCTCCAAGGCCCAGCATGGCGCCAGATTTGGTGCGGCGTCCATACTCATGCGTGCGCTTGGTTTGCTCCAAACTGCGTGCATATTTGGCTTGAGGACGCACCATCCGGTACAATCGTTCCACCGTTTCCATGTTGTGTGAGGTCACCTCAGCACCGGCATCCAATACCATATAAAGCAAATCCCACTGCGCCTTAAAATCGGGAATCAATGTTTCAATGGTCGTTTCTGGATTCAAGGCTTTTACCACTTTCACCGTTTCCGCCCAAACTGTTGCCCCTTTGTCTTTCAATTCATCGCGATTCACAGAAGTAATCACACAATGCTTCACGCCCATCAATCGCACCGCTTCAGCCACGCGTTCAGGCTCATTCATGTCGTATTCGTTCGGTCGACCGGTAGCCACGGCGCAAAAACTGCAACTTCGGGTACACACATTGCCCAAAATCATGAAGGTTGCGGTGCCTTCTCCCCAACATTCACCCATGTTCGGACATCGACCGTCTTCACAGATGGTGTGGAGTTTGTATTCCTTTACGATGCGTTTTACACGGGTGTAATTTTCACCGGTGGGCAGTTCAATCTTCAACCAACTAGGCTTTGGCGTACGCTTTTCTTTGGATACAATGGGTAGTTCTATCACGACAATGGGTCTATTTATGTTGGCAAATTTGAATCAATGACCATGGCCAT
>SXYY01000138.1 GCA_005788145.1 Bacteroidota bacterium
CAACGTCAGCGAAAATGTGGGTTTGAGTTATTATTTGTCGCTCAACAACAAATTCTTCGATTACACCCAAGCGCGATTGCCAAGTTTGGTCAACCCGTTTCCTGAATATACGAAATTATTGTCGGATTTCCAAGTGGGATTGCCCACCGAGCCCAATACCGCATCCATCATTGCCAATGCCAACAAGGTGTTGGGCGATGCTGCGTTACACGGGGCGATGAAGACGGCATGTGAAGCAGCCGGCGCCCAATGGCAGTGGGATGTAGAGCAACGAGCCTTATTATCCATTTACCAACAACTGTTACCATTTCAACCTTGAGCAAGCAAAATGCCGTGAAGATTTCCCACATTCATATTATCGCTTTTGACCTTCCCCACCCTCCTGATTACGGCGGGGCCACCGATATCTACCACAAAATCCGCAGTCTCTACGATTTGGGCGTAAAAATCACTTTGCATGTATTTTTGTACAAAGGCAAAATGCCGGCACCGGCGTTGGACACGCTAACAGAAAAAACGCATTACTATTACCGCCGTCGCTTTGTCAATCCTTTTTGGGGATCCAAACCATATGTGGTCACCACACGAAACAGCGAGAAGCTCATGAGAAATCTGCTGTTAGATGATTATCCCATTTTGTTTGAAGGACTCCATACAACGGCTTATTTGGGTCGGCCCGAACTCAAAGGCCGAACCATGGTGGTCCGAGCCCACAATGTGGAGCACAACTACTACCGGGCGCTCGGCGAAGCCGAGCGCCGCTGGATCAAACAAAAATTCTTCTTCCTCGAAGCCAAACGACTGCAGAATTACGAGCCCATCCTGAAGCAAGCCCATGCCATCGCGGCCATATCGCCCATGGAAACGGCCTACTTCCAAAAAACCTACGGAAATACCCATTACATCCCCGCATTTCACTCAAACTCGAAAGTTATGTCGCTCCACGGCAAAGGCGATTATGTACTCTACCACGGCAATCTATCTATCCCGGAAAACGATCGCGCCGCCATTTATCTCGTCAATGAAGTGTTTCCCCTGCTCTCACAACCTTGTATCGTGGCAGGGTCCAACCCCTCCCAAATGCTGCAAAACGCCGCCGCCAAATACCCACACATCCAAATCAAAGCCAACCTCACCGCTAAGGAAATCTTCGACCTCGTGCGCAATGCCCATGTCAATACCCTGGTCACCTTCCAATCTACGGGTATCAAACTCAAACTGCTCAATGCATTGTACCGGGGCCGACACCTGGTCGCCAACACGCCCATGGTGGAAGAAACCCAACTGGAATCGCTGTGTCAAGTCTCAGACGATCCAAAAATCATGGCGCACATCATCAAACAGTGTTTTTTGGAACCCTTGGAAGAATCAAACATCCGGGACCGAGAAATCAAACTCGCAAATACATTTAACAACGCCGAAAACGCCAAAAAACTGATAGCGCTGTTTGAAACTACAATTTAAACGAATAGCCCAAGCCGAATATCCAGCTATTTTGCCACGCATTGGCACCGGGCTTCACCAAATCCTTGTCGTATATGGAAATCAGCGTGTAATTCACATTCAAGTACTTCGAAATCTTGGCCACCAACGCGAAATCGATTCGTGAATCCAAACTCGCTTCCTCAGAAACATATGGCGCAAATCCCAGATAGTTGAACTTCATCGTTACTTTCTTTTTTGCTCCCAACTCGCGTTGCAAACCCATCTGAATCTGCACCCCCATCTGATTGTCTAAAAATTTTCCCTTGGGCACACGGGCGATGATGACTTCCTTCCGAATATCATACAACAACTGATTCAATACATAGGTCTGCTTCAAGGTCACATAACCCATCCGTACATAAAAGGTGGGCAAGGGCTTGTACTCCATACCCAAGGCAAACTGGGTTTGTCCCTGACTCATAAAACTCGAGTTTAACGTCTCCACTTCCCTGCCGATGGTATTGCGAGAATACCGAAATCCCGGCAGCAATTGTGTTTGAAAGTTCAAACCCCCAAAAATCGACATACCCGGCTGGGCCGATACCGTATGTCCCAACTTGCTATCCAAAAACACGTTATCGATGTTCTTCTTGTTCACCCGATACCTCACCCCAAAATTGTCGTACTGTCGGGCCGACACCATCCCCAAATTCACTTTGAATATGTTATCGAAGCTCGTATTCGGTCGTTTCACTTGAGCAAATGCGCTCATGAATCCGTTGGCTGTGATGTTATTGAAGCCACCGCTCGACCAGTTGGGCGATGAACCAGAGAAGGACACAGTAGAGCCAAAATCGGCGCCGTAGGTCAAAATACGGTGTGCATTGGAATCGCGGTGATATTGATATTTCGTGGGTTGGCCATCATTGCCGCCGGCAAATGCCTCGGCACGCAGCAAAAATCCCAAACCAAATACCAACAACAGTAACAGACGCATTTCTGCCGCAAATATCAGTACCCTACAACACACTTCTCCCATGTTCCTTGTAGAGTTGTACTGCCGAAATGCCAATGTAAAAGAAATTGAACAGTTACGCGGCGGGCGGCGTTTCCTCATCGTCTTGCATAACGCTCGTCTTTGCTTTGTTCATGGCTTTCACCACCAAAAACAGCACAAACGCCACGATAAAAAAGTGCAACACATTGGCTATCAATTTGCCGTAGTTAAACGGACCGAAGCGCAGGTCATCCAATTTCGCCCATCCCCCTACAACAGCAATCAATGGCATGATCAAGTCGTTCACCAAACTGTTGACGATATTCTGAAATGCAGTACCGATGATTACGGCCACTGCCAAATCAACCACATTTCCCCGGTTGACGAATTCCTGAAATTCCTTAATAATGCGCATAGTTAAGGCAAATTAATGCCGAAAATATTAGCCTTCCAAGCCCATTTTCGAAGACGCACGCTTGCGTTCGTTTTCGTCCAAATAGACTTTACGCAATCGGATGTTCTCTGGAGTAACTTCCACATACTCATCCTCTTGGATGTACTCCATGGCTTCTTCCAATGAAAACTGACGTGGTGGCGCCAACACGGTGTTGTCGTCTTTGCCCGCAGCACGGAAGTTCGTCATTTGTTTGGCGGTACACAAGTTCACCACCAAGTCGCCTGGCTTTATGTGCTCTCCCATCAATTGACCGGTATATATTTCAGCACCCGGGTGAATGAAGAAAGTACCTCGATCCTTCAACTTATCCATGCTGTAAGGTGTAGCAGTTCCCTTTTCCTTGCTGATCAACACACCATTGATTCTCATGGGCATTGGACCTTTCCAAGGTTCGAAATCTTTCAAACGATGCGCCATAATGGCCTCACCTTGCGTAGCGGTCAACAAATTATTTCTCAAACCAATCAACCCCCGTGAAGGAATATCAAATTCCAAACGCACCATATCGCCCTTGGGCATCATGCTGGTCATTTCGCCTTTGCGCTGACTCGCATACTCAATCACTTTTCCACTGTTCTCTTCAGGTACATCAACCGTCAATATCTCAATAGGCTCGTAGGTTTTGCCCTCGATCTCTTTCAAAATAACCCGGGGCTGACCCAACTGCAATTCGTAACCTTCTCTGCGCATGGTCTCAACCAACACGCCCAAGTGAAGGATACCGCGACCAAATACCAACCACTGATCCGCTGAGTTGGTCTCTTCTACGCGCAACGCCAAATTCTTTTCCGTCTCTTTCATCAAACGTTCCTTGATCTTTTGGCTGGTAACGAATTTACCTTCTTTGCCGAAGAAAGGACTGTTGTTGATGGTAAACAACATGCTCATCGTGGGCTCATCAATTTTCATGGTAGGCATTGCCTCGGGAGTTTCAAAATCAGCGATGGTATCACCGATTTCAAAATTGTCGATACCTGTGATCGCACAAATATCTCCACACTCCACTGACTCCACTTTTCTCTTACCCAAACCGTCGAAAATAAACAATTCCCTCACGCGGGTTTTTTCAATCTTGCCATCGCGCTTCACCAAAGAAACGGGCATGTTTTCTTTCAAACCACCACGGTGCAAGCGACCGATTGCGATACGACCTGTATAATTGCTGTAATCCAAGCTAGTGATTTGCAACTGGGGTGTTCCCTCACGCATTACTGGTGCAGGCACAACTTCCAAGATGGTAT
Source organism: Bacteroidota bacterium (assembly GCA_005788145.1). GTDB lineage: Bacteria > Bacteroidota > Bacteroidia > NS11-12g > UBA955 > UBA955. The sequence continues at coordinate 4,121 of SXYY01000138.1, forward strand.
CCATCAAAAAGGTCAAATCAGCGGTTGGGGTCTTGTAATCAGGACCAAACCAACCATTCTTACCCGAACCAAAAACGGTGGTAAAATCCAACTGATCTTCGTTGGCGCCCAAGTTGAAGAACAAATCGAAGATATCGTCATGGGTTTTGTCGGGATCGCAGTTTGGTTTGTCTACTTTGTTGATTACCACGATGGCTTTTTTACCAAGGGCCAAGGCTTTTTGCAACACAAAACGGGTTTGTGGCATTGGACCTTCAAAGGCATCCACCAACAGCAAAACACCGTCGGCCATGTTCAACACTCGTTCTACCTCTCCACCGAAATCCGCGTGACCAGGGGTGTCGATAATGTTAATTTTCGCACCTTTCCATTGAACACTCACGTTTTTGGCCAAAATGGTGATACCGCGCTCGCGTTCCAAATCGTTGTTGTCGAGGATCAACTCCCCAATTTCTTGGTTATCACGGAACAAACGGGCTTGGTGTAACATTTTGTCGACCAGTGTGGTTTTACCATGGTCAACGTGCGCAATGATGGCGATATTTCTGATGGGCGTAGACATTTATCTGTTAAAAAGTCCGCGAATTTCGGCATAATATTCCACAACTCCCTATCTACTTGGATTTTGTTTTTGTGAAATCCGCAAAATCCCCTGAGAAAGTCCGAATTCCGCCCTCGTGAAAATCACCTAAATTTGCACTTTTCACAGTTCATGTACGAATCCGAAATCGCCAAACGCAAAACCTTTGCCATCATCGCCCACCCCGATGCAGGAAAAACCACCCTCACAGAGAAATTTCTGCTCTTCGGTGGCCAAATCCAAACCGCCGGTGCCGTTAAAAACAACAAAATCAACAAAGCCACTACCTCGGATTTCATGGAAATTGAAAAGCAAAGGGGTATATCGGTGGCCACTTCGGTGATGACCTTCCACTATAAAGAGAAGTGGGTGAACATCTTGGATACGCCCGGACACAAAGACTTCGCAGAGGACACATATCGTACGCTCACTGCCGTCGATAGCGTTATCCTGGTTATCGACTGCGTAAAAGGTGTGGAAGAACAAACCGAACGATTGATGGAAGTCTGCAGAATGCGCAGCACCCCCGTCATCATTTTCGTCAACAAAATGGACCGAGATGGAAAGGATCCGTTCGACCTGCTGGAAGAACTCGAAGCCAAACTCAACATCGGTGTGCACCCCATGAGCTGGCCCATCAACGGTGGAAAAGACTTCAAAGGCGTATACCTCCTCCACAACCAATCACTCAACCTCTTTGAAAGCAGCAAAACCAAAGTGGCAGACGATGTGGTAAAAATCAACGGACTTTCAGACCCCCAAATCGACACCATCCTCAATGCAAAAGACGCCAGCAAACTGCGCGATGACGTTGAACTCATCGATGGTGTGTACGGTGAACTGTCGCAAAGTGACTACCTCAACGCCAAAACAGCCCCGGTATTTTTTGGATCGGCCTTGAACAGTTTCGGTATACAAGAGTTGCTCGATACCTTCATCGAAGTAGCCCCCAATCCACTGCCCCGCGCCACCACCAAAAGAGAAATCGAACCCAATGAAGCCAAATTCTCGGGCTTTGTTTTCAAAATACACGCCAACCTTGACCCAAAACACCGCGATCGCATTGCCTTTTTGCGGGTCTGCTCTGGCAAATTCGAGCGCAACAAAAACTTCAAACATGTGCGCTTGGAAAAGCAAATGAAATTCGCCAACCCCTACATGTTCTTGGCCCAATCCAAGGAGGTGATGGACGATGCTTATCCCGGCGATGTGGTGGGTTTATACGATACTGGCAATTTCAAAATTGGCGATACCCTCACCGAGGGCGAAAGCTTCATCTTCAAAGGCATCCCGAGTTTCTCGCCGGAGATATTCAAGGAACTGATCAACATAGACCCCATGAAAAGCAAGCAACTTGAGAAAGGGATTCAGCAGCTGACAGACGAGGGTTTGGCTTCGCTATTTTTGCAAGAGTTGGGGAACCGAAAATTTGTGGGTACCGTGGGTGAACTGCAGTTTGAGGTTTTGCAATACCGCTTGGAACATGAATATGGCGCCAAATGTAGGTTTGAGCCCCGCGGCATTCACAAAGCCTGTTGGATGAGCGGAGAAGAAGCAGATTTGAAGGACTTTATGAAGTACCGACAAACCAATATCGCATACGACAAAGACAATCAACCCGTATTTTTGGCCGAAACCGCCTTCATCCTCAGAATGGCCGAAGAAAAATACCCCAACATAACTTTCCATACAACCAGCGAGTTTAAAGTGTGATTCAAATGAATCCATTATCTTTGCGTCACCATTTATTCATGAAATTCGATATTGCAGTCATCGGTAGCGGTCCCGGAGGTTATGTAGCCGCCATTCGCGCCGCCCAGTTGGGCAAGAAAGTTGCCATCATTGAAAAAGCCGAATTAGGCGGTGTTTGTTTGAACTGGGGTTGTATCCCAACCAAAGCGTTGCTCAAGAGCGCGCAGGTGTTCGACTACATCAACCATGCAGCCGATTACGGTATCACCGTAAAAGAACACAGCGCCGACTTTGAAGGCATGATCAAACGCTCTCGTGGCGTGGCTGATGGAATGAGCAAGGGCATTACCTTCTTGATGAAGAAAAACAAAATTGAAGTCATCAAAGGCACAGCAAAATTGGCCGGCAAAGGCAAAATCTCTGTAACCGGAGACGATGGCAAAGCCCAAATCGTGGAAGCAGACCACACCATATTGGCTACTGGATCACGCAGTCGCGAATTGCCGAACATCAAAATTGACGGTAAGTACGTCATTGGCTACCGCGAAGCGATGGTGTTACCAAAACAACCCAAAGAATTGATTATCATTGGATCAGGGGCCATCGGCATGGAGTTCGCCTATTTCTATGCAAGCATCGGTACCAAAGTAACCATCGTTGAATTCATGTCGCGCATCCTCCCCATCGAAGATGAAGAGGTGAGCAAAGCCATGGCGATGGTATACAAAAAACGTGGCATCGAGATTTTGACCGAGAGCAGCGTTGAGAAAGTAGACATTAAAAAAGACCGTTGCATCGTTACCGTCAAGACCAAAACGGGCGAGGTAACCATGGAATCGGATATCGTATTGAGTGCGGCCGGTGTTCAAACCAACCTCGAAAATTTGGGATTGGAAGAAATGGGCATCAAAACCGACAAAGGCAAAGTTATCGTTGATGATTTCTATCGCACATCTGCTCCCGGCATTTATGCCATCGGCGATATCGTTCCCGGCCCAGCATTGGCACACGTGGCCAGCGCAGAAGGCATCATTTGCGTAGAAGCCATTTGTGGTCACCACCCATCACCCTTGAACTACGGCAACATCCCAGGATGTACCTACACCCACCCAGAAGTGGCCAGCGTGGGTTACACCGAAGCACAAGCCAAGGAAAAAGGTTACGACATCATGGTGGGCAAATTCCCATTCTCTGCGAGCGGCAAAGCATCTGCAGGCGGACACAAAGACGGTTTCGTGAAGGTAATCTTCGACAAGAAATACGGCGAGTGGTTGGGTTGTCACATGGTTGGCGAAGGCGTTACTGATATCATCATTGAGGCCGTGGTTGCCCGTAATTTGGAGACCACCGGCTTGGAGATTTTGAAGAGTGTACACCCGCACCCTACCATGAGCGAAGCAGTGATGGAAGCTGTAGCTCAGGCATACGGCGAGTGCATTCACTTGTAAGAACATTTGATTGGGCGATGGTTCTCTGTAACCTTCGTTCTCATAAACACAAAAAAAGGCGGACCGGCGGTCCGCCTTTTTTTGTACCCTACCCGCATCGCCCCGAAACCAAAAATCACCCCAAACAACCTTACCTTTGTCCCATGAAATTGCAGTCGTTTTGCTTCAACCCCCTCCAAGAAAACACGTATTTGATCTGGTGCGAACACACTCTGGATTGCGCCATCGTGGATGCCGGCATGTACGATTCTTCAGAGCATAAGCAACTGCAAGAATTCATCGAATCGAACAGCCTGAAACCCATCCATTTGTTGGGTACACACGCCCACATCGACCATATTTTCGGCAATTGGTGGGTGAAGCAAGTCTACGATTTACCCTATTACTTACACCCAGCGGATGTGGTGATGATTGACCGCTCTGAAACCATGGCAGCCCTGTGGAACCTGAAGTATACGCCATCGCCATTGCCTACGGTAGATTTAGCCCATGGCGATACCATCACTGTGGGTGAATCTCAGTTGCAAGTGCGCTTTGTGCCTGGGCATGCGCCCGGACATGTGATCTTTATTGACGAGACGGGCGAGCAAGCCATCGTGGGCGATACCGTTTTTAGGGGTAGTATTGGCAGAACCGATTTGCCCGGAGGCAACCATGAACAGTTGTTACAGAATATTGAGGCGCAGATTTTCAGTTTGCCGGAGCAATACGTATTGCACAGCGGCCACGGACCCAGTTCCACTGTGGGTTTCGAGAAGGCGAACAATCCATTTTTTCAATCCTAAGTGTTTCATAACGACAAAACCGACGATCCGTTGTTTATTTAAAACCTACCATGAGCCAGGCCGACTTCCCCATTCCATTTCCTGAACAGGCTAGCAGCAAGATTCAGTTGGATTTTCTGGCGTGTTTGTTGGCGGATGCGGGTGTTACGCGGTGGATGGTGAGTCCGGGTTCGCGCAATGCGCCGCTGGTGGCTTCTATGGTGAAACACGGGGGATTTGATTTGCACAGTTTTCCCGATGAGCGGGTGGCGGCGTTCGCGGCCCTGGGCTGCGCCCAGGGCCCGCGTTACCCCGTAGGGGTAATCTGTACCTCCGGTACAGCCGCCGCCAACCTATACCCAGCCGTGTGTGAAGCCTATTACCAGCGCATCCCATTGCTCATTATCACCGCAGACCGCCCCCCAGAACTCATCGATCAGTGGGACGGACAAACCATCCACCAAAACAACCTCTTCCAACCCCACACACAAGGCAATTTCAACCTGCCCGTCATTGCCCACACCCCAAACCTAGTCCCCGCCTTGCAGTCGATGCAAACCCTCGTACAGCAGGCCATCGCACAAACCCTATACCCCGTGCCAGGACCCGTGCACATTAACGCACCCCTGCGCGACCCCATCTATGCCGATGTAGACAAACCCTTCCAGCACATCGCGCCCACAAAACCTTTTCTCCTCCACCACCCTACGCCCCCGCCGGTTGATCAAACCCTGGCCGAGCTATGGATGAGCCATACCAACACACAACAACCCCGCATCCTCATTGTGGTGGGCATGCACCCTCCTCAACCAGAACTCTCTTTGGCGTTGGAATCACTACAAAATCGGGCACCTATACTGTCAGACATTGCCTCGCACCAACATACCCGTGGGCTACAGCAGTGGGATCGCGCTTGGCTTCAATCTCAGCCCGATTCAGAACATTGCGCACCAGACGTTTTGATTACCCTGGGCATGGGCGTAGTTTCAAAGCCGATCAAGCAGTGGCTGAAAGCCAACAAACCAAAAAAACACATCCATATTTCGCCCTTGCAAGCACCCGTGGGCGATCCATTTCAAACCAACCCCGAGCATTGCCAACACCATGAGGTGGATGCTCTGTTCGCCTTGGATCAGGCCTTACAAAATGCGGAGCTCAACACCCATTACTTGGATTGCTGGCAGCATTGGGTCACAGAGGCTTTGACCTCATTGGGCGATGGACTTCCCACCCGCATTACAGCGTTGTATCAGCGCGAGTTTGACATAGTAAAACACTTGCTGTCCTCCTGCGACGATCGGTTTGTGATTCAACTGGGCAATTCAATGTCGGTGCGATACGCTTCGTGGTCGGGCAGCTCCCCAGCAGTCATTTACGCCAACCGAGGCACATCGGGCATTGATGGTTCTTTGAGCACGGCCGTGGGCTACGCGATGGCCAATCCCAACAAACATTGCGTTGCGATTCTGGGCGATATTTCTGCGATTTACGATGCCCATGCCTTGTGGACAGCCGAATTGCCGAAGAATTTCAGTGTGGTGGTATTGAACAACCGTGGCGGACAAATTTTCAACTGGATTGGCGGACCTACCGCGGTGGAGGACCTCATGCCATTGATCGAAACGCCCCAACATTACGACTTCAAACACCTGTGCGATTTTTATCAAATCCGTTACGCCCACCACGATGACGATGTCAACACCCCATGGACTTCCCGCTTCTTGAACCAACCCAGCTGCACGCTTTGGGAGGTATGAAAATTCAAAGATTAGATTCAATTCCTTCCGCGCAACCAATCTAGAAAATCGCGTCGTTTTAACATATGGCTCATTTTTGTTTGGTGAAACACCGCACGCAACACTGGCTCTTGGCAATGCTCCTGCTGCTATCATCAGCCGCACAAGCCCAGCGGTTTCAAATAGAACACGAAGACCACTCCGATTCCGTGGTTTGGTTCGTGCGCAATACCGGCCCCCACTGGGTCAAGCCCACCTCCATGACCATCAACTGGTTTCACACCAAGCCCGATCTCTACATCTGGGACGCCAACCCCGGCCCCGCATCGTACAGAAACCGCATCACCGAAACCAACAAAAACGGAAACCTTACCTTCAAATACAAATCCACCCAAGGCGTAGGCATCTCCGATACCATATACCCCGGACAGCGCATCCCCGTCTTCTATTCGGTGAACTACAACGTCGCCAAAACCGACACCATCATGCCCGCCAACGGCATCCTCTTCTATCACGATTCCTTGGTACGCGATGGTGAAGAAATCGTCCTGCCCAAAGGCGCCTCCTGTAGCTACGAACGCATCTATCTGAAAAGCTTTGCCAAAACCAGCAACGTGCACTACCGCTCCCCCGTTTGGTTCAGCATCGCCCAGGATGTTTGTCAGAAGTATGCATTCACTCCCGACCTCTTTATCTTGGTGGTGTTCGACCAAAAAACCTTCAAACCCACCTCCGCTGGCGTGATCCCCAAATGTCCATCCGGTCGCTATGGCACCGCGTTTGGCTACCCAAAAGACTCCATCATTTACTACAGCTTCACCCTCAACGATGGACCCCACATCGATTCCATCATCAATGGCATCACCGATGGTGATTATGTTGCCCTGGTGAGCTACCCCACCTTCAGCCAATACAATATCTCAAAAATGAAATCTCGGTTCGCCCCCATCGGACTAAACACCGATTCCCTGATTATAGGACCATATGGCAATCCCGATGTTCAAATGGTCTTCTGGGGCAGAAAAGGATTGAATGTGAGCAAAGGTCGCCTCAACACGATTGGACGATTTCAAAAAGGCCCAGCATCCATCGTGAGCCTCACTGCAGACCACGTAATGATCACCAACCAAGCAACAGACCAACTCGCCGCTTGGCCACCTTGTTTCGATGTACTCGCCGTGGTGCACCAGCCCTACATCCCCGCACCCATAAAAATTGGCACCAAAACGCTGTCGGCACCCCTGGCCGTCATCGCCTACCCCAATCCTGCCCAATCCCAAATTTCCTTGGAAACCCCAACCCCCGTGCGCTGGCATTTTACCGATGCAATGGGTAGACCCGTGACTGCCAATACAAGCGAATCCACCGCCACTACCCAACAAATTGTGGATGTTGCCCATTGGTCGGCCGGTGTGTATTTTGGATGGAGTGAAAGCATAGCCGGAAGCACATCGCCCCGATACCGCACACAATTCGTGAAGATTCCTTAAAATTTGGTGCGCTGCATCTCACGCTGAATGTCCTTCTCTTTCAGGTCATCGCGCTTATCGAACGTTTTCTTACCCTGCCCCAATCCGATTTCCAATTTCAGTACCCCACGCTCGTTTTCATACAATTTGATCGGAAACAAGGCATACCCTTTGGTTTTGATTTTGCCTTCGATCTTGTTGATTTCCTGCTTGTTGAGAAGGAGTTTTCGCTGTCGCATGGGTTCGTGTACATTGAAACTCACTTGCTTGAATTCGGAAATGTGCAAATGCAACACAAACACCTCGCCATCGTCGATTACACAATAGGCATCGCCCATATTCACATTGCCGTTTCGGATGGATTTCACTTCGCCACCCAATAGCGATAGACCGGCTTCGTAACGCTGTTCAATATGGAAGTTAAAACCGGCTTTGCGGTTGAGGATTTCCACGCGTTTTTTGTTGTCTTTCGCTGCCATGCTCAGAAATGCAAAGGTAGCTATTTTTTTGGGGGCTCAGGCTCGAATTTGATCGATGAGTCGGTCGAGTTTCTCCCGCTTGAGGATCTTTTGTCCTTGCGTACCCTCCGCCACCAACCGGTCAGCGATTGTCACCACAAACGAGCAGTTCACGGTATTGCCATGAAGCTCGGTGAGCGTTGCCGTGATTTCCACTTCATCACCCAGCATTGCGGGGGATTTGTGGGTGATGTTCAAAAACGTCCCGATACCCTCTTCATCGTCGTCTTTCATGTCGAGCACAAACTGCCTACAAGCCCATTCCACATCCCTGCCCAGCGCAAAAGTGGCATAAAACGGATGCACATTGCCGGTTTCAAAGGTGGCCAAGTCAGCTTCGGTAACGGTTTTGGTAATTTTCCGGATATCGCCCACGGCGCAAACGGCCTTCATGGTTAGGCACTGATTTCAGACGTCAATTCCGCCACAGAAATTTCCATGTGGGAGGCGTCGTAGGTGGCATCGCCCTGTTTGAGAATGATGACTTGGGGCGATTCGTGGTGCACGTGATAGCGCTCAGCGATGGCGGCCGATACATCGCGGTGTGCTATAAGATCTAGGTAATAGAAATCGGCCTGTTCATAAAATGCATCTGCCAAACGCAGCAAGCGGTTCATGGCCATGGTACTGATGGAGCAGCGGGTGCTGTGCTTAAACAACACTTGGGGCTTTCGGAACGACTGCTCGGTGATGGCATCGAGGAATGCTACTTGTTCCAAGTGTTTCCATTTCGGACTCATGGGCGATGTGTGGGCTGCGTGTGGATGCGAAATGAATTAACGACGCGCGGTGGTCTTTTGACCAACTTCAGGACAACGATCCTGCTTGCGAACGCCACAACTGGTAAAAACGGCTGCCAACAATACGGCAATTGCGATTAGATTTGCTACTTTCTTCATGATAAATTCTGAATACAAAATAAACCCATTTTCTCCCAACTTTTTGCAGTGGGTGGACGAAGTGTATAAGAATCACGACAATTTATCCTTAATAACTGCCACAAAACGGATAGAATGGGGCGAATGGGCCATTTTTCTGTCGCAGTTGCACGCCATCACGCCTAAAATCGCAAAGAAACTGCCCTTGCATGCAGAGGCAGGTTGTTTGTGCGATGCCCGGGCTTTGGAACAGAGCACTTCGGAGGCCGTGGCCCAGTGGAAGGCTCAGACATTTCCGGCCCAACGATTGCTGTCGCTCACCGGCGGCTTAGGGGTTGACGATTGGGCTTGGGCGATGCAGGGGTCGGATGTATTGAGTTTGGATCCCAATGAGTCCTTAAATAGCTGGGTGCGTTACAATGCAACCCGGTTGGGCATTGAGGTAGACCGCAGAACACAATCAGCGGAGGACTATTTGGCGGGTTTGGCGAAGGACCACCCCGAAATCACACAGTTGGGGCCTGGGGCTTTTGACATGGTCTATGTAGATCCAGATCGCAGGCCTAGGGGTCAGCGCTCGGCGATGGATGTATCGGAATATTTGCCCAATGTATTTGATTTGGTGTTGGCCTACCCTGGGTTGGCAAAATCTTGGTTGGTGAAGGTGAGTCCGATGGTAGACCCCACCTGGCTGCAGCGACAGTTCAACTGCAGGGCTGATATTTACGCGGTGGGATTGAATGGAGAAACGAAAGAATTGTTGGCGCATGTACATCCCGGCGAGACGGCCATTGAGGGCGGATGGGATGCCTTTTGTTTGGTGCATCGGACCAACGAAGAAGGGAGTATTGCGGTGACAGCCCATCAATTTAGCACCTGGGTGGAAGCGCGAAAATCGGAGATACAGGAGGAGGCTTTGTACATTTTTGAACCGGCGTCGCCGTTGTTTGCGGCCCACCTCCACACCCAAATCCCCCAGCGCCTGAATCTCCTTGCCGCCACGCCCAACCACAACTTCTTCGTGGCGCAAGCGCCTGAGGCTGCGGCCTTCGGCCGCAGCCTCAAAGTAGAACATCAATTTTTGGGGAGTCTGCGCGACATTCAACGGAAGCTCAAAGACCTCCTCCCACCCCCGAAAAACAAAAAATCCCTGCCCCAACTCAATGTCACCGCCCGCAATTGCGGAATGACAACCGACGCGGTGAAAAAAATCCTGCAGGTAAGCGACGGTGGATCGAAATACTTGTTCATCGCCAAGGGCGACCATCAATTCATCGCCTGGCTCGGAGAAATTACCCGGTAAATTATTTGCCGTAGACGCGAGAAGTGTACTCCTCTAATGCGGCCAACATACTGGGAATTCCAGGCGCTGGCGCCGCAATATCCAAAATCAAATTGTGTTCAACAATGGCCTGCTGCGTGCTGCTACCAAACCCCGCGATGCGTGTATTTTTCTGCACGAAACCAGGGAAGTTATCATACAAACTCTTGATATCAGCAGGAGAGAAAAACACCAAAATGTCATAAAACACATCGGCCAAATCGCTCAGATCACTGCTCACCGTGTTGTAGATGATACACTCCGAAAAATCATAACCCAACTTGGCGAAATAATCGGGAATACTGGGCTTGCGGATGTCTGAACATGGAAACAAGAACTTCTCCCCGCTGTGGTTTTTGTTGAACAACGTAAGGAAATCGGCTTCGGTTCCTTTGCCAAAAAACATTTTGCGTTTGCGCGGAACGATGTATTTCTGCACGTAGTTCGAAACGCCTTCGTTGATCGAGAAGTACTTGGTATCGGCCGGCATCTCAATCTTCATTTCATTGGCCAACGAAAAGAAATAATCTACGGCGTTGCGCGAATTGAAAATGATGGCTGTGTAGTCCAAAAAGTTGATTTTCTGCTTGCGAATATCCCTCGGCGCCATGGGCTCGATGTGGATGAACGAACGAAAATCCATCTTCAACTTATACTTTTTCACAAAGTCTTCGTAGACGTTCTTTCCCGCCTCCGGTGGGGGCTGGGTGATCAAAATACTTTTTACTTTGAGTTCGCGTTCTGTTGAAGACATGTTACTTATGATCTAGATAATATGGCAAACAATACCGAGTATGGTAGAATTTCCAGAGTGCAAAAATACAAAAATGCGAGAAAAGTCAACTGCCTATCTTGTAATAAACCCACAAAGGCATAAATACTGCGTATCACCACCCACAACACCAATAAGAATGATATCCAATGAGATAGATCCACTCCATGGTATTTGTAACCATTGTAATAAAACACCAAAAAGAGGGGAAAGTAAATCAACGACAACAAAAAATTCACATTGTACTGACGCTGTGTCTGCCTCCGCACCAACTCTTCAATGTTCACGCTATTCGCAAACAAAAATTGAATGGTTTGCTGCAACATCACAGCACCCAACACCCCGAGGTATAAAAAAACAAAGACAAAAAAGTTATTCAATTGCAGGTATCCCCCAAAAATCAAGTTCAGCAAGATGCCCGCCGCAAACACCGCTTGCGCAATCACAAACACCACACCCGATCCACCCCCAAATTGGCTGATGGTTCTGTCGTTCATCAATTCGTTGTAATAGTATGGATTCAGAACACCCCTCAAACGCAGTTCAAACTGCTTGGGAAAAGCCGCCCGGTAATAGATAAACACCAACAGCAAGCACATCCCCAGGCCGAAATACCAGAACTTGCCCTGACCTCTGCGGTAATAGGTAGGGTTCTTGTAAGGATCGTAAGGATTGCTGTAATTGAATGTGACTTTCTTGCCATGATCAATCGTTTGCATCGCCAAAATTGCGGAATCGAACCGACCTGATTTCAATGAATCTACAAAATGTACGCCCCTTGTAAAGCGCAATATCGCCATCGAATCGGGTAAGTTTTGCAAACTATCGGGCTCGAAAATCACCCCGTTGATCGGACGCTTGAGTCGGTTACGGTAGGCTTTGAGCGCAGCTTTTTCGGCTTTTTCACGCTCTTTCTCTGCTTCATCATCGCCTTGGGCGAACAATCCCCCTGCCAGCATTAACATCACCAATATCATTCCCAATCGCTTGAGAAAAAATGGAAACATTGGCCGACAAAGCATGCCGCAAAAATACACCAAAAGGCTGACCTTTGCTTCGTGTTAGGCTTGTATCTCCATATCCCTTTTTGTAGGCACGCCTGTCATTATTGCAATTTTCATTTCAGTACGCAACTACAGCACAGCACTGCCATGGTCGCGGCCATCTGCATTGAACTCGACCAATCGCGCAGCAACCACCCCACCCTTTTTACCAACTGCAACGACCAACCCAAACTTCATACAGTATATTTCGGCGGGGGAAGTCCTTCTGTGCTCACCCCCCAAGAGCTTCATCGCATTTTTGAAGCAATTCATCGCAATTTCAACCTCGACGACACCCTGGAAATCACCTTAGAGGCGAACCCAGAAGACCTGAATGCCCTGAATTTAGCGACTTGGAAATCGCTCGGAATCAATCGACTCAGCATCGGTATTCAAAGTTTGGATGATACGGAACTTCAGTGGATGAACCGCAAACACACTTCCATGCAATCGAGGGAGGCCTTGGCCCTGGCGGCAACTTATGGCTTTCACAACGTAAGCATCGACCTCATTTACGGCTCTGAAAAAAAATCGCTGTCGCAATGGAAAGAGGAATTGAACTGGGCGGCCAACTGCGGTGCTACGCATTTGAGTTGTTATGCCATGACGATTGAGGACAAGACCACCTTCGGGCATCGCACAGAAAAAGGGTTGATGAAAGCACCACCGGATGAGCATGCCGAAGCCCAATTTCAATACTTGGGACAGTGGGCGGCTCGGGAACAATGGGAACATTACGAAATCAGCAATCTGTGCATACCGGGGCATCGCGCAATGCACAACAGCCATTACTGGGAGGGACATCCCTACATTGGGGTGGGTCCGAGCGCACACGCTTTCAACGGCACCCACAGACGCTGGAACATCGCCCAAAACCATATCTACATGGAGAAATTGAATCGGGGTGAAATTACTTACGAGGAAGAATCCCTGTCTGCCTCCGACCAACTCAATGAAAGGCTCATGACCGGTTTGCGGTTGATAAACGGGGTTCAATTGTCTGACCTTGAGTTGATTTGCCCTGGTTATGGCGAGAAAAAAAAGGATATCATCGAAAAACTAAAATCCAGAGGATGGCTGGGCGATGATGCCGCGCGATTGATAATCCCAATGGAATCCCGATTTCTGTGCGATGCGATCACTGTAGAATTGATGGTCGACTAAGCACTGTGAATCAGACCATTGCCAAAATTGACGGTTGTCATGGTTTGGGGCCGTAATCTGTTGTAATTTTGTAAAAAATTACCGATCATGAATCGCAAAACAAACAACAACATTTTGGTACCCACCGATTTTTCGGATTTAGCCGACAACGCATTAACCCACGCCATTACAGTAGCCAAAGCCTATGGCAATGAAATTACCTTGTTGTACATCTTGGAAGATGGCATGTTGGGTGGATTGTTTTCTGGCGGACAGTCGGATGTGATGCGCGATGCCATCAAAGCAAAATTGGAAGCAAAAGCCAAAGAAATCGCGGATGGCAGTGGTGTAAAAGTGCGCGCCCGTGTTGAAAGCGGTAAAGTTTATAAGACAGTTTCAAAGATTGCCAACGAAGATCATTTTGATTCCATCATCATGGGCAGCAACGGCGCCAGTGGCTTGGAACAGATTGTGGGTTCTAACGCATCTCGCACGATTCAATACGCCGAGGTACCCGTGGTTGTTGTGAAACAGAACACCGCCAAAGCCCATGGATACAAGAAGATTGTGATGCCCATCGATTTGACGATTGAAAGCCGTCAAAAGGTTGAGTGGGCCATCCATTTGGGTAAGAAATTCAACTCTGAGGTCAATGTGGTTTACACCAAGTCTTCGGATGAATATTTGCAGCGCAAAATTGCGTTAAACATCAACTTGGTGAATCACCAGTTGAAAGACAGTGGCTTGGAGCACAAGGTCTTCGCAATGGAAGATGGATTGCTGGATAACTTCGCCAACGAAATAATGAACTACGCCAACACAGTGAGCGCGGATTTGATTTTGGTCATGACGCACACTGAGAAAGGCATTTCTGAGATGATCATTGGTACTTTGACCCAGCAGTTGGTAAACCGCAGCCAGAACATCCCAGTGATGTGTATCCACCCGCACGAAACTGGCTTTAAATACGATTATTAATTCATGGTGGTTGGGCAAACAAGTTTGTCCCAACCTAGCCATAACGCAAAGAGGACCCCGCGGGGTCCTCTTTGCGTTATGGGCCATATTTTCCGAATTAAAAATCCAAAATCACCCCAATCGAAGGCTGCAAAAAGCCCGTAGAATTGACCAAATAATCGGCTTTGTAGGAAGGCACTGCGGCCGTTGGATCCGTAATGAGATTACCAGAAGCGTCTTGCGCCGCGATCAAGGTGGGTGCACCCAAGTATTCCTTGTTCAAAAAATTCTGAATATCCATGTACAAATTCAACGACGACTTTTTGAAGTACCAAACTTTGTCAACGCGCACATCCAACTGTGAAAAAGTACCCAATCGTTCGGAATTCAAACGGTTGTAGTCATTCAATGCCACTCCCTTTACATCCCAATTGCTTTTTACCAAACTGCGTTGCACATCAAATGGCGTGTAGGGTCGGCCCGTTGCTAACCGAAACTTCGCTCCCAATTCCCAATTGCGCTTCATTTTCATCCCACCCACCAAACTCAGGGTGTGTCGGCTGTCCCAAGCACTTTTCACAGCATTGCCATTTTTATCGCTAAACTCACTCCAACTCAGGGTGTAGGCAAGAATTCCGTAAAGACCGGAACGACTTCTTCTTTGGACCAGAAATTCCATGCCATAGGCACGACCGTCGCAAACAGAACTCACGGGTTCGTTACCCACCACCGCGAAATCCGTCCCCAAGTTACCCAGACTAATGCTGTCATTCAAAGCCAAAGGATAATTCGCATATTGCTTGTAAAAACCCTCAAGGGTGATACGGGTATCTTTCACTTTGTTGTATTGCAAACCGGCTGCTACCATCCGATTCCGGATGTACTTCACCCGATTCAAGTTGTCCAGCGCACCAGCCGCGTTGCGGTAGCCCAAAATGGTGTAAGAGGGCAGCTGCGTAAATTGTCCAATGTTGGCATTCAAAAACAACCCATTCACTGCGGTAGGCAAGCTTGCACTCACTGAGGCTGTTGGCTGATTGAGGACATTTTGCATGTGCTTGTTGTAGGTATTGCCATCCAATCGGCCGGCAAAACTCAATGTGCCACTGCCCATCACATTGCGGTAGGCACGAACAAAACCGCTATACTTTGCCAAATCCAGTTGTGAATTGAATGCGATGTCTTGGATGGTTCCAGACGTTCCGGGAGCACCGGGAATCAGGATTTTGGCTTTGTTATCAACCCCAAATTGCACGTATTCCAAACCTGTACCTGCCAATAATTTCCATTTGCGTATTGTGCGGGAATTCTCGATGCGCAGTTTGTTCTCTTCTTCGATGCTCTTGTATGTAAAAATTCGGTTGTCTTCGCTACTCTCATCGTTGTTGCGGTATTTGTATGAGGTGTTGTTGAGCATGTTACGGCTCAAAAAATACTGGGTTTTGGACTGGGTGCCATAGTGCGTGTAGACTGTACCAAAGGTGTAATTCCACTGTTTGTAGACCGGCAAGTAACCCAAAATATATTTGTTGCTCTTCAATTGAACGCTGTCGGTGATGTTGTCGTTTACCTTCAAATTCAACCGAAAGAAATCCACGGCACCTACCATCAGAAAAGAAATATCATCTTTCTCGTTCAATTTCACTTTTACTTTTGCTTGATAATCAATGAAATTCGGTAAAAATGGCAGTCCCAATACGGAGAATAAACCCTGCAAGTAACTTTGGCGTGCCGAGAAGATGTAGGTGGTTTTCTTGCCAATCGGACCGTCAGCGGTAAATCCTACATCGCTACTACCCAAAGTAAAGCGGTATTTGGCTTTGTTGGCATTGCCATCCATCTGACGAAAATCCAACACGCTACTGAGTCCGTTGGCGTAATTCACTGGGAATGCCCCGGTATAAAAGTTCACTTCTTTGATGAAATTCACATTGAGTAAGCCTACCGGTCCGCCAGTACTGCCCTGGGTTTGAAAGTGGTTGATGATGGGTATTTCAACGCCATCGAGGTAGAACTTATTTTCCGATGGAGCACCGCCGCGAATAACCACATCGTTCCTAAAACCCGGGACGCTGATTACGCCTGGCAAACTCTGGATAATTTTGGAAATATCCCGGTTTCCACCTGGGTTGCGTTCAATTTCGCGAATACTGAGTTTTTGTGACGATACGGGACTCTCCGCCTCTCTTTTTTGAATGTTGGTTTTCCGGATGTTCACCTCACCCACCCCGCTTGCCATGGATTGTAACTCAAGGGAAATGAACGGCGATTTGTCATAGGTGAATAGCAACTCTGCCGAAGATTCTGATTCGTAACCATCAAAGGATGCGGTTACGGTGTGATAGCCGGGATCCACACTCCCGATTGTGAATGACCCATCGGCAGCCGTTTGGACAAACACCTCCTGCTTGTCGAGCTGCACCTTCGCACCCTGCAGGGGCTTTCGCGTCATCACATCAACCACTTTCCCCTGAATCACGACTTGGGCTGTGGCCACATGTGCCAAAAGCAAACCCATCACTGTAAAAAATACTCTCATGTTAAAGTTAAACAAAACAGCCATGAAAGGGTTTTAAAATTCCACAAAATTGTCTGTGCGCAGATCGAATGTGCATTAAATGTCGGTCATTTCGTCATAAATCATCCTTGGCAAGATTTTCGCAAACCCAAATAAACCGTATTTTCGCACACTTATCATGTTTGGCAATATCCTCAAATCATTCTCCAAGTTGCTTGGCGGCACATCCGCCGAAAAAGCACTAAAGGAAATAGAGCCTATCGTGGCTCAAATCAACACATTTTTTGAAGAGTACAAATCGTTGAGTAACGATGCCCTTCGCGGTAAAACGCAGGAGTTCATCAACCGCATCAACGCGCACTTGTTGGAAATCGATACAGAAATCGCCGATTACAAAAAACAATTGGCAGAAACTGCAGAAACTGAAGTTGAACTGAAAGACGATTTGTTCAATGCTTTGGATGAAATCGAAAAAAAGCGCGACAAAGAACTGGAAGACATCTTGGCGGAATTGTTGCCAGGGGCTTTTGCTGTGGTGAAAGAAACCGCACGCCGTTTCTCAGAAAATACCGAGGTCATGGCGCAAGCCACAGAATTGGACCGCGCGTTGGCACTGAAGCATCCGCACATTGCCATTCAAGGGGATCAAGTATCCTACAAAAATGAATGGACGGCCGCTGGCGGAAAAATCCGTTGGAACATGGTTCACTACAATGTTCAACTCATTGGTGGTATCGCCTTGCACAGGGGCAAAATTTCTGAAATGGCCACGGGTGAAGGTAAAACATTGGTAAGTACCCTACCCGCCTACTTGAATGCTTTGGGAAAACGCGGTGTACACATGGTTACCGTGAACGAATATTTGGCGCGACGCGACAGTGAATGGAATGCCCCGATATTCAACTTCTTGGGTTTAACCGTTGATTGTTTGGAATACCATCGCCCCAACAGCGAAGAGCGCAGAGAAGCTTATTTGGCGGATATCACGTATGGTACCAACAACGAATTTGGCTTTGATTACTTGCGCGACAACATGGCACACACGCCCGAGGAGCAAGTTCAACGCAAGCACCATTATGCGATGATCGACGAAGCGGATTCTGTTTTGATTGACGATGCCCGTACGCCGTTAATTATCAGCGGACCAACCCCAAAAGGCGACATACAGCAGTTCGAGGCATTGAAGCCCCGCATTGAAAAATTGGTGGAAGCGCAAAAACGCTATGCCAACACCGCTTTGGTAGAAGCCAAAAAATTGATTGCTGCCGGAAATACCGGTCACAAAGAAGGCGAAGGTGGATTGGCCTTGTTGCGCGCATTCCGCGGATTGCCAAAGAACAAAGCCGTAATCAAATTCTTGGGTGAAAGCGGTGTTCGCAGCATCCTCACCAAAACCGAAAACCACTATTTACAGGACCAACAAAAAGAAATGCCGTTGGCGGATTCTCCTTTGTATTTCACCATCGAAGAGAAAACCAACAGTGTGGAATTGACAGAGAAAGGGTTAGAACTGATTACCCAGGGCGAG
>SXYY01000139.1 GCA_005788145.1 Bacteroidota bacterium
AAGTATGGCGATGTGATTGTGGGGGCATCGGCAATCAACAGAAGTTTGGACCGCGAGACCATGGATCGATTGGTGGGAACAATCAATACCTATGATTTGGCCGATCGTTTTTATCCCAAGTACAACATGTACGGATTCAACGGATATTTCGGTTACACAAAAGGCAATTTTGGTTGGAATGTTGAGGCGAACGTGAAGACCCCTGAGGCGGTGCTGGGCATGAATGACAAGTTTAAACTCTCTGGTGGAAATGTGCTTTACACATCGCTGAGTTGGGGAAAAGGAGGATGGAAGTTGGGCAAACAGAAAGCATCAATTGGCCTGAATTTGCAGGCGCGACACGTTGATAATTTCGCTTTTCGAACAGCACCAACCGAAGCTTTGTTGAATGGATTGGTGAGTTATTTGCCGTCAATGACCCGTCAAAATACCTACCGTTTGTTGAGTAGATACAACGCACCCGGACAGGAACTTGGGGAAGATGGTATCCAAGGAGAAATTGAATTTAAACCGCGTAAAGGGACCCAAATTTTCTTCAACGCCAGTTATGTGCAGAGTTTGGCAAGCAATGGCAAGTTGAATGTGACAACGGGCGCAATGGAAGCGGAGAAGTTGTTCAGTGAAAATTACCTGGAGGTGGTTCAGAAGTTGGGAAAACACGACAAGTTAAAATTGGGCGTACAGCGCATTCACTATAACCAAACCCGATATGAAGACGAGCCAGAATATGTGCCGGTAGAGACGATCACACCTTTTGGTGAGTGGATGCACACCATGGACAAAGGAAGAAGTCTTCGCGTTGAGTGGCAGTATTTGAGTACCAAACAAGACCAGGGTTCATTTGCGAATTTGATGATTGAATATTGGGCAACCAAACAGTTGAGTATTGCTGTGGGCGATATGGTCAATGTGGTTCCTCACCGATATGAGCGCATGATTATTGCGAACAAAGTTTTGCATTATCCCACAATTTTCTTGGGGTATACAGAAAAGAATACGGTATTTACACTGGCCTATTTGAAGCAACAGCAAGGGGTGAATTGCTCAGGCGGTATATGCCGTGAAGAACCCGCTTTCAGCGGAATTCGATTCACAATTAGCAGTAATTTTTAAAGAAGTGTTGGGGAATCAAAGATCCCAAACGCGGGTGCGTCTTTCTTGACTGTAGTTTTTGATGTTCATCCAAAAGGCGGCCACCAAATATATGATGATGGGCGATCCAAGGGTGAAAAAGCTGGCGTAAACGAACGACATTCGGACACTTTTCACTGAGATACCCATCCATTCTCCCAACTGACTACAAACGCCGAACAGGGATTTTTCCAATGTGTATTTAATGAATTTCATGTTGTATCAAATATAGCAATTAACAACGGTTGTAAAAAAAGGTTTATGGCAAACTGCTGTAAAACTCTTGTAAATAATGTGTTGCGTCGCTGGTGAGCTCGCCGTTGGGCTGATAATGGATGATGGTTTGGGTTGTAATATCGTGGGATTGTCTTGTGGTGGGCTCGATTTCAGGCATTGCTTTGGCTTGAATCATACACAAATGAGGCAATTTCAATTCGGTTGCACGGATGTGGGTGAGCCGCGAAAGTGAAAATTGGGCCTCATTTAGGGTTGCTTTCAATCTGCTTTTGTCGATGGTTGGGTAAAGCAGGAATAGCTCGCCGTGATGGTTTAACAGTTTGTGGCAAGCGTGCAAAAGCGAGGAAAGGGACAGGGTATCTGAATGCCTCGCAAGGCGGCGTGTTTCATCGGTGGATGGTAGTTGCTCTTGAAAAAAAGGCGGATTGCAAACGATGGCGTCAAACCGCGTAGATGGAGAATATGAAAGTATGTCGGCGAGTTCAAATGTTAATCGGGCTGTGAAGGGACAATTATCCTTGTTTTGATTGGCTTGGGCGATAGAATCTGGGTGAATATCGATCCCGGTGAATTGAACATCGGGATACTTTTGCGCCAGCATGAGGCATAGGAGTCCGGTGCCCGTGCCAATGTCAAGCACTTTTTTTATGGGCCGGTGGGCATCGCCGTAGGTTGCTGAAAAGAAGATCATCGCCCCAAAAAGACAGGCGTCTGATGTTACAGGCAAAGCCACTTTGTCGTGCGCAATGGAGAACTGCTTCATGATGAAGGGTTTTCTCGCTTTGCTCATGGGTTGGGAAAAATATTGGCGATGTTAACGGATGTTGGTTCGGCGAAAAACTGCCATTGATTTTGTGTGAGCGCCAACACTTGATCACAATATTTCAAGGATAATTGTAGGTCGTGGCTGCTGTATAGGATAATTTTTGATTCACTTTTTGCGAGTACTTTGAGCAAATCGAGGAATTGAATGCGAGAGGGGTAGTCGAGGAAGGCCAATGGTTCATCGAGCAGAATAACAGCACTGTCTTGGGCTAGGCAACGAGCGAGCATCACTTTTTGCTTCACGCCATCGCTGAGCGATCCAAAATTCGACTTTGAGAGGTTTGAGATGCCTGTTTTTTCCATGGCCTGGTTCACGGCGTTTTCATCGTCGATACCCGGATTCCGCCAACCGTTGAGAAATCGCTGTCGGCCCGAAACAACCATGTCATACACGGTCATTTGTTCTATGCTAGGTGGTGTGGCGAGGAGGATACTGGTGAGGGAGGCACGAATTTCGGCCGTTGATGTGTGGATGTTTGTGTGGTTGACATGGATGGTTCCTTCCATTGGCGTTTGCAAACCACAGATTGTTTTCAGCAACACCGATTTCCCGATGCCGTTGGGGCCAATGAGCAGAACCAAACTTCCGGGCAACAGCTGCAAATCGATGTGTTGATGCAGTTTGATGTTGCTTTTTGGGAAGCCGGTGGAAAGGTTCTGGAGTAGTAGCATGATTTACTGCCACAAAAATGCGAATTTCGGAGGGTGAATTTACAGTTAGTGTTGGCAACGGACGAGAATATTTCATCGATTCAGTCGATGGCGGATGAGATATGGCGCGACCATTACCCGGAAATTATTGGGATGGAGCAGGTAGAATATATGTTGGGGCGATTTTATTCAAGGGAGGGAATGTTGCAACAGATGCGCGATGGACAGCAATTTTATCGGGTGATGTTGGATGGTCAACCAAAGGGGTTTTTGGCCATTGAGGCGCGTGGGGAGGGCAACTATTTTTTGAATAAACTATACATTGATACACGTGAGCAAGGACGGGGACTGGGACAGGCAATATGGCAAAATTTGCTGTTGTTGCTATCAGATTTACGCGAAATGCGGTTACAGGTGAATCGCCAAAATTACAAGGCCATTAATTTTTACTTCAAGGTGGGTTTTGTGATTGAGCGGGTGGCTGATTTCGATATAGGTGATGGATATTTCATGAATGATTTTGTGATGCTTTACCGACGGTAGGCAAACGCGTTTTTTCCTCGAGGGATGTTAGGGGGTTTGGGGGCAGTTGAACTACCTTTGCGGGGTGTTAGCACTGAACGATTTTTCCTTTGAATTTGCGGGTCGATATCTGTTTAAAAATGCCTCTTGGCACATCAAACCCAACGAGAAAATTGGGTTGGTGGGATTGAATGGAACTGGGAAATCCACCTTGTTGCGTTTGATTTCGGGCGATTATGAGTTGCGTGAGGGCACTTTGTCTAAGCCTTCCGATTTGCGAATTGGATTTTTGAATCAGGATTTGTTGAGCATGGATATCGGTGATTGTGTGCGTGATGTGGTTTTGAGTGGGAGGGATGATTTGGTGCAATTGGAAAATGAAATTAACCGGTTAATTGAAAAGATTGAGGTTGAGTACGATGATGTCACCATGCAGCGTTTGGCCGATGCACAAGAGCGATTTGGCTCTTTGGGTGGTTACGAATGGCACGCAGAAGGCGATAAAATTTTGGAGGGATTGGGTTTCCCAACCAGCAGTTTAACGCGTTCGTTGCGGGAATTTTCGGGTGGATGGCGCATGCGGGCCATGTTGGGCAAATTGCTTTTACAGGCTCCGGATTTGCTGTTGTTGGATGAGCCTACCAACCACTTGGATTTGCCCACCATACAATGGTTGGAAGATTATTTGTCGAATTACGAGGGTACTTATGTAATTGTATCTCACGACCCGTATTTTTTGGATCGTACGGTAAACCGCATCGCGGAAGTAGCGCATCAGCAGGTCTTTCATTACAAAGGCAACTACAACGAGTTTTTGGAGCAGAAAGAAGAGCGGGATGCATTGATGATGCGCAAATACGAAAACCAACAAGATTTCATTCGTCAACAGATGAAGTTCATTTCGCGATTCCGCGCCAAAGCCAGCAAGGCCACAGCGGTGCAGAGTCGGGTGAAGATGTTGGATAAAATTGAGAAAATAGAGGTTCGGCAGGACGAAAAGCGCGATTTTGATATTCGTTTTAACATTCGGGTTACGCCAGGAAAGGTGATTGCAGATTTGAAGGATGTGACCAAATCGTATGGGGATTTGGAGATTTTGAAGCCTTCGGTTGGACAGATACTTCGAGCTGATAAAATTGCCTTGGTGGGTGCCAACGGAAAGGGTAAGTCTACGTTGTTGAGGATGGTTCATGGCTCCGAGCCATGTGGTGGAGAAATTGAACAGGGTTGGAATGTTGAATCGGCCTTTTTTGCTCAGCACCAATTGGAGGCATTGGATTTGAAGAACGACTTATTGACGGAGTTGGGCACGGTGAGTGCGGAGTATACGGATTGGGAATTGCGCACCATTTTGGGTTGTTTCTTGTTTACGGGCGACGAGGTTTTCAAGAAAGTTAAGGTACTGAGTGGGGGTGAAAAATCGCGGTTGGCATTGGCCAAGACGCTGATTACACAATCGAACTTTTTGTTATTGGATGAGCCTACCAACCACTTGGATATGTTCAGTACGTCGGTTTTGGCTGAATCGTTGATAGACTACGCCGGCAGTTGTTTGTTTGTATCACACGACCGAACCTTTATCAGCAAAGTCGCCAACAAGATATGGTGGATTGAGGATGGTATTTTGCGGGAATATCCGGGCACTTACGAAGAGTATAACGAGTGGGTATCGACCCGGAAGGTAGAGGACATGCGTTTGGCAAAATTGGATGATGGCAACAAAAAGGTGGTATCTACCCCTGTTGCTCAACCTTTGCCGCGTAAGGAGGCATCGCCCAAATCCTACAGCAAAAACGAACTGAAAAAAGTGGAAGATGCAATGAACGCGAAGGAGGCGGAAATGTTGGCTTTGGCCGAGGAAAAAACGGCCTTAGAAATTCAACTGCATGCTCCTGAAGTGGCGAGCGATTTTAACCAAGTAGCGCGGATTACAGAGCAGTACGACTCGGTGAATGCTTCTCATGCGCTGGTGAAAGCGGAGTATGAACAGTTGTTTGAGTCATGGATGCTGATGCAAGAGTCTTGATATTGGCCCTGAATTTGCTAAGTTTGTTTCGATGAGTAAAAAATGGGTCCTTTTGGGATGTTTTTGGATTTTGGGCCTGTTGCCCTTGATGGCGACGACAGACAGCTCCATTCGATATACCAATGCGATCTATGAGTCTGATATTCGGACGGTTCGTGTGTATCAAAAGAGTAGCGGGTTCCCATTCCCCATCCTCACTTTGGGTTCAGAAGATGGCCTGGTGTTGGAATTTGATCAAATTCGCAGCGAAAGAGATTTCTACCAATATACGCTAATACATTGCGATGCAAAGTGGAATCCGAGTAACTTGTCTCGTACTCAGATTCTTGGTGGCATGGGGTACGACAACATAGAAACGGCAAACTTTAGCAATGGAACACTGATGCAATACACCCATTACAGTGTTCAAGTTCCTGGGGAGCAAACCAAACCCAAATTATCAGGAAACTATATGCTGTTGGTTTATCGCAATTTTAATGAGGCAGATATTGTGTTTTCGCGCCGGATCATGGTGCTCCAATCGCAAGGCGCTGTGAACATTCAGTTATCGCAAAGCAAGCAGGTGGAATTGCGCAGTACGCATCAACAGGTGAATTTCTCATTCATTAAAAATGACGCTTACTTCATGCCCAATGCCATGCAGGATGTTAAGGCGGTGATTTTGCGCAATGGAGAGTGGATGTATGGTATTGATGACTTGAAACCGATGTTTAT
>SXYY01000140.1 GCA_005788145.1 Bacteroidota bacterium
GAGGCGCCGGCGGCATAGACCTCTGCGTTGTCGAAGAAGTTGACGCCGGCCTCGTAGGCGATATCCATCAATCGTTCAGAAACACCATCATTGATTTGGTTTCCGAAGGTGATCCATGAGCCAAAGCTGAGTTCTGAAATGGGTAATCCAGTTTTTCCTAGTCTGCGGTATTCCATGACCGCGAAAGTACTCGATTAGAAGTTCATTTGCACTTGAATGCGGATTAATCGTCCTTTTTGGTCATTGGATTGTTTGGCAAAATCCAAGAACTCTCTGTGCGATGAAGTATACATGGCTGTCAATTCAAAATTCTTGTTGATTTGCCACTCAGTACCAATTTCCAATTCTTGCATTTTGTAGCTACGGGCATCCAATTCATGCTTCTTGCCGCCGCTGTATTTTTGGATGCGGACGAAAGGAATCACACTGCCTTCTTCGGTGTTCATTTTATAGGAGAATGTGGCATAACCCCCTTGAAGTTTTTGGGTTTCGATGGAGTCTGTAACGGGGTTGAACTGGGGTCCAACACCAATGTTGTATTCTGCTTGGATACCGAAGGGCTTGGGATAAACCACAAATTGGGCATTCACACGCTGATCAAGATAGCTGGCATCGGGTTGGATATTGTTCATCAAGGAAGGTGCTTTGACGAATTTTACGCCTTTGGTTAATTGGTCAGAAGCCAGAGAGAAAACACCTTTGTACGCTGCGATACCGGGCTCGATGAGCTGTTTGCCGATGGCGATGGGGTAGCTCAAACGGGCAACCATGTGACGGTTGTTGTTGAGTTCTGGCTTATTGGCGATTTGACCGTTGTAAAAGCCAAATGCAAAAACACCGTAATCGCCAGAGCCTTTGAGGTTTTCCTTGATGAGGTCGGCGTAGAGTTTGCGTGTTTTTGATGGTGCCCACATAAAGAACAAGCCCATATCGCGTTCGTTGGATACGGCGGAGTTTGTGGCATCGGCGCGGTCTAAGGGTAAGCGGTTTTGACTGCTTTGCATATTTTCAAAACCAAAGGGCACTTTGCTTTGTCCGAAACGCAGACGGAATTCATTCTTTTTGTCAAGGCCGTAATCAAAATACATATCTCGTACTTGCACATATTGCATACCCGTACCCACGGTATTGGCGGCATCGGTTTGGAAGTATAAGTAAACGCGTGGGTGAACTTGTCCGGAGATGATGAGTCGGGCACGACGGATACCAACGCCTTGGTTGTTGCCCCAGTAACGATCGCATTGTTCGCATTTCAAGTTTGGGTTGGTTTCGCCCAAACGGTTGTAACGCACTTGGGTATAGCCCCGCATTTGGAGTGATTCATACCAGTGTTTGGATGCCGGTTTTTCGGCAATTTTCACCGCTTTGGTGGTGTCGGTGAGGGGTTCCATGAACGCTGCTTTGGCTGCGTTGTTAAGTGCGCAAAATGTTGCGATGGTTAAAATAATGTTTTTCACAAATGAATCTATTGTTACCTAAATGTAAAGCGATGCAAAAATGGTTAACATTGAATTTACAAAGGGTTAAACTAACAATAATTCTATATTACCAAATTGTTAATGAATGGTGTTTTTGGGTGGGGATTTTGCATAGAAATGGTTGCTGGTGCTTTTAATTGCCTGGGATGGTTGATTTTTCTGTAAATTCGTTTTTGAACTTTTGTATTGATCATGAAATCCTTGAAATATTTAACGACGCATCTACCAACATTGGCGGTTACGGTGTCTTTTGTGTTGGGTGGCAATTGGTCTTGGTTTGCGGTTCTATTTGTTTTCGGTGCGATTCCATTGATGGAGTTAATCATGGGGGCCAAGGGTGCCACTTTGAATGAGGAATCGTTGCAATTGGAGGCGCAGGATCGGTGGTATGATTACCTACTTTATATGATTGTACCCATTCAGTGGTTTTATGTGTTGTGGTTTTGTTGGATGATGGGACACAGCGAGCCGCAGGCGAGCGGGCAGTGGTTTGGGTTGGTGATGGCGATGGGTATTTTGTGTGGCAGTTTTGGGATTAATGTGGCCCATGAATTGGGACATAGAACCACGCGGTTCGAGCAATTTTTGGCTAAGGTGTTGTTGGCGAGTTCTTTGTATATGCACTTTTTCATTGAGCACAACCGCGGGCATCACAAGCATGTGGGCACGCCGGAGGATCCCTCTACGGCGCGAATGCATGAGGTGGTTTATACTTTTTGGCTGAGGTCTATGTTTCAGACTTGGGTATCGGCCTGGCGGATTGAGGCCGAGCGCCTGCGGCGCGAGGCCTCATCACCGTGGACATGGCGCAATGAAATGCTGCGCTTCCAAATAATCCAACTTTCGGTGATCATTGCAATTTACCTCGTCTTCGGTGGTTGGGCTACCTTCTCTTTTTGGTTGGCTGCACTCATCGGTGGAATTTTCTTAGAAACCATTAACTACATCGAACACTATGGCCTGATGCGTAAGAAAACCCAAAGCGGACATTATGAAATCGTACAGCCAGAACATTCTTGGAATAGCAATCACGTGGTGGGCAGACTGATTTTGTTTGAATTGAGCCGACATTCAGACCACCATTACAAATCCAACAAAAAATACCAGACACTTCAATCCATCGATACTGCCCCACAGATGCCTACGGGTTATCCGGGTATGATGGTTTTGAGTTTGTTGGTGCCCATTTGGTTTGCGGTGATGAATCCCCGTGCCAGACAGTGGCAATAAAGGGCGGCGAAGGTTTCAAACGCAGCTTCACCTATTGGAACTTCTCAGTGATCCAGGCAAACTTGGTGTTTGCATATTTGGGTAAATGTACCCGCTGCTTCAATTTTACCAA
>SXYY01000141.1 GCA_005788145.1 Bacteroidota bacterium
TAATCTCTTTGTGCACGATGTCCTTCCTACCCTTTGGTCTAACTTGATAAAACAAATTAGAGCGATTAAAAGAACTCTTGAACAAATTGGATGATATCATCCCTAAGTTCTTCTGAACATCCTGCTGTACTTTGGGTGTGGCCGTAGCTGTCAAGGCCATAACCGGCACATCATCAATGGATTTTACCATTTGTTTGATGCGACGGTATTCAGGGCGAAAATCATGTCCCCACTCAGAGATACAGTGCGCCTCATCCACCGACACAATAGATATTTTGACTTGTTTCAATAAGTCAATGGTCTCGTCTTTTTTTATTGTCTCTGGTGCTACATACAACAACTTGGTCTCCCCACTCAACATGTCCTCAAACACCTGATTCAATTCAGATTTTGTCAAAGAACTATTGAGAAAATGTGCCAGTGAACTTTTTTGCGCGAATCCACGAATATTGTCGACCTGGTTTTTCATGAGCGCAATCAACGGAGATATTACAATGGCGGTACCTTCCATCATCACGGCAGGCAGCTGATAACACATCGACTTTCCCGCACCCGTTGGCATGATTACAAAGCAATCCTCACCAGCCAAAATACTGTTCACCACAGCTTCTTGATTTCCTTTGAAACCATCGAAACCGAAAAACTCCTTTAAAACCTTTCTTGGCTCCAACATGGGAGCAACCGCCGCAGACTGCATAATTTAGTTTAATAAGGGGTTTAATGATTGCGCAATTGCCAAAACCATTGTGTGAAGTTACAAAGAAAAATGGAACGCTGCACCCAGAATTGCGATTTTTATAACCGCTCGGAGAATTTTCGGTTAATTTGCAATTAATTCTCATGTCTTCCAAAGAAAACACCGCCCAACTCATCCAATCTCACGGTCGAGAAGCAATACGTCGCGAATTACAATCGCTGCAAAACTTGACCGCATTCATTGACGATCAGTTTGCCGCGGTGGTTGCATTGCTGCTTGAACAAAAAGGACGCGCCATTTTCACGGGCATCGGCAAAAGTGCCATTATCGCCCAGAAAATTGTGGCTACCATGAACAGCACCGGTCAACCCGCATTGTTCATGCATGCAGCCGATGCAATTCATGGCGATTTAGGCATGATTCAACGATACGACGTGGTTATCGCCATTTCAAAAAGTGGAAACACCCCCGAAATCCAATCTTTGGCGCCGTTGCTCAAGCGCAACAATAACCCACTGGTGGCCATGGTGGGTAACATCCAAAGTCAGTTGGCACTGCAAGCAGATTACATTCTCAACACCACAGTTGACCAAGAGGCATGTCCCAACAACCTCGCCCCAACAACGAGCACCACAGCCCAACTATTAATGGGCGATGCGTTGGCCATTGCGCTAATTCAAATGCGGGGGTTCAATAGCCACGATTTTTCCAAGTACCACCCTGGCGGGGCTTTGGGGAAAAAACTGTATTTACAATGTGGCAGCATCGCCCAGCAAAATGCCAAACCCGTCGTCTCCCCAAACACCCCGTGGAAAGAAGTCATCCTTACCATCACAAAAAATCGTTTGGGTGCCACAGCGGTGGTGGATGATAACCAAAGCGTATTGGGAATCGTGACCGATGGCGATATCCGAAGAATGTTGGAAAATCACAGCAACTTCGAAAATTTAACTGCCAATGATATTATGGGTAAAAATCCCATTACCGTGACCCACGACACCATGGCCACCGAAGTCGCCGCATTGATGCAAGAGAAGAAAATTACCCAAATCATTGTAACGCAACAGAGTATTTACTTTGGCGTTGTACATTTGCACGACCTTTACAGAGAAGGCATTCTATGAGCCAAAACAAGAACCATTATGTGTTGATCATGGCCGGCGGAATCGGTAGTCGATTTTGGCCCGTGAGCAAAAAGAGTTTCCCGAAGCAATTCATTGATATCATGGGAACGGGCGAATCGCTCATCAAACAGACATACAATCGCTTTACCCACATGGTGCCCAAAGAGAATATCTATGTGGTTACCAATACCGATTATGTTCCATTGGTGCAATCGCACATCCCTGAGATGCATCTCAGCCAGATACTGCACGAACCTTTGGCGAAAAACACCGCCCCCTGCATTGCCTTGGCCAACCGCCACATCACACAGCAAAATCCTGATGCCGTTTGTTTGGTTGCACCCAGCGACCACCTAATCAGCAACGAAATCGCCTTCATAGAAACCGCCCAACACGCCATGAACTTCGCCGCCCAGCACGAAGCATTGGTGACTTTGGGTATCAAGCCCACACGTCCCGACACCGGTTACGGATACATTCAATTCAATCCAGAACTCGATGGCAGTGGCTTGCACCGCGTAAAAACGTTTACCGAAAAACCCAGCGAAGACATCGCGAAGAGTTTCTTGGAAAGCGGCGAATTCCTTTGGAATGCCGGCATTTTTGTTTGGAGCATGAAAGCCATCAACAAGAGTATCGAAAAGCACATTCCAGAAATTCACCAAATATTTGCGGAAGTTGATACCCTCAGTGCCAACTATCCCGATCAACTGGAACAGGCATATTCCTTAACACCAAGCATCAGTATCGACTACGGCGTGCTTGAAAAAGAGAGCGAAGTTTTTGTAATGCCCGCCAATTTTGGCTGGAATGACCTTGGTACTTGGAAAAGTTTGTGGGACGTTTCTGAACGCAACGATAAAAACAATGCCATCATCGGCAAGCATGTTCATGTCTATAATTCGTCGGACAGTCTGATTTTCAACAACTCACAGAAGTTGATTGTGGTGAACGGCATCGACAACATGGTTATTGTAGAATCCGATGAAGTTTTGCTCGTAATGAACAAAGACAAAGAGCAAGAATTGAAAACCATTGTGAACGAAATTAAGGATCGTTACAAAGGAAAATTCAATTAGAATTTTTTGCAATTTCATACCGATTTGATATATTTGTAGTGTTATCGGTTATTTCGATAACGCCAACTGTTACGCGCTTTTATATACCAACATCCTGGCCGCTTTAATCAGCGGCCTTGATTTTTTAACAGGGTATGCCCA
>SXYY01000142.1 GCA_005788145.1 Bacteroidota bacterium
CGTGATTGTTTTCGATGTTTTGATGGTTGCCGGGGGGCCATCGCCCAAATTCCAATTCCATCCGCTAATGGTCTCCCCATTGGCCTGTGAAAAATCGGTCATGGATGTTTGCTCACCAATACACACATTATTTACGGTCTTCAGAATGAAGGGCGATGCAAACACCGTTACCATCTGTACCCAAGAATCCAAATTGTTGTCCGCGTTCAAAGTAACCAAACTGATGCGATATGTTCCAGAACTCGCGTATTTGTGCATCGCATTGCGGGTCGTTTGACTATTGGTTGCAGCACCTGGCTCGCCGAAATTCCACTTATATGAAAGTATGGCTGTTTTGCTTCTTGTAAGATCGGTCAATTTAAAGGTATCGGCAGAACAACGACCCACCAACTTAAAGGCAGTGTGTGGCTCTAAATCACCCAACAAATTCAGTCCGGTCATTCGCTCAGTAGCTGTTAATACTTTGAATGTACAACCCAGAGCAAAAGTTCCACCCAAGGTAGACATACTCGCAGACTGGATTTGTCCCTTACGCGTGGCACTTCCGGTTCCGCCGTGGCTTGCCCATGTGGCTGATGCAGTGTAACCCAATACGCGGAGTGTTGAGGTTTCGTACACCCCGTCATCTGAGGCAACCGTATCGTAGCGGAGGGTTACTTGGAAGTTCGATGCATTGCTCGCCAATGCAGGCACTGTTCCACCCACATAATGATTGACCTTTGAATAATTTCGGATTCCTGTTGGCAAAGCGCCATTCCCTGTTGCCGCAACCGTTTTCGCTTGAAACCAAAAATAAGTCAGGTTGGCATTGGATTTTGAAAACGAAAGAGAAACGGGACGATAATCAGAGCCCATTCCCACAGGAAATGTCATGGAGGTTGATCCATTGGTCAGACCAATGTATACGGCGCCATCTACATAACTTGTCTTGGTACCTGCACCTACTGAGCAACCATCCAAGGCTCGGAAAGCATTCAGTGAAGTACCAATTTTTACCAATCCATCCGTTAAAGTGAGTTTGGTTTTGATGTTGAATGTTTTTTCATTGGCGTTGCCATCAATGGTTAGGGTAATCCCCGCCGTATTCATTGTCAATTCGTTAACCTGAACACTATCCACCATAAATTTCATGGATTTTCCCACAGACACTGTTTCGGCATAGTAACCCGTGCTAATAAAAATCACATCTCCCGAGGACGCTGAGTTGGCTGCCGCGGTAATTGTTAATTTGGCCAAAGCCGAGGAAAGACCGCTGTTGGCATCATTTCCAGATTTGGAAACATAATAATCCGTAGCTGTAACCGCCGGAGCTATGGCAAACATTAAAACCGTCAAAAACCAAGACGATTTGATGCTCATACGTTTAAAAAAAACCTTCATGAATCTCAAAGAATAGTACAAATTTAGTGTATTAGACGCGTTTGTGGGCGTTTTCGTTTCCCACAAAAGCACTCATGAAGATATTATGACAAATAAATTTGACTAGAACGGCAAGTCGTCGTCCTCAAATGGACTCGTTGCATTGCTAGAAGCCGATGAATCAGCGGCAGGAGCACCCTCAAAATTGGGCAGCGAGTTGTTACCACCAACCGATGGCGCAGCACCTTGCTTAGTCACATTCCAAGCACGGATATCCGTGTACCAACGACCATTGTATTCGCGACTTTCCACGTCTACGGCAATCGTTACATCATCCCCATCCTTGATATTGAACTTGGCGATTTTATCGCCCCACAAATTGAAACATACCTTCTTGGGATACTGTCCTGGAACCTCTATGATGAATTCCTGCTTCTCCCAAGTGCTTCCGTTCCTTGCATTGCCTGTTTGCTTTGGCAATGTTTGTACAATTTTCCCCGTAATTTCCATATCACAAATCTATTTTTTTGTTTCACAAATCCACACGTTCGCTGCATGAACTAATCCACAAGTTACATACCTTCTTGTCCGCCTGCAGGTTTCAAATCATCATTCTGTAACTTCCTCAACACTGGCTTGGGCTTTTCGATGGTCATCGCCCCAAACTTATAATCAAAGTTTACCCGTACACCCCACATATTGATTCGCTGTAAGCTGTAGTAATCAAAATCTTGCCCGCTTGCCTTGGTAA
The DNA here is from genome assembly GCA_005788145.1 of Bacteroidota bacterium. GTDB lineage: Bacteria > Bacteroidota > Bacteroidia > NS11-12g > UBA955 > UBA955. The sequence continues at coordinate 2,111 of SXYY01000142.1, forward strand.
TAAAGTCTGTTCTCGGAATAAACGGATTGTCCAACCCAAACCCAAACCCACCTTTGTCGCTGTGAAACCTTCGTTTCACCCCAATCATGTGAAAAAACCAATTTGTGGCCGTTCCCTGCAAGGTAAATGTTGGGGCGTTAAATCTACCCCACAATTCCATTTGCCAGTATTTATTCAACTTCAAACTCGACCTAATGCCTGCGTTGTAGGTAATCCCCTGATTTCTCGCACCCTTCAACAAGCCCGTATCCTGTCCGCTGCGAATGTCTACCCATCCCAAACCTCCATTGAAGTTCACGGTCCAATCCCTGCCCTTCCACTTCCCTTTCAAATTCGCATTTACATCAAATCCCGATGTGTAATTCAAACCGATATTACCATATGTTGTGCGGTACACACGATCCTGTCCAACCGAACGAATCGTCTCAATGGCATTGCCAATTCTCCGATGAAACACATTCACCCCCCATCCTCCTGTTGCACC
>SXYY01000025.1 GCA_005788145.1 Bacteroidota bacterium
GACATTGAAGGCTTTAATGCTCTTACCCACCAAATGCATGTGCGGTGCCACTGCAAATACCGTGATGGTATTGTTGAGTGTGAATTTGGAAACAAAGGTTTTGGTTTGATCTGCCGGAATGTACAACGGGCCGTTTTGGAGCGACTGTGCGTGATTTACTGCGGGCGCTATGATCATGTTTCGCAGTGTTTCCGTGGTGGTTTTCAGCAGTACCTTGGTGCTGTCGATTTCATTTTGTACATAACTGGGGTAATGAATTTGTAGGATTACACTTCCGCCTTTCAATAGCTTCGCTCCCAATCCATCGGGGAATTGGTAGGGCTCTTGACCGGGTACATAAACACCAATCATTTGGGATGTTGGTGAGCCTGTACCGCCGAAGGATAGATAGCCTGGCTTTGGGTCGGCCTGGTCTAGTTTGGCTGGAATGCTGCTTGTGTCATAGAAAACAAGCACGTGATGCACCACCTTCGGATTTCCTGGTATTACTTCAATGGCCGTCAAAAATTGATCAGATGTGAACCCTGCGGGAAGCACAAAGCAGCGATACTCATCGCCACTCGTGTTTACGGTGTAGTTGGGCATCTTTAGCCGCAATGTGGGCTGGGTGATGCTGGCGCCTGTTTTGGGTTTAGGATCTGCTGGCGCTTTACTCAGGTCGCCCTCTGGGGTATTGTTGTTCGCCCAGTTGCTAATTTGTTCTATTTCTTCAGTGCTTAATATGCGTTCATGGGCATATCTGCGGTACTTGGGGTCCGCAGGCCAGGGTGGCATTCTCCTATTTTGGGTTGATGCGGCGATGCTACTGGAATAAGCCTTTGCTTTGCTGTAGCCAACCAATGAAAATGGGGCGATACCACCATCTATGTGACACTGGGTGCAATTGTTGTATAAGATTGGGGCGATGTGTTCAGACCAGGTGATGGTTTGTGCTTTGATTGCTTGGCTACTGTAACCTGCAATCGAAACGAGAAGGACGGCAAACCGAATGGCTATTGGGAACTTGTACGAGCTACTTTCTGACATGGATGTCGCTGTTTAAACTGCAATATAGACGATAAAATGGGGAAAAGGTTTAATTTTGTACAAAGCGCAAATATGGAAGACAATCAAGAACAAGTGCCGGGTTTGGATATCGAACTAACTGAAGAAGTTGCCGAAGGTATTTATAGCAATTTCGCGATCATTACCCACTCTCAAACAGAATTTATCGTGGATTTTGTGCGTATGATGCCTGGAATTCCAAAAGGGAAAGTCAAGAGTAGGATCATATTAGCGCCTCAACATGCCAAGCGATTGGTGATGGCCCTGAGTGACAATTTGGGTCGGTACGAAGATCATTTCGGTGAAATTTCCTTGGAAGAGGGTAACGGACTACCTCCGCATACTGTGCCGTTTGGATTTGGCGGACCGACGGGTCAAGCTTAATAATTTGTTGGGATGGCGATCGTTGCGATTTATTTGAACATCAATTTGAAAAAAGTATCATGAATCATACAATAAAAGAGCGTTTGGAAGCGGCGTATGCTGCACAACAAAACAGAACGTATTATGCGGCTTGGCCAGAATCGCCCCGCGCATATGCCGAAGACGGAATGGCACAAGGGTTGTCGGCGTTTCAGGCATTATTGACACAGAATTTCACAGCATTGGCTCAGCACGGAAGCACGGGTTGGGTGGGTGAAGAGGTGAGTCCTTATATGATGACGGGACTTGGCATACAATATCCTCAATTTACTGCGGATACCTTGATTCAACAGGCCAATATTGCACAAAAGGTGTGGGGCAAAACCTCGGCCGATGAACGTGCGGCGGTGCTGTTGGATGCCTTGGATCGTGTAGCGCTCAAGTTCTTTGATATCGCGTATGCAACCATGCATACAACGGGTCAGAGCTTCATGATGAGTTTTCAAGCGAGCGGTCCGCATGCAAACGATCGCGCGTTGGAAGTTTTGTCGATGGCTTACCATGAATTGAATCGTTTCCCCGCATCGGTGGATTGGGTGAAGAACATGGGTAAGTTTGATTTGCATTTGAAGAAAAATTACAAGGCGGTACCCAAGGGAGTTGCTTTGGTCATCGGATGTTCTACATTTCCAACATGGAATACGGTACCAGGGTTGTTTGGTAGTTTGATGACGGGAAATGCAAGCATTGTTAAACCTCATCCAAAGAGTGTATTGCCAATCGCCATGGTGGTTGCCGAAATGCAGGCGGCCCTGCGGGCCGCCGGTTTCCCTGAAACCGTGGTTCAATTGGGTGTAGATACATTGGATAACCCAATTACAAAATCACTGGCGGAAGCGCCATCGGTGAAGCTGATCGACTATACAGGTGGTTCTGCATTTGGTGATTACATCGAGTCACTTTCAGGTAAAACCGTATTTACTGAGAAGGCTGGGGTGAATTCCGTGATTTTGGAAGGGGCAAAAGATCCTGCCGCGGTATTCGGAAACCTTGCCTTTGCTGCGAGTTTGTACAGTGGACAAATGTGTACAGCACCCCAAAATGTGTTTGTGGCAGCAGATGGCATTGAAACAGCAGATGGAAGATTGAGTTACGATGAAGTGGTTGCGGGAATTGCACAAGCCGTAAAGGGTTTGGCAGAAAATCCCAAAATGGGCGCTGGCACATTGGGTGCCATTCAGAATGATGTGACTACGCAGCGCGTAAAATCTGTGGAAGCCTCAGCAGGTACTTCTGTGGTGCTATCTTCGATGGCCGTTGAAAATGCGGAATTTCCCGATGCGAGAACAGCATCACCTGCTGTGATCGCCGTAGATGCTGCAGATGTAGCACAATGGAAGCATGAGTGTTTCGGTCCGATTGTTTTCGTGGTTAAAACGAACAACCCCGACCACAGTTTGGCTTTGGCCAAAGAATGTGCAGCCAATTTGGGTGCCATTACTTGTTCTTGCTACAGCACTGACGAAGGATTTATGAATCGGGTAGAGGATGAAATGAATGAGGCATTCACACCCGTAAGTTTCAATTTCGGAGGTGCGGCATTTGTCAACCAACATGCGGCCTTCAGTGATTTTCATGTGACAGGTGGCAATCCCAGTGGAAACGCATCCTTCACCGATGCACAATACGTCAACCGCCGATTTGTTTGGGTGGGTAATCGCAGAATGGCTTAATAGCGTAAATATAACAAAGCACAAAAGAGAGGGGCCCGCAACGCGGGCCCCTCTCTTTTGTGTCACCTGAGCGATAAATCGTCAAGTGGTCGAATTCATTTGGTTACGCCAATGCCAGATAATTTCCTGGTTTGGATCGCCAAGATTTATTTTTTTGCAGTCAATGAAATGTTCAAGGTGATGTCCTTACTTACAACACCATTTTTCAACTTCTTTTGAGCAGCTTCAGCCAACGACATATTGTCTTTGTCATAGTTGATACCCCAATCCAAACGGTTAATAACCACTTTTGCAGTTGCAGTAACGCCATCAGCCACAGTTACTTTCGCTGGGAAAGAGATGTTCTTGGTTGAATCGCGCAATGTCAAATTACCACTAATGAAATGGGTATTGTCGCCATCTGCTTTCACCTCACACTGGGTGATTTCGAATTTTGCTGTTGGGAACTTTGCGGTGTTGAAGAAATCTTCAGCTGCCAAATGGCCATGCAATTTGGTCAAGTACTCAGCGGGCAAAGAATCTGTGCATTTGATGCTGGTCATGTCTACCACAAAAGAACCTGCAGTGATGTTGCCGTTCGCCAAACTCAAAGAACCTTCTATGATACTGATGGTCCCAGAATGGTCGCCGGTGCCTACAGAATGTGTTCCAAACCAACCCAAAGCACTGCTTGTTGCATCGATGGTGTAGGTTGCTGCAGTTGAATCTGCCTGCGCTACTGAATCAGCGCCAGACGCCTCAGTTGCATTGCTGCCGCATGAACCCATAGCTAGGGCGATGGCAGCGATTCCGATGATGAATGTATTCTTCTTCATAATGATATTTGTTGTAACAAATTTAACAATTGTTTGTTTTGCTGTTTTATTTATTTTGTTTGCTGTTAAAGAAATTGAGCAACCCGAGTATTGTTGGTGGCCATAATCCAATGAATATTGCCTTGTTGGCGTCTTTTTGTTGACTTTTAGCCCCTCCAGATGATTTCAACGCCTCCATTTTGGTGGTCCAAAAAGCGCGCGAGGGTAAACAGATAGTCACTCAATCGATTCAA
>SXYY01000143.1 GCA_005788145.1 Bacteroidota bacterium
AATTGGGGCCGCAATCTGTGATCCGGAGTAGCGACCACTTTTGGGGTTGTTGATGATCACCACGATGGTGTATTGCGGGTTGTTGGCTGGGAAGAAGCCTGCGAACGATGCCTGGAATTGTCTGTTGTTTTCTTGGTTGTAACCCGCCTTGCCCTGTGAAAGCCACGCCGTGCCGGTTTTTCCAGCAATTTTGTAATTGTCGGTTTTGATGACATCGGCTGTACCATTGTCGACCACTTGGATCAACATCTGGGTCAGCGTTGCAGCAGTTTTTGCACTGACCGCTTTTTCGTTCAAGACAATCGGCCCGATTTTCGAAAGGGTTTGGCCTTCATGCCGAATTTCCTTTACCATGTACGGTTGCATCATTTTGCCTTGGTTGGCGATGGTGTTGTACAATATCAAGGTTTGCATGGGCGATATTTTGCTGCTGTAGCCGATGCTCAAAGAGGGTAAGCTGGTATTGCTCCAACTCGCGTCTTTTGGTGTTGGGATTTGAGGGAGGTTGCTGCTAGGTATGTCGAATTTCGGCTTGTTGTTTAACCCAAGGTCCAAAATATGATTGGTGAATTTCGTAGGGTTATTTTTGTAATGCTTCATAACAAATTTGCTTGTCCCAATGTTAGAAGAGTGTTGAAGGCATTCGCCTAGTGTGTAGAATCTCTTTCGTGGCTTTTTTGAATCCTCCCATGGTGTTTTATTCCATTTCCATTTTCCCCAGTTGTTGTCGATGCTATCCGTTGGTTTTACATACCCGTCTTCGAGCAGTGCGATTGCAGAAACTACCTTGAATGTTGATCCTGGCTCGGTGAATTCACTCACCGCATAGTTTTGTGCTTCGTAATATTGTCCGTCTTCGCCGCGTTTTAGGTTGGCCATGGCTTTGATGGCGCCGGTTTTGCTTTCCATCACAATCACACAACCGTGGTCAGCAGATTCTTTTTCCAAACCTTTTTGCAGTGCATACTGGGCGATATCTTGGATGCGAACATCCAAAGTAGTCACGATGTCTTTACCGTTTACAGCGCCCTGGTTATTGCCCACTTGGATCGGACGCCACGTTTGACCGCTCATGCGCTGTTGCATCTGTGAGCCATTCTTCCCTCGTAGGAGGGTGTCAAATGCGCCCTCCAGTCCAACAGCGGTTTTGTCTTTGATGTACCCGATAGTACGTTTGGCCAGTTCGCCCATAAAATACATGCGCTTGCCTTTTTCTTCATACCAGATGCCGCCTGTGAATTTTCCAAATCGGGCGATGGGCCACTTTTTAATGGCTTTTACCTGCTCAAACCCCAAGTCTTTTCCAATTTTTAAATAGCGGGTGCGTTTTTCGCGGTGTTTGATAAAGTGCTCTTTCCAGTCGCTTGCGCTGCGCTCGGGGAACATGCGCGACATCATCATGCTGAAGCTGTCGATTTTGCCCAGGAACACCTTGGTAGTTAGGCCATCGGCGCGTAAATCGAAAATCATATCGTATTTGGGCACGGATGTGGCCAATAAACTGCCATCATCTGCGTAGATATTGCCCCGCATCGCTTCGATTTCCATCACGCGGGTGTTTTTTGCACTGAGCTCCTCACGAAATTTGTCGTCCGTGCCCAATTGCAATTTCACGGCAGTAACAAAAATCGATACAGCGAAAATGGCCAACAAGGCAAAGACGACGTAGGCCCTCACCAAAATGACTTTGCGCGAATTCACTTTAGTCTTGTTCACGGGGTTTGGTCAATTTGATGGGTGGGGTGGTTATTTCTCTCAAGCCGCTGCCTTCCAACCGTTTGCTGAGTTCACTTTGCTTGCTCGCATTGGTGGTCTGACTTTCAAGGCTGATGCGTTCGCTGTGCAGTTCTTTGAGTTCTTTGATCAGCTGCTCTTTTTTGCGAATCGCTTTGTTTGCATGGTGAGAGTTGTAGATGTAGAACAACATCAAGGCAAATCCAACCAAGGCGAATTTTACCCAACTCCACATAGGGATTGGGGCCTCATGTTGAGGGTCTGTCACTTCCGATGATGGATCGCCCATCACCGTTTGAGGGTCGATGTCGGCGTTCAAGAAAGGGTTTTCTTCCATGTGTTACGTACTCCTATTCTCATTTTTGCACTGCGTGCACGTTTGTTCTTTTCAATTTCTTCAGCATCGGGCGTGATGGCTGCATTGGGTTGATTGTCAAAGGGTTTACTGATGTGTCCGTACAAGTCGGTATGTCGCTCACCCTGCAAATTGCCGGTTTGAAACAGGTGTTTTACCATGCGATCTTCCAAGGAATGGTAGGAAATGACCACCAATTTTCCGCCGGGTTTGATGATGGACTCGGCGTCGTTGAGTAAGGTCTCGAGCACGAACATTTCTTTGTTTACGGCGATGCGCAGTGCCTGAAAGACTTGGCTGAGGTATTTGGCGGGTGTTTTGCCGGGGGTGCAGGGCGCGATGGCGCTTTTGAATCCCTGGATGGAGGCGAGGTCTTTGCTGCCGCGACTGCGTGTGATTACCTCTGCCAACCTGCGCGCGTTCGGTATTTCGCCGTATTGTTTGAATAGGGTGGTCAGTTCAGATTCTGAGGCGGTGTTGACGAGGTGTGCGGCTGAGATGGGGTTTTGGTTCGACATGCGCATGTCGAGCGGACCATTCAGTCGGTGTGCAAAACCGCGTTCCCCCACGTCGATTTGGTGGGAGGAGATACCCAAGTCAGCCAAGATTCCATCCACGGGCAAGGCTTTGAGGTATTCTAAGTAGGGTTTGGTGAACTGAAAATTATGATTGACCAAGGTGAACCGAGGGTCTTGCGGCACGCGTGAGAGCGTGTCTTCATCTTGATCGAAGGCGATGAGCTTCCCTTTGGGCGATAATTTGTTGAGGATGGCGCGACTGTGTCCACCGCCCCCGAAGGTAACATCCACATAGGTGCCATCCGGATTTGTAACCAGGGCATCCACGCTGGGGTGAAGAAGGACGGGGTCGTGGTAGTCGTACATACGCAAACAGTTGGCCAACGGCCCGATGCGCTACTTAACCTTGGTTGCGTTGTTGGTGAAACAACTGAGCCAACTGAGACATTTCAGCAGCGTCAACATTGAGTTCAGATTCGTAGATGGCTTGATCCCACAATTCAATTTTGTTGCCATTGGCTACTAAGATTACTTCGGCGGTGAGCTCGGCGTATTCTAGGAGTTTTTTTGGAACCAAAATGCGCTGTGCGCCATCAATCTGAACCAAGTTGGCGCCGTTGGTGAAGATTCGTTTGAACCGACGGATGTCGGGACTCATGAAATCATCCACAGCGTTCAGTTTGGCGGTTTCATCCAGCCAATCTTCCTTGGTGTAGAGCACCAGACACTTCTCGAATCCGCGGTTCACCACAAGCGTATTGCCAACTGCTTCGGGGAACTGTGCCCGAAGTTTCGACGGAATGGAAAGTCTTCCTTTCTCGTCCAGTTTGCAATTAAACTCTCCAATGAATGCGGTCATTCTGTGTTGGTTTTTTCTGTCTGCTAAATAAATATGCAATTTCCCACAATTTCCCACAATCTCCCCTTTTTAACCACTTGTTTTCCACATTGCACCACTCAAGGGAGTTTTGTTGCGAAAATTCGTCGGAATTCCACGCATTAAGCAAAACAAAGATAGCCTAAAAATAGTAAAAATGAAGGATTGTGCTAGTTGTGGGAGAAAGTGGAAGAAGTTTTCACTGTCGTGAGGGGTTTTGGGGTAGTGTGGGGGAATTGTATCTTTGGTACATGCAAAAAGGCATGAAAAGCGTCTTGGTAGTGGTCCTGTTGGTGGGGTTATCCACATTGGAGGCACAGACTTTTCCATCGCCCTCCACCAACCTCAAGCCAAAGATGTGGGGAGTGGGCGTGAATGTCCGACATTTCGGCTACGACTTTGGCCTTGTCAAATCGCAATCTGCGGCTGCATATTTGAACACCTCCGCATTGTGGTTTGGTGTGATGCGTGATCCCCGTGAAATGAAAGTCATTAACGAGCGCTTGCCGGGCAGCAGTGCATTCGCCATCGAACGGGTAACCCATAATCTATCGCTTCGCTATCAAAAAGGAAAAAGTATCGTGTTGAGCGAACGGAATTCGCGGGGAGATGTTGGCTTGCGACTCAATGCTTCCTTGCAGTTGCCAGTGGATTATGCTTGGCCAACATACATATGGCTGTACGATCCTGTGCCCTTAACCGATGGATACACCGCAGTGGCCTATGATCCTGCCATTCACGATGTGGGATTGATTGGTGGAACGGCGGGGTATGGATTGGGATTTTCTGACGGTCAGCTGATTCCGGGTTTCGGTGGTTTGGTGGCGATGCAGGCTGAGTGGGGGAGCTATCGAAATGTTTCAAACACATTGACGTTGGGTTTTGGCGCAGATCGATTTGTGAAAAAGTTGCCCTTCTGGCATCGACCCGAAATGAATCGAAACTTCTTCCCATCGGTATTTGTTACCTTTGCTGTAGGATTTGAATATGGCCATGGTCATTGATTCAAATTTGCCAACATAAATAGACCCATTGTCGTGATAGAACTACCCATTGTATCCAAAGAAAAGCGTACGCCAAAGCCTAGTTGGTTGAAGATTGAACTGCCCACCGGTGAAAATTACACCC
>SXYY01000026.1 GCA_005788145.1 Bacteroidota bacterium
CGTAAGCGGTATGTGGTCGGCATTTATTCCAAACAATTTGTCGGGCGGATTGAAGCGCATCGAAAATTTGAATTTGTCGAATGGTTTCTTGGCCTATGCCAACAACGATGGCGATGGTGTTTGGGGTCCCTCAAAGAAATCAACTGTCAATGCATCGGGTGGTGCAGGCAGTCACATTTATTTGGATAACGACGATGCAGCATTGGTACCTACGAAAGTTGAATTCTGGACGAGAACGTCTTCTACGAAAGAGGATGTTGGCAAATTCAATGTGTATGTAACGCGTAAATTCAGCGACGAAAAAGACCAAACCGTTCGTTTCTACATCGCGGGCGGAACAGCACTCAAGGGTGCCACAAATGATTACACGGTTACTGAGCGTACAATCACCTTCAAAGGTTCTGGCGCCGCCATTTCAGATACTTCGGTAATCACGATCAATGACGATAACTCTGCGGAAGGACCTGAAACCATTGTTTTGGGTATCGATCAACCCAACAATTGTGTAATTGGCACTGAAAAAGCGCATACCGTCACCGTTGCAGATAACGATATCGCCAATGTAGAAATTCCCAAAACATTGATCGTTGTGAAAGAGAATGCCGGTAAAATTGGCATTGCGTTGAAGATGGATAAATTGGTGGCAACCCCTTCAAAAATGATGTTGTTTGTCAAGAGCAAGGGCGATAGTACATACATTCCTTCTGAATTCCAGTTGGGCAAATCAGGGAAAGATTCTACTTTCAATTTGGGATCTTCAACCAAGGCCGATTCAATCATGATTTTTGCCAAGGTGAATGACGAGTTTACCATCGATCCCAATGATACAGTGACCTTGATTTTGCGTCAGGTTACCGGAAATGCCTACTTGAAAGACTCAATCATTACATTGGTAATGACCGATAACGATGGTCCTGCCACCGTTGAATTTATTGATAGCAGGTTAACAATCACCGAGAATATTGGCAACTTGGCCGTGAAGATTCGCGTTGCATCACGTTCTGATGCGGATGCGGATTTCACCTTGCGTTGCTACACCGCTTTGAGTTCGGCTACCGAGGGTGTTGATTTCAAGTTCAACCCTACATCCAAAATCATCAATGTTACCTCAAGCACACCAGATACAATCACAGTCTCTGTGCCTTTCTACGACGACAAGAACTTTGAATTAACGAAGAAAATTTACTTCGGCTTGGGTAATCTGTCCAACTCAAAAATCACCAAAGGAAAAGATACTTTGATTGTGACATTGTTGAACAATGATTTGCCCATCTATTCTATCGGTACAATCAACAAACAAACCAATGCCAACAAAACGGCTGATAGTTTGAATGTTCGCTGTCGTGTTTTCGGAACGGTACATGGCGTAAACATGCGTGCGGCTGGTCTTAACTTTACCATGATGGATGGTACGGGCGGAATAGGTTTGTTTACAAACCCCAAGACTTTTGGATATACTGTAACTGAAGGTGATAGTATCATGGTTCAAGGCTCAGTAAGTCAGTTCCAGGGAACAGTACAAATGGACAAATTGGATACCATCATCAGAATTTCTACTGGCCAACCGTTGAAGAAAGCCAAATTGGTTAGTGGCGTTGACGAAACAACCGAATCTGTATTGGTTCAGATGCGTCGTGTAAAGATGGTAGATCCTACCGAGTGGCCTTCTGCGGCATTGGCTGCCAACGCGTTCAAATACGTACGTGTAATGAATACTGCAGGTCGTGTTGATACGTTGAACATCGATGCTGAAACCAATGTGGATGGTTCTACTGCCCCAGTTGGATATTTTGATGTAACCGGAATTGGTGCACAGTTTGATAACAGCTCACCTTACTTAACTCGTTATGTATTGTCGCCCCGTTCAATCAATGACTTCAAAGCATCTACATTGCCAACAGTGAATTTTGCAAAAGCGAAGGATTCAATTTTTGAACCTGCTGATTCGTTCCGTATGGATTTCTCTGTGATTCCAGCGGATGAAAATTTCTCTTTTGACGTGGCAATTGCAGGTGGAACTGCTGTTTCACCAACAGATTACGATTTTGCAACACGCAAGATCAATGTATTGAAGAACGTAAGTAGTTTCTTTATCCGTGCGAATATTTCTGATGATGGAGATCCTGATGGCGACAAGCTGTTGATTTTTGCGATTCGCAATGCTCAGGGACCTTGTTTCATTGGCAAAGATTCTTTGCTGACTTTGAAAATCAAAGACAACGAGGCCAGTGTGGTTAAGCAGTTTGCTGCGGGTTCAATCAAGATGTATCCAAATCCAAGCAGTGGTTTGGTGAACATTCAAAGTGTTGAAAATATGAAGTCAGTGAAGGTTTACACCATGGGCGGTCAGTTGGTTCGCGAGGTCAACATGAGCGATATGATGAAGGCCAATGCTGTGACTTTGGATTTGAATGTGGTTGCTGGATTGTATCGCGTACAAATCATCACAGCGGCTGGTGAGATGTACAGTGATTTCTTGAGTTTCCAATAATTTTTACAGAATCGATAAATAAAAAAGGGGGCATCGCCCCCTTTTTTATTTCGGTTGTTTTGATTTCGTTAATTTCGCCTCGATTTGAAAGCAGTTTTAAAGTTTTTACGCTACGCAGGAAATCACAAGCGGTTGATTTTTCTCAATTTTATTTTCAACCTGCTTTATGTGGTATTTCAATTGGTCACCTTGATGATGATCATGCCTGTGCTACGATTTTTGTTTTCGAAGGACGGTGCAAATGCACAGGCTTTATCAAGCAAAAATTACGGTGTTGGACAATGGTTTAGCGATCAATACCAGTCGTTTATTACTTGGTTTGGTACATTGGCGAAAGGGGAGCCATTTACCGCATTGGCTTACCTATGTGTTGCGTTGGTTTGTGTGACCATCATGAAAAATGGATTCCGTTTCTTGGCCATGAATTTTATGGTGTTGATTCGCAATCGAAGCATTCAAGAAATCCGTCAGGGCGTATATCAGAAGTGTTTGGATTTACCCATCGCCTATTTTAACAATGAACGAAAAGGGGATTTGATGTCGCGTATGAGTAACGACATCAAAGAAATAGAGTTTGCCCTGATGGTATCACTGGAGGCCCTCTATTTCCAACCGTTGAACATATTGTTGTTCATGGTTGCATTGGTGGTTTTATCGGCCAAGCTCACATTGTACATATTGTTGTTTCTTCCTTTGACGGCTTTGATCATTGGCTTAATTGGAAGATCGCTCAGGAAAAGAAGTGTAAAAAATCAAGTATTGTTGGGAAAGGTCATGAGTGCTTATGAAGAGACGCTGGGTGGTATTCGCATTATTAAAGCGTTCAATGCATCCTCCTTTTTTGCCAAGAAATACAATGAGCAAGATGAGGCTTACACCAAAAACAACATCGGTGTGCAGCGGAGATATGATTTGTCATCGCCCATGAGTGAAACCATCGGAATAAGCGTGAGTGCGCTGTTGCTATGGTTGGGTGGAAGTATGGTATTTCGTCATGAATTGGATCCGGAGTTCTTCTTAACCTATTTCGCAATTTTTTCTCAGTTGATACCGCCATTTAAGGCGTTTTCAAATGCTTTGTATGCCGCGCAAAAGGGTATGGCGAGCTTAGAGCGCATACAAGAGTTGGTTTCTGCACCGATTACGGTAGAAGATCCAATACATCCCAAAACCCCTGTTTTCTCCTCGTCATTGTCCCTTCAAAATGTGGGATTTTCATACTTGGATGGCAGTCCGGTTATTCAGCATTTTGATTTGAACATCAAAAAGGGGCAAACGATTGCATTGGTTGGGCCTTCTGGTGCGGGAAAAACCACGTTGACCGATTTGGTGGCGCGTTTTTATGACGTGAGTTCAGGGAGTATTTGCATAGACGGCGTGGATATTCGTGAATTTCAGCAAGAATCATTGCGCCGGTTGATTGGCATCGTGAATCAGGAGAGCATTCTTTTCAATGAATCGGTGCGTAATAACATCGCGTTGGGTAGGCCAGAATTGCCCATTGAGGATGTGATTAACGCAGCCAAGGCAGCCAATGCGCACGAGTTTATCATGGAGATGGAACAAGGGTACGATACCGAGATTGGTGAGCGTGGTGGAAAGTTGAGTGGCGGCCAAAAACAACGTTTGGCTATTGCCCGTGCCTTGTTGAAGGATCCTGAAATTTTGATTTTGGACGAGGCGACATCCGCCTTGGATAGCAAGAGCGAGAAGGCAGTTCAGCAGGCGTTAGAACTGTTAATGAAACACAGAACCAGTATTATTATCGCCCACCGTTTATCCACTGTAGTGCATGCGGATTTGATTGTGGTGATGGATAAAGGAAAGTTGGTAGAATCAGGCACTCACAACGAATTGTTGGAGAAGAAAGGCATGTATTACAACCTGATTCAACTCCAACAATTGTTATCGAATTAATTACTCTGGCTTTTCCTCAGTGTCCGTGTCAATGCGATCGTTGTTCGATGGCGTTATATCATCCGCTGGGGTGCTATTGATTTCGGTATTCGTAACTTCTTGGGCAGCTTCTGATGTATCTGTGCTCGCGTCCGCTACTGGGGTTTCTTGGGCGGGTTCTAACACCGCTGTGGGCTCTTCGGTGGGGTCGTGGGGCCTGCGGCCGATAAGATCTTCCAAATCCGATTTAAAGAGAATTTCTTTCTCCAATAGGGCTTTGGCGACCTTCTCCAATTCTTCTTTCTTTTCGGTGAGCAATGCCTTTGTGATATCGTAGGCTTTTTGGATCAAAGCACGAACCTCTTGATCGATCAATTCAGCCGTCTTTTCAGAGTATGGACGCTGATAGCCATATTCTCCCTGTGGATCGTGGAAACTCACATGTCCTACCTTTTCATTCATACCATAAATGGTAATCATGCTGTATGCCAACTTGGTAATTCTCTCCAAATCGTTTTGGGCGCCGGTTGAGATTTTACCAAAGAAAATGTCTTCTGCAATCCTACCGCCGAGCGTCATGCACATGCTGTCCATCAATTGCTCTGTGCGATACAAATACTGCTCTTTTGGCAAGTACTGGGCATAACCGAGGGCGGCTACACCACGCGGCACGATGGATACCTTTAACAAAGGATCGGCGTGTGGCAAATACCAACCTGCAATGGCGTGACCTGCTTCGTGGTAGGCAACAATGGATTTTTCTTCTGGGCTGATGATTTTGTTTTTCTTTTCCAAACCGCCAATGACACGGTCGATGGCATCTTGGAAGTCTTGCATGTCAACGGCTTCTTTGTTGTGACGCGCAGCGATCAAGGCTGCTTCGTTACATACATTGGCGATTTCTGCACCCGCGAATCCTGGGGTTTGTGCGGCAAGTTTCTGTGCATCTACATCCGAAGACAATTTTGTCAAGGGCTGTAAATGTACTTTGAAGATTTCTTCGCGACCTTGAAGATCGGGGCGATCAACGCTGATTTGACGGTCGAAACGACCGGGTCTCATCAAAGCGCTATCCAAGATATCAGGGCGGTTTGTAGCGGCCATAATGATTACACCGCTATCGGTACCAAATCCATCCATTTCGGCCAGCAATTGGTTCAAGGTGTTTTCGCGTTCATCGTTGGAACCTTGCATGAGGTTTTTGCCGCGAGCACGACCTATTGCATCAATTTCATCAATGAAGATGATACAAGGCGCTTTCTCCTTGGCTTGCTTGAATAAGTCTCTTACACGGCTTGCACCGACACCCACAAAC
>SXYY01000144.1 GCA_005788145.1 Bacteroidota bacterium
GAAGGCACAACAGACACCGATGGCGATGGCACAGGCGACTGGCGTGATTTGGATTCTGATAATGACGGAATCAATGACAGTACCGAGGGCACCAACGACTTTGATGGGGATGGTATTGGCAACTGGCGCGATCTAGATTCCGACGCAGATGGTATCAATGATCAAACTGAAGGTACGGGCGACAAAGATGGAGATTTAGCCGGCAACTGGTTGGATTTGGATTCTGATGGCGATGGTATTTCCGATAAAGTTGAGGGCACAACCGATACCGATGGTGACGGCGTAGCCGATTATCTAGATACAGATTCTGATGGTGACGGTATTTCGGACAACATCGAAGGCACAACCGATACCGACGGCGATGGCACCGGTGATTGGCGTGATTTGGATTCAGACAATGATGGCATCAATGACCAAACAGAAGGCACCACAGATTCTGATGGTGATGGCGTAGGCAACTGGCGTGATTCTGATTCTGATGGTGATGGTATCGATGATAAAACTGAAGGAACAAACGATGCTGATAATGATGGCCAAGCCGATTATTTGGATTTGGATTCAGACAACGATGGAATTGATGACAAAACTGAAGGTACTTCAGATCCTGATGGCGATGGCAAAGGCAACTGGCGTGACACAGACTCAGACGATGATGAATTATTGGACGGTGATATTCAAGAGGGTACTGGTGACAACGATGGCGATGGTATCCCCAACTACATTGACCCCGATTTCTTTATCCCTGAAGGTATTTCACCCAATGGAGACAATGTGAATGATGTACTTTACATCCGAGGATTGAAAGCCAAAGTGTTCTCTCAAGCCACTTTGCTCGTATTCAACCGTTGGGGTCAAGTTGTATACGAATCAGCTGGAACCTACAAAAACGATTGGAATGGCACAGGAACAACCGGTGATGCATTGCCTGAAGGTGTTTATTACATCGTATTCAAATATGGTTCAACCACTGTAGACAGAAACATTTACATTAAAAACTAACCTTAGAGAATAAACATGAAATTCATGATAAAAAATAAGTTGAATTGGGTATTGACTGTAGCCATGGCTGTGGTGTCTCCCATGTTTGCTCAACAAGAGCAAATGTACACGCACTATGATTTCAACTCGCTTGCAATGAACCCAGCATACGCTGGTTCTAAGCGGACTTTGGTGGCGAGTGCATTGAATCGTACACAGTGGGCTACGTACCCAGGAGCACCAAACTATCAGAGTTTGGCTGTTCACTCACCCGTATCTCAAGCGCCTGCTTTTAGGGATTTTGCTGTAGGATTGAATCTTCAAACTGGAAAAATAGGAAAGTTTGCAATAGCATCACCTTTTGCGGAAACAGAGTTTGCAGCGAACATTGCTTACCACAAAGAGATTGCGAGGAATTTGCGATTGGCTGTAGGATTGCGTGTTGGTGCTTTCAATTATTCAGCTGAATTGTCGAAGCTTCAATTGCAAAACCCGGGCGACGTAACATTCAATAACAATGACTACTCCATTACTGCTCCAATGACAGGCTTTGGCGTGTATTTATACAGCGACAAATACTTCGCAGCAATCAGCGCCCCTCGGATGGTGTTTATCAATGAAAGAACAGCACCCAGCGGCGTCAACTTAGATTATGTGAGCGAAATGCATTATTACGCCATTGCAGGAGCTGTTTTTGAAATCAATGACGATGTGAAATTGAAGCCAACAACACAAGTGAAATTTGTTAATGGAGCACCCATGCAAGCGGATTTGAATCTGCATTTGTTCTACAAGGATTTTGGTTCAATCGGTGGATTCTTCCGCACAGGTGGCGATATCGGTTTCATGACTATGGTAAAATTGAACCCTAGTTTCAATGTCTTGTATTCATTTGATAGCAAGACTTCACCACTGAACGAATACGTGAGAGGTTCACACGAAATAGGTATTCAGTACATGATTTCGCCTGAGGAAAACAGCCGAGTTAAAGTCCCACGTTATTTCTAATTTACTAAGAGCAAGAACAATGAAGTCATTAAAATCACTCGCAACTTTATTCATTTTGATCTTTGGTTGGGTAACCAATGTGCAAGCACAGAAAAAGTTAGCCAACGATATCTACACGTACAATTACGCGGGTATAATCAACAAAAACAACGGAAAGGCCATCGCGAAAGTAGCAGATTACCCGAATCAACGCGCATTGGCATTCTCTCATGCTCAGGTGGAAAACAATCAATTGGCGTATGAGTCGTATGCTGAATTGTTTTCAAAATTTGGTGCTGAGGTTGATGCTTTTGATAAGCTCTGCTATGCATTATCTGCTCGTAAAGTGGAGAATTATTTACTGTCGGACAGTTTGTTGCTGGTCCTTAAATCCACCGAGTATTCAGGTAAGCCGTTTTTCAATGAATTAAGTCAAGAATTCATTGATCAAAATGCAGGTGCTGATGAAACTTATTGGGCAGAAAATGATTTTTCTGTGTACTATTCAGTAAAGCCTTTCTTGAGCAACAGCCAATTGGGCGAATATGCAATGGTTCCTGATAAAAAAGGAAATGCATACTACTCAACCCACATCGAAAAGGGTTTGAGACAGTCTACGTCTTTGTGGCACGAACAACCTTACTATCAAATTTATCGTGCGCCTTATTCTGATAGTTTTTTAGGAACAGGAAAAGAAATCACAAACAACAAAGCAGTATCTCACCAGCATGTGACTTTTGTTGATCCCAATACGGGTTTTATTCATGTTACCAGAAACGCGAAGAAAAAGAATGCCAATCGGGAACGGGTGTTGCAGGTTTTTGCAATGCGTCAAAATGCAGTAACAAAGAAATGGTTGGAAATACCATTTCAATTAAACAATGCGGACTATTCAGTTGCGGATTTAATTATCTCTCCTGATGGAAGCAAAGTGGTTTTTGCCTCGGATATGCCAGGGGGTTACGGAAAATCGGACTTGTATGAGGCGCCCATTCTGCAAAATGACGAAAGTGGAATTAAAATCGGAGAAGCCAAAAACATGGGCCCAGAGATCAACACTGCGCTGCGTGACAACTTCCCAAGCTACAGTGATTCTGGACAATTTTATTTTTCTTCAGAGGGCCACTTGGGATATGGTGGTTTGGACATATTTTTCTTGGATGCCGCTACTGGTTTGGTGTTAAATGCGGGCAAACCCATCAACTCACCATACGATGATTTTGCGCCACAAATTCATGACCGTGATGCGTGGGGTACCATAACTTCAAATCGCGCAAGTAAAGGATATAACGACAACTTGTATTTTTTTCGTTGGGTTGGCCCAGCTGAAGAAGTTGAGGAAGACGATTCTGCGAAAGAGAGTGCAGTTATTGTTGAGGTTGTTGATGCTGAAACAGGATTGCCAGTAAAAGGCGCTGAAGTTGCCATTGATGATTTAAACGATAGTGAAATTGCGGTGAAGGGCACAACGGACGGCAAGGGTGTTTATGCGTTTGTGGGAATTGCACCGGAGAATGCCAACCCCAATTTACAGGTAACTTCTCATCCATGTGGCTATCGTTATGCGATGGCAGATAGTGTGGTTGATATGGCCGATGGAATTAGAAAAATTGTGTTGAAAGCAAAAGCCTATAAGGTGGGCGATGATCTGGGAAAATTGTTCGACATCAAACCCGTTTATTACGCTTCTGCAAAATTTGATTTATCGGATGAGAGCAAAAAGGAATTGGATAAATTGGTGGTGATTTTACAGGATAACCCTGGTTTGAGCGTAGAGACGGGATCGCACACAGATAGTCGTGCTTCTGCATCCTACAACCAAAAACTCTCAGAAAACCGCGCTTTGTCCGCTTTCAATTATGTAGTTTCTCGTGGTGTTCCGGCCAGCCGAATCGATCATAGAGGTTATGGTGAATCAAGGTTGTTGAATAAATGTGCTGACGGCGTGGTATGTGGCGATGCAGATCATGCACAGAACCGCAGAACGGAATATATCATTCGTGCCATTTTACCTTGTGGAAATAGTGCGGTGGTAAATGATACAACCAAAAAAGATCAAGGCACTTCTGGTACTGTTGCTAATACCGGAACAGAAACCACAGGAACTGCGCCAACCAAAGCCTCCGATGCTGCATTGGCCGATATTTCTCAAACCAATATGATTTGTGGAGATGCCGATGCCGATGGAATTCCAGATTATTTGGATACAGACTCGGATAACGATGGATTGCCAGATGCGTCAGAAGGAAGAGGTGATGTTGATAAAGATGGCTTCCCTAACTTCTTGGATCGCGACTCTGATGGTGACGGAATTGCCGATGGAATTGAAAAAACCGGTGATTCAGACAAAGACAGCAAGCCAAATTACTTGGATACGGATTCTGATGGTGATGGAATCGATGACAAAATTGAAGGAACCAAAGATTCAGATAAAGATTCTCAGCCCGATTTCTT
The DNA here is from genome assembly GCA_005788145.1 of Bacteroidota bacterium. Classification (GTDB taxonomy): domain Bacteria; phylum Bacteroidota; class Bacteroidia; order NS11-12g; family UBA955; genus UBA955. The sequence goes on from SXYY01000144.1 coordinate 4,420, forward strand.
GGATACGGATTCTGACAATGACGGAATCATGGATCGTATGGAAACTGCAGACGACATGGACCGTGACGGCCTCGCCAACTACCTTGATTTGGACAGTGATGGTGATGGAATCAGCGACAGTGTAGAAGGCAAAAATGACATCGACCACGATGGCATGCCCAACTTCTTGGATTTGGACAGCGATGGTGATACCATTCCTGATTTAATGGAGCGCGGTAAAACTGCCACTCCAGCTGATAGCGATTCAGATGGCAAGCCAGACTATGTTGATACGGATTCAGACGAGGACGGATTGCCAGACAAAGTGGAGGCACCCGCTTGTTTGCCTGGTCAAAAGATGGATAATGCACCTGTTTCAACCAATACAAACAATAGCATTTCGAATATCTCTCCCGCTCCTTCAAAAGTGTTGACGACCCCTGCACCTCCGGTTTCTGTGGTTAAGCCAACCCAAGGGGTGAAAGTGGAATACCGCATTCAATTTACCATTTCCAAGCAGCCAATCGCGAAGAGCACATTTGATGCAAAAGGCATTGGTTCAGTGTATATGTATCAGCAAAACGATTACTATAAGTACTGTACTGATAAGGTTTTTGCATCTGAAGCAGAAGCTGCCGCAGAAAAAGCCCGTGTGCGCAGTTTGGGTTATTCGGATGCATTTATCGCCGGATTCCAAAATGGTGTACGTGTAAAATAAATTTAATGTCGAATTGATATCAAAAAAAGGGGGGGGGCTTTGCCCCCCTTTTTTTGATATCAACCTACCAAGAGCCACCGACCAATTTCTTGCAAACCCAGAAATCCCGTAAATTAGCAGTCTCTGATGTTAGCAATGAATTCCATAACCAAAACCAACCATCGCCCCAACAAATGGATCTGGTTGCTGTATGGCTGTGCCATCTTGGGAATCGCCATCAGGAATCTTTCGATGCCCTGGGGCGATCTATTTGCAGACGGCGGATTTTATAGCCACTACAACAATTACATCATCTTTAAACAATCGTTTTACCACCTGATTGCGCAGAAAGATCTCTATGTTCATTACCCACAAGAACAATACGATCTCTTCAAATATCCACCCACCTTCGCCCTGCTTTTTGCGCCGTTTTCTGTTCTTCCTGATGTTTTAGGATATCCGTTGTGGACGGCCATCAACCTGCTTCTTCCTGTAGTTGCGATTCACCAACTACATGGCCTCTCTCAACGGGGCAAAGCAACATTCTCTATCATTCTGTTGTTTGAGGGCATTACAAGTGCTTTAAATAGCCAAAGCAACGGTTTGATGTTGGGGTTGCTCATGTTGGCATTTGTGGCACTGCAACAGCAATCGTACAATAAAGCCATCCTATTTATCTGGCTTACAGCTTTTATTAAATTGTTTGGCCTGTTGTTTTTTGCACTCATCCTGGTTTTTCCCACTGCCATGAAAAAATCACTCTGGCGCATTCCTGTTATTTTTGGATTGCTGTTCATACTTCCGTGGCCAATGCTGGGTTGGGAAGGACTTGTGGCACAATATGAGTCGATGTTTAATTTACTTGCCCACGATCATGGCTTCTTTGTGAAATATTCCGTGATGGGATGGTTGAAACAGTGGTTCGCATTTCAGCCAGATAAAAATGTGGTGCTCATGTTTGGGTTGATCATGCAGCTCATGCCCTTGTTGGTCTTTTCTGTTCGATTTAACCTGTGGCAATCAAATTCCCTTGCACAATTGAACCCATTGATTTTGAGTAAATTCCGTTTTCTCTATGCCGGTTCTTGGTTGATTTGGATGGTTATCTTCAATCATATGGCGGAGTCTGCTACTTATGTGATTGCCGTTGGTGGGGCGTTGCTTATTTTAACCTCCTTGTATTTTGCGGAAAGTCCTGCCGATACCATTGAGAACAAATTGGGGCTTAGGCAAATGATGAATTCCCAAACCTCGAAAATCTGGATCTTAGGTTTCGTTTTACTTATTCTTTTCACTGTGCTAGGACCCACCGATATCTATCCCAAACCACTGCGCTTATGGATCGTGGAACAAGCCCAACTTAAGGCTTTTCCTTGTATATTGATCTGGGTATTGTCTTCGGTGGAATTGTTAAAAACGATTCGATTTGAAAGAAGTTAAGCTCCAGTTTGCTTAAACAACCAATGATCCAAAGAGATTTTTCCGGGACCGGCATACATCATGTATGCAAAAAGGACCATGTATACCATTGACAATTCTTTCTCATCAATGGGATCCCCGCTATGTGCTCCATAGGCTGCAACAGCCATGGTGAACATCACAAGTCCAGCCGCAAGTCTTGCTCTAAAACCCAAAATGATAAAAATCGGTGCGACAAATTCACCGAGAACACAAAGTGCCAAAGAAATTGAAGGACCAAGTCCGAGGAAATTATAAAATTTAATGTCTTCCGAGCCCATGAGTTTTTCCAACTTGGGAAACCCATGTCGAACCATTAACAATGAAACAAAGATGCGCAATATCAGTAAAGCGTTCGTTTCATAGTTGGTTTGTTCTTTGGCGTGCCAATTCTCTTTGTTGGTTGAGAACAGGGCAAGGAAGCGGTTTTTCATCGATTGATTTCAGTTGAGTGAATTGCAAGTATACTGCAATCGGAATTTTTTTCACTATTACCAACAAAAAAAGGGAGGCAAAGCCTCCCTTTTTCAATGTATCATAGTTAAAACAGTGAACTCGCAGAATTAACGACGGTTGCGGTTGTCACGACCTCCGTCGCGGCCACCACGACCACCATCGCGGCCACCTCTTCCACCTTCAGGGCGGGGAGCACGCTCGCGCTCAACATATCCCTCAGGTTTTGGAGTCAACGACTTCATGCTCAAACGGAACTTGCCAGAACGCTGGTCAACTTCTACCAATTGAACAGTCACTTCTTCTCCTTCAGTAAATACACCTTCCATGGTCGCAACGCGATCATAAGAAATTTCACTGATGTGCAACAAACCGTCCTTGCCTGGCATGAATTCAACAAATGCGCCAAATTCAGTGATGGTCTTCACTTTACCAGTGTATGTTCCACCCACTTCAGGAATTGCAACGATACCATTTACAATGGCAACTGCGGCTGCCATGCTATCGCCATCGTTACTCAAAATTTCTACGTATCCTTTGCCATCACGCTCTTCGATAGAGATGGTGGTTCCAGTCCGCGCTTGGATGTCTTGAATGATTTTTCCTCCTGGTCCGATTACCGCACCAATGAACTCTTTGTCAATCACGATCATTTCAACACGTGGTGTATGTGGCTTCAATTCTGGTCTACCAGAAGTGATGGTTTTGGCCATTTCGCCCAAAATGTGCAAACGACCTTCTTTGGCTTGTTTCAAAGCCTGAGCAACCATTTCCCACTTCAAACCGTTGATTTTGATGTCCATCTGACAAGCGGTGATACCTTCGGTGGTTCCAACTACTTTGAAATCCATATCACCCAAGTGATCTTCATCACCCAAGATATCGGTTAACACCGTGTAACGACCAGATTCATCAGTAATCAAACCCATGGCAATACCACCAACAGGCTTTTGCAATGGAATACCAGAATCCATCAACGCCATAGAACCAGCACAAACTGTTGCCATGGAAGAAGAACCATTTGATTCTAGGATATCACTTACAATACGAATTACATAAGGAACATCGATTGGCAACATGGCTTTCAAACCGCGCAACGCCAAATTACCGTGACCGATTTCGCGACGACCAGGACCGCGGTTAGGTCTTACTTCGCCCGTAGAAAAACCAGGGAAGTTATAGTGCAACATCAAACGGCTATGTCCGTGCAACATCGGTGCATCCAACAATTGCTCATCCATTTTACCACCCAAAGTAACAGTCGTCAAAGACTGAGTTTCACCACGTGTAAATACAGCAGAACCATGTGCTGCTGGCAAATAATCCACTTCAGTGTAGATAGGACGAACTTGGGTTGTTGAACGACCGTCCAAACGACGACCACTGTCCAAGATCATTTCACGCATTTGGTTGTATTCCGCTTCATGGAAATACTTCTTTGCCAAACGAACCATGCGGGATTCTTGCTCATGGCCTTCGAACTGCTTGCAATATTCAGCAATAATGGCTTTGAAAGCTGCAGTACGCTCGTTTTTTGGTGCACCGCTTTCAGCAACCTTACGGATATCCGCAGAAGTTTCAGCAATCACGCGCTCGCGCAATTCAGCATCATTGTCTTCGTGATTGTATTCGCGAACGGGTTTGCGACCACCCATTTCAGCCAACAATTCCATTTGGGCAGCACATTGTAGTTTCACAGCTTCATGACCAAATTTCAAGGCTTCCAAGAACTCTTCTTCAGACAATTCTTTCAATTCACCTTCTACCATGTTCAAGTCGTTGGCAGTACCGCCAACCAACATGTCGATATCAGACAGTGCCAGTTCTTCTCTGGTAGGGTTTACGATGAACTTGCCATCGATTCTACCCACACGAACCTCAGAGATTGGTCCTAGAAAGGGAATATCTGTCAACATCAACGCAGCCGAAGCAGCCAATCCAACATAACTATCTGGAAGGATGTTCTCATCGGAGGAAATCAATGTCAACATCACTTGGGTGTCGGCATGATAATCTTCTGGGAACAAAGGACGCAAGCAACGGTCTACGAGACGAGAAATCAAGATTTCATAGTCGGACAAACGCGCCTCACGACGTAAAAAGCTACCTGGGATGCGGCCAACGGCAGCAAATTTCTCTTGGTAGTCGACGCTCAAGGGAAGGAAATCAACACCTTCTTTTGCATCGTAGTTAGAAACTACAGAGGCCAAAATCATGGTTTTGCCAACTTTTACTACGCAGCTGCCGTGGGCCTGACGGGCCAATTTACCGGTTTCGATTTCGATGATTTTACCATCGCCGGTATCGAATTGTTTTTTGTGTATTTTAAACATTGTATATTAATTTCAGAAATAAAAAGCCCCGCTTCGCGAAGCGAACGGGGCTTTTCTTTACTCGTAAAAGGTTTAAAAGAATAAGTCTTACTTACGCAAGCCCAATTCTTTGATCAACGCTCTGTATTTGAAGATGTCTTTCTTCATCAAGTAGTTCAACAAGCTTCTACGCTTACCAACCAACTTAATCAAAGACAATTCCGCACTCTTGTCTTTGCGGAATTCCTTCAAGTGTGCACTGATAAAATTGATTCTCTCAGTGAACATGGCAATTTGGGCCTCGGTGCTTCCTGTATTGGTTGCAGAGCCTCCGAAGGTGTTAAAAATTTCTTTCTTTCTTTCAGCAGTTAATTGCATGGCTATCTCAAATGGGAGGCAAAGATACAAAACAAAAATGACTAAATGTGGATATTCTTGTGAAAAAGTTTCAAAAAGACCACTCATCCAAAGCTGTACAAATGAATGGGCCGAAAACTAACCTTTAAACTACCTTTGTACTTCCCATGCGCGAACTTTTATTTCTAAATCAATACCTCATCAAATACGGGAAAATGATGTTGTGGGGCATCCTTTTTATCTTGCTCACCAACGTATTTTCTGCTTCTGTTCCAATTTTGGTCCGTTTGGGATTGGATGAAGCGCTAAAACAGTCGCTTTGGATTACTGGCAGGGGCGATGCTTTGGCGTCGAGCCTCATCTTCCAGACCGCTTTGGCTTTTGGTGTGGGCATTTTGTTACTGGCCATTGTACGCGGTGTGTTCATGTATTTCATGCGTCAGACCCTGATTGTGGTATCGAGAAAAGTGGAATACGACCTTAAAAATCGCCTTTACAACAAATATCAAAAGCTGGGAGAATCATTTTATCGCAAACACATGACGGGTGATTTGCTCTCCCGCATGAGTGAAGATGTTTCAAATGTTCGCATGTACATCGGTCCGGCCATCATGTATTTCGCCAATATGATATTCACCTTTGTGGTGGTCATCTATCAAATGTCGCAAGCCAACGCATCGCTCACAATTTGGGTTTTACTGCCCTTGCCTGTACTCTCCTATTCCATTTATCAAGTGAGTCGCCGCATGAATTTGGGCAACAAACAGATACAAGAACAACTGTCTGTGATCACTGCAAGTGCCCAAGAAACATTTGCGGGAATTCGCATCATCAAATCTTTCGGGATGGAAGCCACGTTCAGCGCCAAATTTCAAGCCGAAGGCGAGGAGTATAAAAATCGAAACATGAAACTGGCCAAAATCAATGCGCTCTTCTTTCCGATGATGCTGTTGCTGATGGGTTTGAGTACATTGATAGTGATTTATTTGGGCGGGAAAGAAGTTGAAAAAGGTGCCTTTACCCCCGGTAATTTGGCCGAATTTGTGATTTATCTCAACATGTTGATATGGCCTGTAGCGAGTTTGGGATGGACAACCGCTTTGGTACAAAAAGCCGCTGCCAGTCAAAAGCGCATTAACGAGTTTTTAACGGCTGACGAGCACCAAGAAATCGCCGGTAAACCCTTTGTTTTTAATCGGGAAATCACCATTGATAACCTCAACTTTACCTACGAAGGCAAAACACAGCCCGCATTGAAGAACATTTCACTAACCATAAAACGCGGTGAAATTTTGGGTGTTACAGGCAGAACAGGTTCAGGCAAATCAACCTTGGCGCAGTTGTTATCCGCAATGTATTATGCCTCACAGGATGCCTCTCGCGTGCTTATCGATGGTGTACCGATGCACGAAATCAACCTCCATGATTTCCGCCGTCATTTGGCCTATGTGCCTCAAGATGTATTTCTGTTTTCTGAAACCATCAGTGATAACATTGCGTTTGGTATTGAAACGGGCGAACTATCACCGGAAGAATTACAAAAAGCAGTAAAGGCAGCCTGTCTCGACAAAGATATCCCCCAATGGCCCAACGGTTTAAACACATTGCTTGGCGAAAGGGGTGTGAGTTTATCGGGCGGACAAAAACAGCGCGTTGCCTTGGCCAGGGCTTTGGTAAAACGAGCGAGTTTGTATGTGTTGGATGACTGTTTGAGTGCGGTTGATGCGGAAACGGAGCGACAGATTATTGAGCATGTATCCCACTGGCTGAAAGATGCCACAGCCATTGTTGTGGCCCACCGAATTGCTCCATTGCGGATGGCCGATCGCATCATCGTGTTGGAGGAGGGTGTCATTACAGATATCGGTACCCATGACGAATTGGTCCTTCGATGCGATTATTATCGCAATTTAAACGAAAGCCAAAGTGCTGAATTCCAATGATAAAGGCGCACCAAGCGTTAAAATGACACTTGTTTATTAATTTATCTTACATTTGTGTGCAGAACCTCAATAATTTTTGCATATTTGCCTAGAGATTTGAGTTCTCGTATTAACTAGAAGATGATGCAGGAAGAAAACTACAACAGAGATTCTCAAGAGGAGATCTTTTCCAAGCGTGTACGTGCAGGCAAGCGCACTTACTTTTTTGATGTAAAAGCCACAAGAAACAACGACTATTACATTACTATTACTGAAAGTAAGCGAAGCAAGTTCGACGATGGTAATTTTGTGAAGATGAAGATTCATTTGTACAAAGAGGACTTTAACAAGTTTAGCGATGGCTTGTCAGAGACCATTGGTCATGTGAAGACTACCTTGCTACCTGAATACAATTTTGACGAATACGACCGTCAAGACGAAGATTACATCTAGAATCGGGTGTAAGGTTTCCCCACTAGACCACCTTCTTTTTTTGTATCACCGGAATTAGCCGTGGCTTTTCCTATTTTTGTGCCGTGTTCAAACGTGTTTTTATTTATGGCTTGGCATTTGGCTCTTTGAGCGCATCCATGCTGTTGGTACAATACCTCAATGGGTTGTACAAAACCACATCATTCGTGGCTTTCTTTCCGATGTTTTTCAACTTGGTGATTCCTGGAATCGGGGTTTACTTGTTTGTGAAGAGTTTGATGCACATGCAAACCGACAAACCCATCAACATGGGTAAGGCGTTGTTTTATTCCTTGATGATGGCACTGGTCATGGCAGCCACAAACATTGCAGCTTACCAGCACATTTACCACAACAAAACCGAAATCATTCAAGATTGGAGAAAATTGCAATATGCGGCAATCGATCGGAGTGTGAATAACGATACGAGCATCGCCCTGAACGATAAGTCCAAACAAAAGACGTTGTTGAAGGAGAATTTTGATGTGAAAATCAGTCCTTCCTCCTTTGGTGGCTTTGAACTAATGATGTGTGTTTCAACCAGTATGGTAGTGGCGTTGATGGTGTTTGTGTGGAACATGAAGCGCACATAACATAGTATGCCATGAAGAAGATCTTGGGTAGAATATGGTTGGTTTGGGCGGGCTTTTGGTTTGTGTCTCTGTTTCTGCTCGTTTACCCCTTCTTGTGGCTATTGCTGCAATCGTCCAAAACCTATCGACTAGCACATGGGCTTCGTAAAATTTGGGGAAGAACCACATCACTGGTGGCGTTTGTTTGGCCGGTAGTTCGCTATGAGCAGCCGTTGCCCAAAAATCAGCAATTGGTGTTCTGTCCCAACCACATTTCATACTTGGATATTCTTACTTGTGGTAGTTTTTTACCTGGATTTAATTTTTTCATGGGCAAAATAGAGCTGTCGCGCATACCGTTGTTTGGCATATGGTTTCGTACATTGGATATCGCAGTGCATCGAGAGAGCCTTCGGGGATCACACAAGGCCTTCGTGGATGCGTCTAACCAAATGGATGCGTTGGGTGCCAATTTGATTATTTATCCAGAGGGCAGAATTCCCGATAGCGCGCCTCAAATTAAATACCCATTCAAGCCGGGTGCATTTCGTTTGGCCATTGAAAAGCAGATCCCCATTGTCCCAGTAACTTTGGCCGATAACCTAAAACGGTTTAACAGTGAAACGTTTGATGGATCGCCAGGCTTGATGCGCATGTTTGTTCATGCGCCGATTGAAACCAAGGGTTTATCGATAGATGATCTGCCAATGGTGCAAGAAAAAGTATACAATGTTATATCTTCACAACTCAAATCACTAGGTATCATATGAAAATCACCGAACAAAGAGTGAAAGAACTCGCCCATTTATCGCGCTTGCAATTTGAAGGGGATAATTTAACAAAAATGCAGAGCGATTTGGAGGACATCCTGGTGATGTGCGAAAAACTCAAAGAGGTAGATACAGAAGGTGTAGAGCCATTGATTTATCTAACAAACAGTGAAACCGTGTTACGAGAGGATGTGGTGATTCAAACCATTACCCATGAAGAGGCACTGCGAAATGCACCCAAATCGGACAGTGATTTCTTTCGCGTTCCCAAGGTAATTGACGGCAATGGCTAGTGCCTTAATATCGCTTCAAGACATCCGAAAGACCTATGTACTGGGCGATCAAACAGTGCACGCCCTAAAAAAAATTGATCTTGATATCCATCAAGGAGAGTATGTGGCTTTGATGGGACCCTCGGGTTCGGGAAAAAGTACCCTAATGAACATCATTGGCTGCCTAGATACACCTTCAGCAGGTAAATATTGGCTGAATCAAAAAGAAGTGAGCATGATGTCGGACGTTGAATTGAGCAAAGTCCGAAACGACGAGATTGGTTTTGTATTTCAAACATTCAATTTATTGAATCGATTGAGTTCATTGGAGAATGTTGCTTTGCCATTGGTATATGCCGGCGTATCTCAAAAAGAGCGTTTGGAACGGGCCCGGGAAACCCTGAATAAGGTGGGTTTGGGCAACCGATTGGACCATAAACCCAATGAGCTTTCTGGCGGACAAAGGCAGCGTGTTGCAGTTGCTCGTGCTTTGATTAATAATCCAAGTTTGTTGCTTGCAGATGAACCCACAGGAAACCTCGATACCCAAACTTCACATGAAATTATGGGGTTGTTCGAAGAGATTCACGCAGGAGGAAATACCATTGTTTTGGTGACCCATGAAGAAGACATCGCAAAACATGCCAAAAAAATTGTTAGGTTGCGTGATGGTTTGATAGCGTCATGATCAGTCCCATCATTGGTTGGTATTTTAAGCAGCGCGTGAAAGAGCTTCGCGCCAACATCGAGCGATCGTTGGAGAACCAAAATATTCTGTTTGGTGAGTTAATGGAGAAACTATCGCTTACGGAATATGGCCGTAAGTTTGGCATAGAGAAATTAACCACCTATCAGCAATTCGCTGAGCGTGTGCCTGTAGCGAGTTTTGAAGATTTTCTGCCCTACATTGAGAGAAATCAGCGCGGTGAGCAATCATTGTTGTGGCCGGGAGATATTCGTTGGTTTGCCAAAAGCAGTGGTACCACGAGCAATGTGTCGAAGTTCATCCCCATGAGTTATGAAATCATGGAGCACAACCATTTTGAAGGTTCCAAAGAAGCCGTAACCCAGTTTTTTGGTTTTTACCCAGAGGGTAAAATTTTTGGTGGTAAAGGACTCTTGATTGGCGGAACTACCAAACAAAACGAAGGACAGGATTATTATTTTGGCGATTTGAGTGGCATCTTGATGGTCCATTTACCCTCTTGGGCAAATTGGAAAAGCACGCCGGATGTAGGAGTAGCGACCTTGGAAAGTTGGGAAGAGAAGTTGGAGAAGATGGTGGAAATCATCAAGGATGAAGATGTTACGAGTGTGAGTGGTGTTCCTACATGGACAGCTGTTGTTATGCAGCGTGTGCTTGAAGTAACGGGTAAGCAAAATATATTGGAAGTTTGGCCCAACTTTGAGTTGTTTATCCATGGTGGTGTAAACTTTGAGCCCTACCGCGAACAATTTAAAGCCTTCTTGCCCAGCAGCCAGGTTAAATATCTAGAAACGTACAATGCAAGTGAGGGCTTTTTTGGAATTCAATACCAAGCTGATCGATCTGAATTGGTTTTGTTAACGCATTTGGGAATTTTCTTTGAGTTTTATCCTGCCACGGAAGTACCCTCCATCCATAATATCGTGCCCCTATCGGCAGTGAAGCCGGGTATCAATTATGCGGTAATTATATCTACGGTGGGTGGATTGTGGCGCTATATCATTGGCGATACGATTCAATTTCATGGCCTCAATCCCTTTACCTTTAAAATAACGGGTCGCACCAAGTTGTTCATCAATGCATTTGGCGAAGAGTTGGTGATTGAAAATGCTGAAACCGCCATCGCCATGGCATGCAAAGAATTGGATGCAATTGTTACCGATTATACAGCAGCGCCTGTGTATCTGGATCAAAATGAAAATCCTGGACATGAATGGTTGATAGAGTTTGCAAAGCCACCGGCCGACCTAAAGGCATTTACCGAGTTGTTGGATCGAGAATTACAACGCACCAATGACGATTATAAAGGAAAGCGCGCTGGCGACATGCTCATGAAAATGCCACAGGTGATAGCCGTGCCAACCTTGACCTTTCATGACTGGTTGAAATCGAAAGGAAAATTGGGCGGACAGAACAAAGTACCCCGGTTGAGCAACGACCGCAAAATCATCGAAGAAATCAAAGGCATGATAGGGTTATAATAGAGGGCAAAATTGTATTTTTGTCTTTTATACACCTATGTACGGAGCCATTAAACAACACTTGGCGGCTGAGCTGAAAAGCATCGAAGAAGCCGGCCTTTTTAAAAAAGAACGCATCATCACGACCCCCCAAGACGCCGTAATCAAATTGGCAGACGGCAGTGAGGTTGTTAATTTTTGCGCCAATAATTATTTGGGATTGAGTAGCCATCCACGCGTATTGGAAGCGGCGAAGCGTGCGATCGATACCCATGGTTTTGGAATGAGCAGTGTGCGGTTTATTTGCGGAACACAAGACATCCACAAGGAGTTGGAGGCCAAAATTGCTGACTTTTATGGTACCGAAGACACCATTCTTTATGCGGCGGCATTCGATGCGAATGGCGGTGTGTTTGAGCCCCTATTGGGTGAGCAAGATGCCATCATTTCCGATAGTTTGAATCACGCATCCATCATTGATGGTGTGCGTTTGTGCAAGGCAATGCGATTCCGCTACGAGAACAATAACATGGCAGATTTGGAAACCCAGCTCATCGCAGCGCGTGAAAAGGGTGCTCGCTTTATTTTGGTGGTTACCGATGGTGTTTTCTCGATGGATGGCTATGTGGCACAACTCGATAAAATTTGTGATTTGGCTGAGAAATATGATGCAATGGTGATGACAGACGAGTGTCACGCTGCAGGATTTATCGGGGCCACCGGTCGTGGTACCCCAGAATATTGCAATGTGATGGGTCGGGTAGATATCATCACAGGTACTTTGGGTAAAGCCTTGGGCGGTGCGATGGGTGGATACACCACAGGCAGAAAAGAGATCATTGAATTGTTGCGTCAGCGCAGCCGTCCATACTTATTCAGTAACTCTTTGGCACCCAGTATCGTTGGTGCGAGCATCGAAGTGCTGAATATGTTGAATGAGACTACCGCATTGCGCGATAAATTGGAAGCCAATGTAAAGCATTTCAAAGCGGGAATTAAGGCGGCTGGATTCGATATCAAGGATGGCGACAGCGCCATCGTGCCGGTGATGTTGTATGATGCCAAGTTGAGTCAAGACATGGCGAATGCATTGTTGGCAGAGGGTATTTATGTGATTGGCTTCTTCTTTCCGGTTGTTCCGAGAGAGCAAGCCAGAATTCGGGTTCAATTGAGTGCGGCGCATGAATTTGAGCACATCGACAAAGCCGTAGCGGCATTCACCAAAGTGGGTAAATCATTGGGCGTAATTGCCTAAACCCTTATATTTGTTTTTTAGCGAAATGTATCATGTCTATTTGGAGAAAGAAACCCATTGCTGCCTATCAGGCCGATGCGAAGAAAAACGATTTGAATCGGGTATTGACCCGTTGGGGTTTGACCTCTTTGGGAATTGGCGCCATTATCGGGGGCGGAATTTTTACTTTGACCGGAATTGCAGCCCATAACCACGCGGGCCCAGCGCTGGCGTTGGCCTTTGTGATCGCAGGTATCGGCTGTTTGTTTGCATCTCTTTGCTATGCGGAGTTTGCCTCTGTGTTGCCTGTAGAAGGTTCTGCATACGCCTACGCCTACGGCACTGTGGGTGAATTATTTGCTTGGTTTATCGGATGGAACCTGATCCTAGAATATATGATGGGTGCTACAACGGTGGCGGTTGCTTGGAGTGGTTATTTCACCAAACTGTTGCATTTGTTTCATATCAATCTTCCTGAGTATTTGATCAATGATCCTGTTACTTTCGGGGGTACTGCTTTCAACCTGCCCGCTTTCCTCATTACCTGGGTTATTACTGCCATTTTGGTCAAAGGAATTAAAGAAGCGGCGTCAACAAACAATGTTATTGTAATCTTGAAAGTGGCAGTGGTGTTGTTTGTGATCATTGCAGGTTCTTTTTATGTGGATACTGCGAATTGGCATCCCTTCATTCCTGCTGAGAAAATGGGCGAAGACGGACACCTCCATTTTGGTGTTGGTGGGGTCCTAACAGCAGCGACGATTGTGTTTTTTGCTTACATCGGTTTCGATGCAGTGTCTACCCAAGCGGGAGAAGCCATTAATCCAAAGAAAGACGTGCCATTTGCAATTATTGCCTCACTCATCATTTGTACTTTGCTCTATATCGCCGTTTCATTGGTTCTTACAGGAATGGTGCCTTATGGTGATTTGGATTTGAAAGCCCCTGTGGCTTCTGCTTTTGCAGGTGCAGGGATTGATTGGGCGGTGTATTTGATTACCATCGCAGCTACTGCCGGTTTGATGTCGGTTATGCTGGTAATGATGCTGGGACAAACCCGAATCTTCTTGGGAATGGCGAAAGACGGGTTATTGCCAAAGAACATGTTTGGTTCTTTGCATCCAAAATTCAAAACGCCCTATAAGAGTACCATTTTGGTCGGCTTTGTTGTGTCTATCGTGGCTGCGTTAACGCCCATCGATAAAGTATCCGAGATGTGCTCAATGGGTACTTTGTTGGCTTTTGCCATGGTTTGTTTGGCAGTGTTGATTTTGCGAGTGAAACAACCCGAGTTGGATAGGCCTTACAAAACCCCCTTCATTTACTTTGTAGCGCCGATGGGCGTTGCTTTTAACGTGTTTTTGATGTCGCAGGTCCGTGAAAACACCTGGTATGCCTTCCTAATTTGGGGAACATTGGGCGTATTGGTTTATTTCCTCTACAGCCGCAAAAATTCAAATTTGAATAACGCGTAAAATCTAAATTAAGAATCATCAAAAAGGCTTGGTAACCCCAGGCCTTTTTTGTAATATGCTTTTCAATACAATGACAACAACGAAAAAACTGGGTGTATTTGATTCGGTATTGCTGGTTTCAGGCAGTATGATAGGCAGTGGTATATTCTTGGTTACCGGCGATATGACCCGCCAATTGGGAAACGGACCACTCGTTTTGCTGGCTTGGATCCTTACGGGTTTCATTACCCTTATGGCAGCCCTGAGTTTTGGTGAACTCGCGGCGATGATGCCCAATGCAGGTGGCCAATATAACTTTATCACCCGCATCTATGGCAAACGCATGGGTTTCGTCTATGGTTGGGCCGTGTTTTCAGTCATTCAAACGGGTGTAATTGCGGCGGTAGCCATGGCGTTTGCCAAACACCTGGGGATATTTGTTTGGGGACACGACAAGGTCGTCTTTACCCTTGGGTGTTGTGGTTATCAGTTTTCGTTGCTTTCTGGTCAGTGCATGGCGATAGCAAGCATCGTATTGCTCACAATTATCAATGGTTTGGGAATCCAAGAAGGGAAATGGGTACAGCGCATTTTTACCTTGGCCAAATTGGTCGCACTCGGTGCACTGATTCTCGGTGGCTTGTATGTTCTCGTGGGTGGTTCACTCAATGGCGCACACAATTACTTTTGGTCAAACATGTCGGATGGATTGAATGCTTCAAAGTATGTCCCGGCAAACCCCGAAGCCACAATCAAATCCATTGAACCGATAAAAGGCTTTTGGGAGTCTATTTCCGGTATGACATTGATGTTGGCATTTGCCAGTGCGATGGTTGGTAGCTTGTTTTCGTCGGATGCTTGGCAAGGAATTACTTTCATGTCGGCCGAGGTAGACAAACCTAGCAAAACCATCCCCAAGGCGTTGTTGTATGGCACTTTTATCGTTACGGTGGTGTATTGCTTGGCCAATGTTGCCTATATGACGTTACTGCCGTTAAAAGGCCTTGATTGGACAAATGCATTGGCGGCAGTAGGTCCGGATGGTTGGGCAGAAAATTTTAGTTTGGGTTTGGCTCATGCCGATCAAGATCGTGTGGGTGTTGCGGCATCTTCTGTGCTGATGGGTTCTACCAACGACGCGTTGGCGGGTTCAATGGGATTGTTGTTTATGGCCGGTTTGATTGTTGTAAGCACTTTTGGATGCAACAATGGACTGATTCTGGCGGGCAGTCGATTATACAAAGCAATGGCGGATCACGGTTTGTTTTTTCAAAAGGCGGCCAAGTTGAACACGAAAAATGTTCCCGCAAATGCGCTTTGGATGCAGGCTTTTTGGGCCAGCGTGTTGTGTTTGAGCGGTAGTTACGGCGATTTGCTGAGCTATTGCACATTTGCATCGCTGTTGTTCTATATCATTACGGTTGCCGGTGTGATGATTTTGCGCAAACGCGAACCCGAGGCCGAAAGGCCTTACAAAGTATGGGGATATCCCTACTTACCCATTGCTTATCTCTTCTTGGCTGGTTTTGTTGCCGTGGGGATATTGGTTAGTCAGTTCAACATAGCAATGACGGGTATCGGCATTGTGGCGTTGGGGTGGCCCATTTATCGCTTATTTCAACGACAAGGAAAATAGTCGGTTAATTTAGGTTTTCGATGGCAACGGCGGATTCAAAGTCGAACCGTTTGTTACGGAATTGTGCCTGCATCGAAAGCTGTGGCAATAAATCGCCCAATTGATCCAAATACAAACTCTGATCACCATCGCTCAAGGCCTCGTTGGGTTGATTGTGCACTTCGATGATCAATCCATCTGCACCGGCGGCGATGGCAGCATTGGAAACAGGTGCAACCAAATCGCGAAGACCTGTACCTTGGCTTGGATCAAGGATGATGGGTAGATGACTAAGGGTTTTGATCAAAGGAATAGCCGCGATATCGAGGGTGTTTCTGGTGGCGGTTTCGAAGGTGCGAATGCCGCGCTCGCACAAAATAACGCGTTCATTTCCGCTACTTACAATATACTCTGCCGCCAACAACCATTCTTCGATGGTGCTGCTCATCCCGCGTTTCAGTAGTAAGGGCTTACCACATTTTCCCAATGCTTTTAACAAGGGGTAATTTTGCATGTTGCGCGTTCCAACTTGCAGAATATCGGCATAGGTCACGAGTTCATCAATTTTGTCGATGCTCATGATTTCTGAGACAACGGCCAAGCCGTATTTATCACCAGCTTCACGCAACAATTGAAGCCCTTCGGTTTTTAAACCTTGAAATGAGTATGGACTTGTTCTTGGTTTGTAAGCACCGCCGCGAAGAAATTTGATGTTCTTCTTGGCCAAATATTCGGATATGGTGAAGATTTGTTCCCGATTTTCAACAGCACATGGACCGGCAACCATCATCAAGTCTTTCCCGATGGTAACACCATTTACGATGAATGTGGTGTCTTCTTGCTTCCATTCGCGACTAACGAGTTGATATGGTTTACGGGTACCCATAGTGATGAAACAATGTTGCGTTAATTGGGTTTCGTGTACGTGATGATTAATTTTGTTTTGCTGTGGTCAATGCCTGCTCTTGCGCCGATGACGGGGTTGTCTGATGGCATGGCCAAAAACAATCCCAAATTGGTATTCAATGACTTGAAGTGCTGGTCGTTTAGAATATTTTGTATGTGTCTTGTGACGGTGAACCGATAACATTTTCTCGTTTCATCATAAATGCCGCCGAATGACGCAGGCGACATCGTAGCATCGTCGATCAATCGGTTTCGTCTACTCTTTGTATTCAGGGGTTGGTACAGATTTAAGCGTGGAGGTGCAAACTGGTTCACAGAGCTGATATTGTTGGTGTAAAACAAAATCTCGGCCTTGTTGATCCCCACATTGCCATTGTCAATTAAATTCAACAAAAAGGGAATTTGGATTTCCGTTTTTATCCCGCTTAACGCTTGAACATAGGTTGTTTCAAAGTTTTTGTTGGGATTTGACAATTGATCGTTAATCATCTGCGGGTAAGGGCCTACTTTTCCTTGATTGACGATGGATCCCTTTCCTTCAAATCCGAAAACGAAGGTGCTTGTATCGTTGTAATACAACATGATTTTGGCACGGTAGGCCAAAGAAATCACATTGGCAAGATCAAAAACCGCGTATCCACCTTCTCCAGGCATGAGCTCATCGTTTTCCGGGATAATGGCAATTCCTTTAAAGTGTTTGGCCAAGCCATCATTGGATTGATAAGCCTCGGAAGGCATTTGCATTAAACTGCGTGCAAATTCATCGCTCAACTTGATCATGATGCCAGGCTTCAATCCCATTTTTTCTTTGCGATACCCAATCGAATCAAACTTTTGTTGATACATCGGACCAAAGTAATTGCTACTGATTTGTTGATTGTAAGCGATGTTTTGATGTTGGTAGTATACCTTGGAACTTGTGATTGTTTCTGACAGCGGGAATACTTGGATCCGTTGTTTGGTGAGGGGGTTTCCGTAAAAATTCAAACCATCCACCATTGGGATATACAAAATGGCGGAATCGGGTTCTATGGTATTGGGAAAATTGTTTTCGGGTTCAAGGATCATCATCTTGGCGAACAAACTGGCTTTGCTTTTACCCAAGATGGGATCGTTCATTTCGCCCAACAAGCTGTAGTTAATACCATTTCCCGGAAGTGAATCCTCGCGAATGGTTTTGGTGAGCAGCGTAAATGTATCTGCCCGGAAAATATCGAGTTGATTGTTGTTGGATTGCCCGTCGATAATGATGTTCCCATCCTGCTTCGTACAGGCTGAAAATCCCACAAGGACCAATAAAATAGCAAGGGAAACCCTGATTTTCAAAATAAAAATTAGGACATCAAGCGTTCATACAATGATCCGTATTGAGTAGCGGCTTCTTCATCGCTGTGTCTCATTACGATTTTATCACTCAAATGGGCTTCTACAACACGGTGGGCCTCTTCGCTATTGGTAACGATGGCGTCAGAATGTTTTACTGCACCAATGTTCATGGCATCTACACTTGCGTCGCCAAAACACTTCATGCAATCATCGTCCAAAGAATTGAGGCTCGCTTTGCGGGCGAAATCACCACCCAAATTGATTTTGCCTTCGTCGCAGTGCACGCTGAAAACCACTTTTGTGTGTTTGAAAACGGGTTCATCTTTGTAAAGCGTTTTCAAATACATCGGAATTAAGCTGGTCATCCATCCTTGACAGTGAATGATGTCTGGTGCCCAACCCAATTTTTTCACAGTTTCCATCACACCTTTACAAAAGAAAATCGTGCGCTCATCGTTGTCGTCAAACAATTTTCCACTCTCGTCATGGAACATCGCCTTGCGATGAAAATAGTCTTCATTGTCCAAGAAATAGACTTGCATTTTTGTTTGAGGAATCGATGCAACCTTGATAATCAAAGGGTTGTCGTTGTCGTCAATGCTGATGTTGATTCCTGAAAGTCGAACGACCTCGTGCAAGCGATTGCGACGTTCGTTGATGACACCAAATCGAGGAACGAGGATTCGGATTTCATTTTCTTGCTCTTGCAGTGCTTGTGGAAGCATGCGAGCTACTGTTGCTAGCGGCGAAGTCTCTAAAAAAGGAGACATTTCAGAACTTACAAACAGAACGCGTTTTTTGGTTTGGGTCATACAGAGTGAAACTATGCAATGAAAAAGTTTACAAAAGTATAGTAAAAAAATCGGAAATTGAAACAACAATCTTCCAAGAACCTAGGAAAAATCGTTATTTGCACCCTCTTTTACGTTCAACATGAAGGTATTCACGCTCGCGACAGAACTTCCGTCAATTCATATCAAGAATCCGAACAGGAAGATCGCTTTCATTGCCACCATGGGTGCTTTGCATGAAGGACACCTTTCGTTGGTTGAAGCTGCCCAACAAGATGGCTATTTGACGGTTGTGAGTATCTTCATCAATCCCCTTCAATTCAACAATTCATCTGATTTAGAAAAATATCCCAGGACGCTTGCGCTTGATTTGGCACTATTGGAAGCCCAGGGTGTGGATTTTGTGTTTACGCCCACCAATGAAGAGATGTATCCGTCAACAACCGCAGATGTTGTGGTAGATCTAGGACCGCTCGACAGTCGATTTGAGGGTGCTTGTAGGCCAGGACATTTCCACGGGGTAGTCCAAGTGGTTTACAGGCTATTTAATTACGTACAGCCCCATGTTGTTTATTTTGGAGAAAAGGATTTGCAGCAGTGTTTGGTGATAGAGCAATTGGTTGTTCAACATTTCCCGGATTTACAAATGCGCAGGGTGGTAACCAAGCGTGAGGCCTCAGGTTTGGCGATGAGTTCTCGAAATATGCGTTTGTCCGATAAAGGCTTGGAGACCGCTGCTGCCATATACAAGAGTTTGACGGCGGTTGTTGCGAATCCCACCCAAATGGGTGTAACCTTGGCCATTGAGAAGCAGAATCTGACCTCAATGGGGTTCGATGTTGAATACCTTTCTTGTGTGATGCTTCCCTTCATGGATGAGCTAGATAACCAACAATTGCAATTGCTCACTCAGGTGACAAAAAGCAGACAATATGCGGTGGTTTTTGCCGGAAGTTTGGAGGGCGTGCGACTGATCGATAATCTTGTTTTCTAGTTACTCCCGGTTTTTTGAGTCAATGGTGATTGTCACGGGTCCTTGATTGACCAATTCAACATCCATGTCAGCGCCAAATTCGCCGGTGGTTACATCCAGATGCCAAGCTGTGCGCAAGTTTTCTATGAACATATCATAAATGGGGATAGCCGTTTCAGGCCGCGCAGATCGTATGAATGATGGGCGGTTTCCCTTGGCGGTTTGGGCAAACAAAGTGAATTGACTAATCACCAAAATTTCACCGTGTATATCCAGGACGGAAAGGTTCATTTTTCCCTGGTCATCCGAGAAAATGCGCATTTGCGCGGTTTTACCAGCCAACCATTGAGCATCATCAAAGGTGTCGGTTTCTTCAACACCCACCAACACCATGAGACCCTGACCAATTCGTCGTGTTTCGTTGCCGTTAATACAAACTTGGGCTCGTTTAACCCGCTGAATCACCAGTCTCACGGTGTAAATGTTGTGTTTTTTCGCGTATTCGCGGTTTAGTTTTTTACAAATTTCTTTTGGAAAACTTGGCCATTTTCATTCAAGCGGACCAAATAAACTCCCGCACTCCAATCTTGTGACGGGATGGTCATTTTGCCACTCAATTGCTGAGTTTGATAAACGACTTTTCCTTGCATGTCAACAATTTCCAAAGAGCTATATCCGTCAATTACGCCAAAAATGGCGATGTCAAATTCTTTGTTGCTGGGATTTGGTTGCAAAGCCATGCGGGTATCTGGACCGTTGAGGCTTTGGCTCGCCAATACGGCAGTTCCGTCTTTATAGGCTTTGTTCCGTGCATCGATGAAGGGGATACTACCGCCGTTGTCGATCATTCCGGTTTTATCGATGAACATAGGAACGATATGCATTTGCATCATTTCCCAACTGGGTTCCATTTCAAAGCTGAAGTTGTGAACGAATTTCTGTCCTGCCTTGGCTGAAGTACCAAAAGCGTTGGGCAAACCTGAGAAGGTTGGCGCGATCAAACGACCTACATGGTCATAAACCATTTGTGCTGCAGGAACTGGGTTTGGCAATTTTTCAAAGCCACCCATTACACCGCTTCCACCGCCGGCATAAGCATTGGATTGGTTGTATCCGGAGGTAGTTCCTGTTACATCATCCTCAACGATGGCACAAGCAATGCGGAAATCGCCTGAGATATCGCTTTGAATGGTTGTTTCCACGCTCACGCTCATGATTTTTGTTGCGGCATCGTATTTGGCAGCAATGTCCATCACGCCTTTTGGAGCAATTTGGATGCGCTTGATGAAATCACCGCCCATGGCAGAGGGGTCCATTTTGGTTCCACGATCCACAAGGGCGCTGGGATAGCCGCTGATTTTTGGGGCTATCGATGCATTGTAATAGGGATTCATCATAGGATCATTGTTGTGTACAGCAATTCCTTGGAAGAAGCCATCGTATTTATCATGCATATTCTTTAAGGCAACCGCACCTCTCGGACACCATTGGCACCAGGTTCCCGTTGCCTCTTCGCCGATAACCAATTTGCCTTTGGCCGGAACGATGGGGTTGATGGTGATGGTTTTGCTGTTGTCATTTGCATTGTCGTCGGCGCTACCGTTCACGGTGACAATTGAGGCGACAACATCGCCCATTCCACCAACAATGGTGATGGCATTGTCGAAACTGGTACTGTACAAACCATTGGCAGCCAAGTTAATGCCGGTCAGTTTTTTGTTCTGGGTAGTGCCATTATATTTGATGGAAATTTCAGCATCTGTGATGGTTGAGGTTCCAAGGTTTCTGATTTCAACCGACGGAATGACATTGGCTCCGGCCAAAAAGCCCATAACATTATCAATATAAGTTACCGAAGCATTTTTGGTTGTATTTGTATAAGCAGTGTAAGAATAACTCACATCGTCGACGTAGAAAGAACTGCCGTTGATTGGAAACAAATCCATTGAGGCAATGGCTCTTGTTGCGTTTTGAAACGCGCCTACCTTGGTGCCGTCAATAAATAAATCCCAAGTGTTGGTATTCAAGTCTACTTTGAGTTCAAAATCAAACCACTGTCCTTGGGGATAGGAAACGCTCAACAAATTACCCGCGGCGGCATTATTGATATTCAAGGTTTTGTCTTCCATGAAATATACATCAATGGTGTAACCTTTGCCAACTGTTGTCTGCTCTTGGAAGTTGAAGTAGGCATTTTTACCCGCATCCACGTTCATGGCCATTTTCAATGCAAGCTGTCCATTTATTCGCATCCCACCAAAGGGAAGAACTATATCTGCCGGACCACCATTCGCCGCAGTGGATTGAAAATAAATCGAGTTGCTTCCACTCTTTGCTTTGGTATTGGTAACTTTTACATCATCCGCACCGCCATTGGGACTGCCCCAGGTCTCCCAAACCGCACTTTTTGCAGCAAGGTTGTCTCCCACCGCATAAGAATCAAAATTGTCGCTGAATGTTTGGCCAAATGTGCTACCAATCAATGCGCTACAGATAAAAAGTAAGTATTGTTTTTTCATAAGTTCACAGTTTTTTTCAAATATAGGCGAAACCATATGCAATCAAACAAAGGTGTATTTTTGCTACTTAAGCATAGAATACGTGACAAACGCCATTGGACAACTTTATGATCGTTTGAGAACAGCCACCGTGAGCTTTGGGCATGATCCGTTGACAGGGATTTTGTTGCTCTTTGGTTTAATTCAGCTTTTTGGTATTACTGACCCTCCATTGGAAATGGCCCACAGTTGGCGACAGTCGTTCACAGCCATGATAACCAGAAATTATTGGGAAGGTGGCATGGATTGGCTGCATCCACGCATCGATATGGCCGGTGAAAAATCAGGTATCGTGGGTGCAGAATTTCCTATATTTAACTTCCTATCTTGGGTTTTGTGTCGAATTTTTGGCTACCAACATTGGTACGGTCGGTGCGTGAATTTAGCGGTGGTCCTTATCGGCACCTATCATTTTTACTACCTCCTTAGAAATCGTTTTGCTGAAAATGTCTCGTTGTTTTCGGTGATCATTTTGCTGTGCTCTTCATGGTTCACTTTTTCGCGGAAAATTATGCCCGATACATTTTCGGTTTCTTTGGTGTTGGTGGGATTGCGCTATGGGTTTGACTTTTGGCATACAGGGCGATGGGTTACTTGGTTATGTGCAACATTATCCATTGCTTTGGGGATACTGAGTAAAATCCCGGCGATGAGTTTATTGGCTGTTGTGGGATTGCTGTTGTTTGTAAAAGTTGACAACAAAAGACGGGTTGTGTGGGTGATTTTGGGAATGGTTACATCATTGCTGCCAGCCATGTGGTGGTATTTTTCTTGGGTGCCTTATTTGAATTCGACCTACGGGTATCATTTGTATTTTCCGAAAGGACTTTTGGAGGGTTGGCATGAGATCAGGCCCCTGTGGCGGTTGCTTTTAGAGAAATTCTATTTCACGAGTTACTATTCGTTTTTGGCATTGTTGCTCGGCATTGTAGGGATATGGGCGATATTTTGCAGAAAATTGAAATTCGAAGCGATTGCTTTGGCGTCAATTGCGTTTGTATTTGGGGTTTTCATTTTAAAGACCGGGGCAGTATTTCCGCAACACACGTATTATTCAATCCCCTTTACTCCAATCATGGCGTTGCTGTCAGGCTTGGGATTGGATTATTTGAATGATCAATTTTCTGATTTAGGAAAACAGGCAAAACGCCAAAAATCCGTGGTATTTGGGCTATTGTTGTTGGTTGTGATTGAGGCAATGGCGAACCAAATACACGATCACTTTATTAAACCTTCCGAGCGCTATAAACAAACTTTGGAAACAGAAATAACTTCGGTTATCCC
>SXYY01000145.1 GCA_005788145.1 Bacteroidota bacterium
ATGAGATACAACGGAATCGTTTCCGTGATTGAATTTCCTATACAATCACAAACATTGTATTCATGAATTGTCAGTCATTGCATTTGCCTCAACCCAAAAAAAAAAGGGGTCGATTGCTCGACCCCTTTCACTAACAAATCAGTCTGATAGGACTACTCTCTTCCTTTCGGACGCATCATGGTGTCTGGATCATAATGTCGGCCCATCCAACCATAAACCCTTGCTTTGAACTTCTCGTTCAAATAATACATGCAAGGTACCAAGATCAATGTAAGGAATGTTGCAAAGCCCAATCCGTATATCATCGTCCAGCTCAACGGTCCCCAGAAGGCCACGTTATCGCCACCAAAATAAATGTGTGGGTTCAATTCAGAGAATAGGGTAGCGAAGTCCATGTTCAATCCCACTGCCAATGGCACCAATCCCAAGATCGTTGCAGAAGCGGTAAGCAAAACGGGTGTCATACGGGTTCTACCTGCTTCAATGATGGCGGCTTTCAATGTGGCGCCCTGTTCACGGAGCAAGTCTGTAAATTCCACGAGCAAAATCCCGTTTCTAACCACAATTCCCACCAAAGCCACAATGCCGATACCGGTCATCACAACGGAGAAGTCCATGTCGAAAATGGCAAATCCAAACAATACACCGATGAGCGATAAGAAAATCTCACTCAAAATCAACAAGGGTTTGCTGATGGAATTGAACTGGGTTACCAAAATGATCAAAATCAAAGCCAAAGAAGCCAACATCGCATTGCCCAAGAAAGCCCCAGTTTCTGCTTGCTGCTCTTGCTCTCCGGTCATCACGATTTGAATGTCTGATGGTTTATCGAAGGATTCAATGGCCGAGTTTACTTGAGAAACAACCTCATTTGGCTGGTACCCTGCCAGTACGTTACTGGCCAAAGTAATTACACGCTTTTGATTCATCCGGTTAATACCACCATAAGTATTTGAGTATTCAGCAGAAGCCACAGAACTCAATGGTACCTGACGAATCATACCCCCTGCAACCATGTCGCGGTAGGTGATTCTCATATTCAACAAGGCATCCAAGTTGTTGGCATCCATTTTCTTGATGCGCACCATGATGGGATAGTCGTCGTTTTCATCCTTAAACTTGCTCGCCTCGGTTCCATAAATGCTTCCGCGCAAAGCCATCCCAATTTGGGCGGTACTAATACCAAATCGATTGGCGCGTTCGCGATCAATTTTGATGATGATTTCAGGTTTTGAACTGATGAAGTCGGTTTTCAACTCCTCTACGCCAGAAATCTTCTTGTTATCCAAATAGGTCTTCAATTTGGTGGCCGTGCTCACCAATGATTCAAACTCGTCGCCACGAATTTCGATGTTCACAGCTTTTCCTACAGGCGGACCGTTTCTCTCTTGTTCTACGATGATTTCGGCCCCAGCGATGGTGCCAATACTGGCGCGAATTTTCTTCAACAGAGCCATGGTACTTCCACCTTCACGCTTTTCGAAATCAACGAAAGCAACCGTGATCTTTCCTTTGTTACTCGCTGTGGTTCGATCGCCACTGTTTGGGTCTGTTGCACCCACTGCAACGTTTGAAATGACACTTTCTACCAATGGATTGTCTTTGCCAATGGCAGTAAAGACGCGTTTTTCGGCGATTTTTAGAATGCTATCGGTGTGTTTTGCATTCGTGCCTGTTGGTAAGGTGAGATAGACATACGTAAAATTCGGGTCCGCTTGAGGGAAGAACACCACACCTGGTTTGCGAATGGCGGTGACAACGAAAGACAAAATCAGGAGCGCAATGGTGGCGAAAATGGTTTTTCTTGGACGATTGCCTTCCAACAAATAGCGCACAACCCGTTCGTAACCATTTTGAACGCTGGGCCAAGTTTTGGTCTGAAACACCACAATCACATGACGTAGCCAGAAATGGTGCAATAGGTACACACCCAAAAGGGTAACCACAAAATTACCGGCACCGAATCCACCCATTATGTAAGCCAACACCGCAATTATTCCCATTACAATAGAGGTGCGTTTTACGCCGCGGGCCGATTTTGCGTGGTCCTCTTCGGCATGCTCATCTTCCATGAAATCAACCGCAAAAACAGGGTTGATGATGTAAGCCACCAACAAGGAAGCCAAAAGTGTAATAATCAGTGTCACAGGCAGGAAGAACATGAATTTTCCCACAATTCCTTTCCAGAAAGCCAAGGGGATAAAAGGTGCCAAGGTGGTCATGGTTCCAGAGAGTACGGGTATGAAGACCTCGCCAGCCGCTTTTTTTGCAGCAACCTTGATGGGCAATCGCTCCTTGTGAAATATACGGTGGGTGTTTTCAATGACCACAATCGCATCGTCTACCACGATTCCCAAAGCCAACAAGAAGGCGAATAACACAATCATGTTCAAACTGAACCCGATCGTGGGCATTACCAAAAAGGCAATGAAACAACTCAACGGAACCGATAAACCAACAAAAATGGCATTAGTAGCACCCATGAAGAACATCAAAATCACCGTTACCAGGATAAACCCGATGATGATGGTGTTGATCAAATCATGGACCGTGGTTCGGGTTTTAACCGATTGATCACCCGTAAACACAACTTCCATTTCTTTGGGATATGCTCCGCTGGCTTGCAAGTCTTCAACAATTTCGTGACACTTGTCGCTCGCTTCAATCAAGTTCTCACCGGCGCGCTTAACGACGTTCAATGTGATCACATTTTTACCTTCTAAACGGGCATAACTCTCTTTTTCTTTGTAACCATCCACAACCTCAGCCACATCGCGCAAATATAATGTAGCGCCTGTTCCTGAACGAATCGCGATATTCTCAATTTCTTCTTTGCTGCGGAATTCACCACTCACACTCAAGGAGCGTTGCATTTTATCCACGTCAATGTTACCACCCGAAATACGCATGTTTTCGTATTGTATTGCCCGGGTAACATCATCCATGGTTAGTCCGGAAGTGGCCATCGAGGTCAAGTCCAAGTTTACCTGTAACTCACGATCCAAAGCACCAACGATATCAACCCGCGTGATGCTTGGCAAACTCTCGATTTTGTCTTTGGCTAATTCAGCATATCGCTTCAGCGACTGCAAATCAAAATCGCCACTGATGTTGATGTATAACACCGGCAAATCAGAAAAATTGATTTCCTGTACAATGGGGTCGGTCTTCAAATCACTGGGAAGGTCGCTTTTGGCCTTGTCCACCTGGTCTTTCACCTTTTGTTTGGCCTGGTCCACCTTCACATCCGTATCAAATTCAACCGTGATAATGCTGAAATCTTGAATCGAATTGCTCTTGAGTTTTTTTACGCCACTCACCGATTTGATCTTTTTCTCCAAGGGCTTGGTGATCAAATTTTCGATATCCTTTGGCGATGAACCTGGATACACCGTTTGTACGATGATGGTTGGAATTACGATGTCGGGGAATTGCTCCTTCGGCAAAGAATTGTATGAGAAAATACCCGCGATACTAATGAATATCGACAGGATATAAATGCTGGTTTTGTTGTCGATGCTCCAACTGGTGGGACCGAACTCTTTGAAATTGAACTTGCTCATGGGGTAGGGATTAGTTGCCTTTCATCCATTCGCCAGAAATGGCCTGGCCATCGTTCAATTCTTGGTATCCCGCAGTGATTACCATGTCGCCCTCATTCAATCCCTCCAAAATCTCGGTCAATCCCTCGCTCGTCTTGCCAACGCTCACTTTTCTGCGCTCAGCCACAAATGTGTTGGTTCCATTTTTTGCAGGAATCGCTTTGGCTACCACGACAAAACTACCCGATTCAGTGGTTTGTACACTGTTTGAATTCACGCTAATGGCCGATTTGTTCTCGTAGTCAACGATTTTCAATTTGGCAATCATGTTTGGCTTCAAATTATCCACTTTTGGCAATTTGGTTTCCACGCGGAAGGTGCGGTTTAATGGATCAATGAATCTGGCCGCGAAAGAGATGTTGGTATTAACCTCTGTTTTTAAGTCAGGGAAGTAAATCTCAATTTGATCACCCGCCTTGATTTTCTTGGAGTGCGATTCAGCCACATCTGCTTTTACTTTGATGTTCGACATATTGACAACGCGAAACAGGGGCATACCGGGAGCCACGGCTTGTCCCACCTTGGCATCAGCACTTTCCAATGTGCCCGCAATGGGCGATTTGATGTTGTACATATCGATCTGCGCTTCCAATGTCTTCATGCTCTTCTCCAAAGCTTCTTTTTGGTTCTTGGCCGACAAATACTGTACTTCCGTACCAACACCTTTTTCCCACAGGCGCTTTTGCTTTTCGAATAGGGTAGTCACGAACACCAATTGTTGGTTCAATTCGTTTTTGCCTTGAGAAATGGCTGTATTGTCGAGTTGGGCCAAAACTTGACCTGCACTCACTGTTGTGCCTGGCTGAACCAATACCCGAACCACAGTACCAGGTACTTTGGGGGTTGCGATGGTGCTTTCATTGGCGTCTGCCACACCCTCAATAGAAATAAAACTCTGAAAAAGACCTTTCTTCACGGTGGCGATTTCCACGGTTTTCCCCATGTCAGCAACCGCACCGGCATTCAATTCCTTTTCCAAAACACTGGCTTCGGCTTGTAACTGGGCGATTTCTTTCTTTAATGACTCTAATTTGGCTTTTTTAGCCTCTGGCGTGTTTGATTTTTCTCCGCATGCACTCATCAAAAATGCTGCGATCAAGCTCATCGATAATATATAACGTTTCATGGTTGGATTATTTGATTGGGGTGCCTGTAGCATGTTGTAATTCAATTTTGGATATCACCAAGTCGTAAAGGGCATTCATGTAATTGTTGTTGGCTGCGCGCAGTTCTGTTTCGGCTTGCATCATTTCTAGCGCACTGCCCACACCTTCTTTGTACTTGAGCGATGATTTATCATAAATGCGCTGTGCCAGGGCTAAGTTGGCTTTTTGGTTTTCCGCCTGCTTCATGTTTACCGCGTAATTGTTTTTGGCGTTGGTGAATTCGAACTCAGCAAAACGATCAAAGTTGGCCATGTCGTTTTTCGCTTTTTCAATTTTGATGTTTGTTTCCGTCAACTTCGAACGGGTTAGACCACCGGCAAAAATGGGGACACGCAAATTCAAACCATATACGGAGGATGGTACCCACTCGTTGTTCGGTGTAAGGTTGCTCTGGAAAAAGTTGAACTCACTGCGCAAAGTGCTTCTTTGATACTGATAGAAACCCACCAGAGACGGCAATGACGCCGCTTTATATCGCTTGTTGTCGAGCAGTCCCAATGCAACAGTTTGATCCAAAATTTTGTGTTCGATGCGCTGACTTGCGTTGAAGGCATTCACATCCAAGCCGCTTACATTGAGATAGGTCTCCAACTGTTCCAAGTTATCAGAAAGGGTAATTTCGGTGCTCATTGGCAACGCCATGTGAATTTTCAATGCATTTTTGGTGATGATGATGGCATTTTGCAACTTTTCGCGCTGCAAATACAAATTGCTCAATGTGAAATTCAAGCGATCAACATCCAACGACTCCACAAAACCTTCTTTGTTCATCTCTTTCACTTCAAATGCACTCTTTTCCAATAACTTGATGTTTGCTTCAATCACATCCAAATTCTTTTGGGTTGAGACAGCGGTCACATAGGCCTTGGCCACGTTCAATTGCAAATCTTTCAGTGATTTGGCTTTCAATAGTTCGCTCATTCCCATGAAGGCCCTGGTTGCCTGAAGCCCTATGAAATATGTGCCGTCGAACAACAACTGACTTACGCTCAAACTTGCGCTACTCGCAAACTCTTGCTGAAAACGAATAAAAATGTAATCAGGTGCGCTAGAACCGGGCGCTTTGGTGAAGTTGTTTACCCAGTTTCCTGGGATAGTGAGGTATTGTTGGTATCCGCCCGAAGCACTGACCTGTGGTAATCCGAACGAAGCCGTCTGTTTTACGGTTTCCTTTGCGATGTTAGCGTCCAATTGGGCGTTTTTGTAAGCAGTGTTGTTTTGTTCAGCAAAAGTGATGGCCTCACTAAAACTGAATGTTTTGGTTTCTTGCGCATGTGCAGCAAAAGCGCCTAAGAACAATGTAAATATTAGTTTGCGTTTCATTGTGATGTTAACTTGGTTTGATTTTCCATTCAATGGAATTAATGTTTTCTATTCCTTTTTCAGTGCTAATTGAGCGTAAATGGTATTTGATGATTTCAATCAAAACATCGTCTTGTGAAATTCCCAAGCTGTTCAATTCTTCGCTATCAAATACATAGAACGATAGCATTGAGAATGATTTCGCGATGATTTCTGCGTGGAAATTGTTGTGATACAATCCACTGGATCTTCCCAGCGCAATGTTCGTGAGTAGGTGTCGCACAACATGATTACTCTGGTACTTTTCCAACAATTCGAAACTCTGGGGATGGTACTTTTTGAGATCGTACAGCATGGAAGGACTCATCTTCCGCTGATTGTTCATCAAGTAGGTGGTGATTAGATGGAATTGCTCAATGGCATTGGGTTCAGTTTGAATGATATTTTCAATCGCTTCTTCGTTTTCACGCATGTGCGACTCAACCGTAGAAAGAACCAAACTCTCTTTGTCCTTGAAGCACTTATACAGGGTCTTTTTAGAGATGGATATCTCCTTTGCCACGTCGTCCATGGTAACGCTCTTTACCCCAAATCGGCGAAATAATCGCTCTGCAGTTGACTGTACGCGGGACACCAATTCCATAAAGTGCCGCAAAGGTACAACGATAAAATCGCAATGGAAACTATTTTTGTGTTAAAAGTTTCCACTTTGTTGCGGAATCGATGATCAGTGCATTTTTACCGACCAAGGAAGCAGGTATTGGGGTCCGACCAGGTGTTGAATTTTCTCGGCTTCTTTGATTGTTTCAACGGGCAATCCGCTCGCCTTTGCAGCATTGGACCACTGTATTTTGGCCATTTCTTCTTGGTTTAACAATTGACTGAGCCAATCTGCCTGTTCAGGATAACTCACTACGCGATAGTCCTTTGTTTTTGATTTTCGTGCGGCCGCCAAAATAGCCCGGTTGATTCCGCCAAAATCGTCAATCAAGTGCAACTCCTTAGCATCGATGGCACTGTAGACACGACCCTCAGCCAACGCAGCCACATTGCTTTTCGACATATTCCGACCTTGGGCAACCGTGTTCAAGAAATCATCATAGATTTCATTGATCATGGTTTGCATCATGGCACGCTCTTTTTCACCCAAAGGCCTGTCTGGGCGCCATCCGGCAGATAATTCGCCCAATTCAATCGTTTCGTAATTCAAGCCCAATTTCTCGCCAAAGAGTTGTTGGGTATTTGGCAACAAGGCGAATACACCAATAGAGCCAGTGATTGTATTGGGCAAAGCGAAAATACTGTCGCCAACACACCCCATATAATATCCGCCGCTTGCAGAAACATCGCCAAATGAAATCATGACGGGTTTTACTTTTTTGCAGGCAATAATCTCGTGGGCCATTTCATCGGATGCATAAGCGCTGCCACCGGGCGAATTGATGCGAATCACAATGGCCTTGATGGTGGGGTCGTTTTGTGCTTTGTGCAATGTTTTGATGAAACTCGCACTGCCAATTTGCTCATCGGGATTTTGCTTACCCGGAAGGATATCGCCCACCGCGTAAATGACCGCAATTTTGTTTTCACTATATGGATAGGGGTCTGCATCCTTGGCATATTTGGAGAAGGCAAACCACTTCGCTTTCTCACCATCCAATTTACATGCTCTTGCCGCTTCTTTCATTGCATCGGACTCATAATTCAAAGCGTCAATCAAGCCCAAAGCTTTGGCATCTGCAGGACGCTGAGCCCTGGCTTCCATCGCGATGTTCCAAACAGTGTCTTTCGGCAATTTTCTGCTCAATGCGATGTTTCCCATTTGGTACGCGTACAAAGATTTGATGTATTGGGTGACCTGCTGTCTATTTTCCTCAGACATCGTCGTTTGCGTGAATGGCTCAACGGCACTCTTAAATCGTCCAACACGAAAAACCTGAAAATCAACACCAAGTTTATCGAATAGTCCCTTGTACATCACAAACTTGGAAGAAATGCCATCGATTTCCATCATACCCCGGGGATTGCAGATGACCTTGTCGCAGGCTGATGCGATGTAGTAACCCAATTCAGAATACAAGCCACTGTAAGCGGTGACGGGTTTTCCCGTTTTTCGGAATTGCAAGATTGCATTGCGAATTTCTTCTGCCGTTGCCATTCCCCCTGAATAACTACCACAGTCCAAGTAAATACCCTTGACGTTTACATCTTTTTCCGCTTTTTTCAAGCCATTGATGATATCGTTCAGTCCGATGGGCGTTTCGGCATTGCCGCTAGCAGATAGGAGTTCGTTGATGGGATTGTTGTTGCTGCGTTCTGTGATGTCCCCCTCTAGTGTCATGGTAAGGATGCTTGCTTCTGTGAGTTCCTCTGTGGTGGATTCACCGAGTTTGGAACTGAAACCAGAAATTAAAACGCCGAATACAAGTGCAATCGATAATATACCGAGGGCAAAACCGCCCAACAGGGTGATGAAATATTTAAGAAATGTTTTCATGCGGAATTCCACAAAGTTAGGGATGTCTTGTGGGTCAAATTACGGGATTCGTTCAAAGGACATCAATAGGGGATGAAATTTTCCGGCTTAGGATGTAGTTTTGGCCACATATTTGCATTCATCGCGAAAATTGAATGATGAAATTGACATTACGAAACCATGCTTTGATTGCCTATTTTTTTGTGCAAGCCCAGAATGTAAACGCCCAAAAACCGCTGTGATTGGTTGTGGGTGATTTAATGCGGTGAGTATTAACCCAGCAATGGTTGCGAGCGCGAATTTAATCGCACCTATCGATGGAAGTTCCGGGCGAGTTTGACAGATGTTTGCTTTATCTCATTCGATGACAGTGCTTGTTCTATTTCTACCAATAATTTAAACTACACAACAATCAATATGGAGGAAAGGCGTAAATCGGGCATATGTCATCATCTAATCTCTCCAAAATCAGTTGAAGGGCAAAAATGCCGATATCCCTAATCCATCAAAAACTTCCGTAAAAACGGATGTTGAGTCGTCTTCCTGTTAGGTAATCCGGAACGCCATAACGGTTGTTTTGGAGATCCTTGACCCAGCTGTAGCCAATCACATTGTTGATGGCAAGTAGGTTGAAAATGTCGGCACTCAACCATGCATTTTTCAAGCCCAATCTACCGAGCCAAACATTTTTATGCGGCTCGAAAATCTTGCTAAATCCGATATCAACCCTGCGATAAGGAGGAATGACATTGGGTGTGGTTGTGTACCTTGCGCTGCCGTCTAAATAGTAAGGAATGGCTGTGCCGATGTTTAGACTGAGATTCACACGCAAACTGGGATTGTTGGGCATTTGATCTTGGAACACTACGCCCAAATTGACCCTTCGGTCTGTGGGTCTGCGCAGATAATCCGTGGTGACATCAGATTTTAGTGCTTCATCGAAATAGGTGATGCGTTCTTTTGTTTGCATGATGCCCAATGTGAACCAACTTTCCAATCCATCGGTAAATTCGCCATACAATCGCTGATCAATGCCCCAAGCATACCCTTGTGCCGAGTTTTGGGCGTAGTAGCGAATGCGTATGTTGTCGAATAGATAGGGGACTAGGTCTTGGTAAGACTTGAAATAAGCCTCGGAGGTATACTTGAATTTTCGGGTGCCAGCATAAATGTATCGCTCAAAACCACCCACCAAATGATGGCTTTTCTGTGACAGCAAGGATTTGTTTAAAACACCGTCAAATCCGCGCAATTCACGATAAAATCCTGGTTGATGGTAGGCTCCTGCAGCAAACTTGAAAAGGATATCTGGTCGTTTCAGGCTATCGACGCGCTGACGCTCATTGAAATTCTTGTTGGGTTCCCAACTCAAACTCAAACGCGGCATGGCAATCAACTCTTGGTTCAAATTCCAGTACTGTCCGCGAATACCCACGTTCAACCAAATTTGTTCCCGCTTACTCAATCGCCACTGCGCACCCCAATGTCCTTTGAATCTCAGTGTGTTAATCTGATTGCGTGCTTTGATGTAATTGTCGAAAAGAATGGTATCGCCCATGGCGCCCCAGGGGCTGAGGTTATATTCCGCACTGTCATTGTAGTACCATTCCGCGATTTTGTCGTTCACCACTTCGCGATTCACCCGAACGCTGTAATGCCAAGAAAACGCATCGGTTGTTTTGCCGATTCTACCCAAATGAGCAAATTGGGTCACGCCGGATGTCATTCTGTTGCGTCCATGATCCAAGTAATAACCGTAACCCAATGTTTTGAGTGGTTTGCCATAGGTCTTGGAGGATAAATCCCGATCGAGTTGGCTCAGGAAATAGGCGCCCTCCACATCGAAAACTTCTTCTTCTGCGATGGCCGTATGATTGATCATCCATTGAAACTCATTCCGAACAGTGGGTTTGAATTTAAGGGTAAAATTGCCCATTCCGTAAACATAGCTTAGGGCTTCCTGTCCTGCCATGCCCACATTCAAACTAAAGGCATTTTGGATGGTTCCAAATGTGCTGGTTCTGCTTGTGGGATTCAGTTGGTAGGCATTGCTCGCCAAATTACCCAAGAATTCAATGTTCCACTTTCTGGCCAGCTTGTAGGTGATCAAACTTTGCACATCTGAAAATTGCATGGAATAATTACCACTAACATCCAAGGATTTGGTAATCAATCCGTTGTTGAAGTTTCTTAATCCTATGAAACCCGAGAAACGGCCTTTCCGACCGCTAACCATCGCGCTGTTCAGCATGGTGCCAAGTGTAACAGACGCCTTGAAACTGTCGGGTCTCACATAATCAACATCCAATACAGAACTCATTTTGTCGCCGTACTGTGCTCCGAATCCACCTGCACTGAATTTTACGGTATTGACCAAATCAGGATTGATGAAGCTCAAACCTTCTTGTTGTCCGGAGCTAATCAATTGTGGACGAAGGATTTCTACATCATTGACATAAATGAGGTTTTCGTCGTAATTGCCTCCGCGAACCGTATACTGGGATGACATTTCATTGCCCGAGGATGCCCCGATGAATGTTTTCACCAAGGATTCTATCCCTCCACCAATGGAGGGATTTAATTGCAACTTTTGTGGCTTGATTTCCTCTAGGAATGGCCCACCGCGATTGATGCGAATGCGCACTTCGCCAATTAGGTCAAGTCCTTGGCCAAAAGGAATCTGTGTGGCCGTTCCTTCGGTTTCAACCCATTGAAAACCAAATACTTTTTCGCCTTTCAGATAACCGAAAATCAAATCGCCCGGATACAGGGGTTCTGTAGATGTGAAATATCCCAGCGAGTCGGTCAGGCCAATCTGTGCATCGTCTGAAAGTCGAACTTTGATATTGGATACACCTTGGGTCCCGTTTCCTTTCAACATCACCACACGCCCTTTTGATTGGGGTATCTGTGCCATCGCCCAAAAAGCTGTGCACAAGAACAAGGTGAGGAGGAGGGATTTTTTCACGCAAAGAGTAAACGCAAAAACGCTTGCGTTATTTGATGAGTTGTTTGAGTTCTGCGATGGTTTGCGTTGGGTTGCTGCTACCAAAAACCGTGTTTCCAGCCACCAAAACATCCGCGCCTGCATCAGATAACAATTTGGCATTGCCCAAAACCACGCCACCATCAATTTCAATGAGTGTTTGCGTTCTAGCAGCTTGGATCATGGCTTTCAGGGTCCGCACTTTCTGATAAGTGTTTTCAATGAATGATTGTCCGCCAAACCCGGGATTCACACTCATTAAACAAACCACATCGCACAAGTATAAGACTTCTTTGATAGACTCAACCGGGGTGTGTGGATTGATGGCAACCCCCGCTTTCATGTTGTGCTGTTTGATATTGGTGAGGGTGCGGTGCAGATGTGTGCAAGCCTCTACATGAACCGTTAGTACGTGTGCACCCGCATCGGCAAATGCTTTTGTGTATCGGTCGGGATCCACAATCATCAAGTGAACATCCAACGGTTTTTGTGCGCGGGCCATAAGCGGCTTCATCACAGGGAACCCAAAGGATATGTTGGGTACAAAAACACCATCCATGACATCAACATGAAACCAATCGGCTTCACTTTGATTAATCATGTCGATTTCTTCGTACAATTTGCCAAAATCGGCCGATAAAATGGAGGGTGCAATCATTCCGGACATGATGCAAAGTTACATGGATTATGCTTTCAAAGCCAAAAACAAATCAATGCACTCTTTGGCTTCTTTTACATCGTGAACCCTGAGGATGGTGGCGCCTCTGTCCAAAGCGGCCATGTGCAATGCCGTGGTGCCATTCAAGGCAGTTTCGGGGCTGCCGTTGAGTGTCTTCCATATCATGCCTTTGCGGGAAATACCAACCATCAAGGGTTTGTTGAACTGTCGAAACTTTTGCAATTGATTGAGCAGTTCAAAATTGTGCTCGGTGGTTTTGCCAAAGCCAAATCCAGGGTCAATGACCCAATTGGCGAAGTCTTTTTTTCGATATTCTGCTTTTTTCTGGTGAAAATAACCCAGAATTTCTCCCATCAAATCATCGTATTGAGGATCTTCCTGCATGGTGCTGGGATTGCCTTTTTTATGCATCGCCACATAAGCAATCTCATTGTCGATCACCGTCTTGAACATCTTGGGGTCGTCGTCGCCCGCTGCAATGTCATTGATCATGTCGATACCCAAGCCAATACAAGCCAAGGCCACAGAACTGTAGTAAGTATCAACGCTCAACCAAGCATTAGGGAATGCCTGTCGTACCGCCCTCACCACTGGAGAAACGCGGTCCAACTCTTCTGCAAATGAAACGCGTTCACTGCCGGGTCGGGTACTTTGTCCGCCAATGTCAACAATTGCGGCACCTGCCTCGAACATCGCACCAGCTGCATCAACGGCTTGTTGAACAGATTGAATGCGGCTTTTACCATAAAATGAATCCGGTGTTGCGTTGAGAATGCCCATTACCACCGGGTTGGTAAGGAGGAGTTTTTTCTCTTTAGAAAGTAAAAACATCCGATTATTTGATAACTTCTTTAGGGTTACCGACCATCAGCTCTGGGCGAACCCATTCGTTGAATTGCGCTTCAGTCAACAAACCCAATGCCACGGCTGCTTCCTTCAAAGTGGTGTTTTCTTTGTGGGCCTTCTTGGCAATCTTGGCTGCATTTTCATAGCCAATGTGTGTGTTCAATGCTGTAACCAACATCAAACTTTGGTCTACCAAGCGTTGGATATTGTCTAGGTTTGGCTCAATGCCCACGGCACAATTGTCGTTAAAGCTCAAACAAGCCTGACCCAACAACCGTGCACTTTGTAACATATTCGCAGCAATTACGGGCTTGAAAACATTCAATTCAAAATGTCCTTGCGATGCGGCAAACGAAATGGCCACATCGTTCCCCAAAATCTGCGCACAAACCATGGTGAGTGCTTCGGGTTGTGTAGGATTTACTTTTCCTGGCATGATTGAGCTTCCTGGCTCATTTTCCGGGATGCTAATTTCACCGATACCGCTGCGGGGGCCTGAACTTAGCATACGGATGTCGTTCGCGATTTTAAAACAACTCATCGCTGTGCGTTTGATGGCACCGTGCAATTCAACCATCGCATCATGGGCTGCCAACGCCTCAAATTTGTTGGGGGCTGTAACGAATGGCAAGGCAGTTTCTTCAGCAATGTACTTGGCAACCAATTCAGAATATCCAGCCGGGGTGTTTAATCCGGTGCCCACTGCAGTTCCTCCCAAAGCCAATTCAGCTGCCATGGGTAATGCACGATTAATGGCATTCACTCCATTTTCCAACTGTTGTACATAAGCGCTGAATTCTTGTCCCAAAGTCAACGGCGTAGCATCCATGAAGTGGGTGCGGCCGATTTTCACGATGTTTTCAAAATCGCGGGCTTTGTGCTTTAAAGTGGTTTTCAATGCCTGAATACCGGGAAGCGAATAATCAATCACCTGTTTGAACACCGCAATACTCATTGCTGTTGGGTAGGTATCATTCGAACTCTGACTCTTGTTTACATCATCGTTGGGGTGCAGTACTTTTTTCTCATCTTCCAATTTCCCACCGCTCAAAATGTGTGCACGGTTGGCAATTACCTCATTCACATTCATGTTGCTCTGGGTTCCTGAACCGGTCTGCCAAATCACCAACGGAAATTCTGCATCCAATTTTCCGGCCATGATTTCATCACAAACAGTACAAATGAGCTCACATTTTTCAGCCGAAAGTACACCCAAATCACGGTTCGCACGGGCGGCACTCTTTTTCAAAACACCAAATGCACGGATGATTTCCACCGGCATACTGCCTTCGGGTCCGATTTTGAAATTGTTGCGGCTGCGTTCGGTTTGGGCACCCCATAATGCGTTTGCGGGGACTTTTACTTCGCCCATCGTGTCGTATTCGATGCGATACTTTGTCATAATATACTGCAAAGATAATTCATCCCCTGAAATGATGGTTAAAATGAGGGAGGGTGTTGAAAAATGGACATCCTTGGGGGTTCGTTTAAAAAGAGAATCTGTCATTCACAAAACTCCTTTGCCCGTAATCGTATATTTGCAACAGTATGCCTGAGAAAAAATTGCTTGATGCATTAAGCTACCACGCCGATGGTCGTCCCGGAAAAATTGAAGTAATATCAACAAAACCCACCCAAACCCAATTTGACCTGGCGCTGGCGTATTCCCCGGGCGTTGCCGATCCTTGCTTGGCCATCGCAGAGAATGTGGATGATGTATACAAATACACAGCGAAAGGCAATCTCGTGGCAGTGATTTCCAATGGTACTGCGGTACTCGGACTGGGCGATATCGGACCTGAAGCATCCAAACCGGTGATGGAGGGCAAAGGTGTTCTGTTTAAAATTTTCGCGGACATCGATGTTTTTGATATTGAACTCAACTGTAAAGATGTAGATCATTTCGTTGAAACAGTCAAAGCGATGGAGCCTACATTTGGCGGAATTAACCTAGAGGATATTAAGGCCCCGGAGAGTTTTGAAATCGAGGAGCGCTTGAAAGAAGCATTGAATATTCCCATTATGCATGATGATCAGCACGGAACGGCCATAATATCGGCTGCTGGCTTGATCAATGCATTGAGATTGGTAGAAAAGAAACTGAGTGATGTTCGAATCGTTGTTAATGGTGCAGGCGCCTCTGCCATTGCGTGTACGAAATTGTTAATTTCTCTGGGTGCGAACAAGGACAACATCATCATGTTGGATTCCAAAGGAGTGTTGAGAACGGATAGAACCGACCTTGATAAATACAAGCAACAATTTGCCACAAGCAGGGATTTGCATACGCTGGAAGAAGCCCTGGTTGATGCGGAGGTGTTTGTGGGATTGAGCAAGGGGAATATCCTAACCCCGGACATGATCCTGTCTATGGCGCACAAGCCCATTGTATTTGCCATGGCGAATCCCACGCCCGAAATTGATTATAATTTGGCAGTTGCAACCCGTCCTGATTTAATCATGGCTACGGGAAGAAGCGATTATCCAAACCAAGTAAACAATGTCCTGGGTTTCCCGTTCATTTTCCGTGGGGCATTGGATGTTCGATCAACCGCCATCAATGAAGCCATGAAAATTGCAGCCGTTCACGCGATAGCCGATCTGGCAATGGAACCTGTGCCAGAGAGTGTGATGATGGCGTACAATGAGCGCAATTTGAGTTTTGGACCTACTTACATCATTCCAAAGCCCATGGATCCTCGCTTGCTCACCACGGTAGCACCCGCAGTAGCCAAAGCAGCGATGGAGAGTGGTGTCGCGAGAAATCCGATCACGGACTGGGAGGCCTATAACATGCAACTGCGCAAGCGTTTGGGAATTGATAATGATTTTGTGAATCGATTGATGACCAAAGCAAAAACAGCTCCCAAGCGGGTTGTGTTTGCTGAGGCTGATCACATTCGCATTCTTCGCGCCGCAGAAATTGCAAAGCGCGATGGCATTTGCGAACCCATCTTGTTGGGAAATCCCGATGCCATTCAGAAAATGATGGATGAAAATCATATTGAGATTCCCGGTGTGCAGATGATCGATCCACGCAAACAGGATGAAAACCTAAAAAAATATGGGGCCAAATTGTTTGAAAAACGCGGTCGCAAGGGATTGACCTGCTTTGAGGCTGAATACCAAATGCGCAACCGCAACTACTATGGCGCCATGATGGTAGAATCTGGCGATGCAGATGCTTTCATCAGTGGTCTTACCCGAAACTATCCCATCGCCCTAAAACCTGCCCTCGATGTCATAGGCATGGTCGATAATACGCATCGTGTTGCCGGTATGCATATCATGATGACCAAGACCGGACCTGTATTCTTTGCGGATACCACTGTCAATGTAGACATGGACGAAGAGACCGTCTACGAAATGGTCACATTGGTCAATGAACGGGTAAGATCGTTTCAAATTGAACCCCGTATTGCGTTAATCTCTTATTCGAATTTTGGTAGTTCAGGTGGGGTGTATCCCAAAATGATGCAAAATGTGGTAAAGCGATTGCACAACGACCATCCCGAAATCAAAGTGGATGGAGAAATGCAACCGGTGTATGCCATTGATGGTGAATTGAGACAAAAGCGCTATCCATTCAATAAACTTGGTGATAAGTCGGCCAATGTATTCATTTTTAGTGGTTTGAGTTCTGGTAACGCCGTATATCAAATTATGCGGAGTATGGGAAATATGGATGCCATCGGACCTGTACTGCTCGGTTTTAAAAAGTCGGTGCACATTTTACACCACAGTTCTTCAGTGCGTGAAATCGTGAATATGATCGCATTGGCAGTTGGCGAAGCACAAGAAAAGTAAGCTAAACATGGGAGAGGGTAGTATTCTGATTCAAGAAGTCGTTTGGTCTTCACAGGATTATATACAAACCCTTGGATTGCGGTATGAGGTGTTGCGAAGGCCGTTGGGTCTGATGTTTGAACCCAAGGTTTTTGATCTGGAGCAAACAGATATCCATGTATCCGCCAAATTTGCCGATTGGGTAGTGGGCTGTTTGATTCTTACACCCCATGAGAAGTCGGTGAAGATGCGTCAAGTGGCGGTGTCGAATGATTGGCAAAGAAAGGGTGTAGGGGCAAAAATGGTCGTTTTCGCAGAGGCTTTGGCCATAAAAAATGGCTTTGTTGAAATGGTCATGCACGCCAGGGATAGCGCCATTCCATTCTATCTTTCTTTGGGATATGAAATAAATGGACAAGGCTTTGATGAGGTGGGAATACCGCATCACGCGATGCGTAAAAATTTGGTAGATTGAATTGTTGCTTTCCGCGATTTTTAGACATTGAACCGTTCGTTTAAACTATCTTTGTAACTTTCACACATGGATACCCTTATCACCGCACTCCAGTTTATTCTTGCACTTTCCATCATAATTACCCTTCACGAGTTTGGCCATTACTGGGCTGCCCGGGCATTTGGGATCAAAATAGAAAAGTTCTACTTGTTTTTCGACGCTTGGAATTTCAAATTATTTAGTTTCAAACGTGGCGATACTGAATACGGAATCGGTTGGTTGCCATTGGGTGGATATGTGAAAATTGCGGGAATGGTGGATGAAAGTTTGGATACCGAACAAATGAAATCTGAGCCTCAACCTTGGGAGTTTCGCAGCAAACCAGCGTGGCAGCGATTGATTGTGATGATTGGTGGGGTAACGGTGAATTTGATTTTGGGTATCATCATCATGATTACCTTGACCTACTCGCAAGGTGAAAAATATGTACCGCAAACATTGGTGAATGAACAGGGTGGAATTTATGCGGGTCCCGTGGCCCGTTCTGTTGGATTTCAAATTGGCGATCAAATCCTTTCCATCAATGGTGTGGCGGTAGACAATTTGGATGCGCAATTTGGTGACCCTACGTTCCTAACAGCAGACCGCAAAGAGATTGGCATACGCCGCAAGCAGGTTTATTCAAAAGATCTTGCCCTAGCGGCGAATGGTGACTCCTCGGTAATGACATTGCGTGAATACGATACCACCTTGGTGATGCCAAGCAATTTTGACGAATTGTTGGGTGCAAAATCAGATATGCCCTTTTTTGCCCCAAGAATGAAGTTTAAAATTGGCAAGGTGATGGGCGGAAGCCACGCGGAAAAAGCTGGCTTGGATGTGGGTGACCAAATTCAATCTATCAATGGCGAACCCGTAAAATCGTTTTTTGAATTCAAAGAGATGTTGGTGAAGCATGCCGGTGAAACGGTGAAAATGCAAGTCATCGACTCCACCAATAAAATCAGTGCACTCAAAGCTGAAATCGGAGAGGATGCTACATTGGGCTTTCAACCCGCCTTTTATGGTTTTGAGTACCGAGAAAAAGTGATAAAATATGGCTTGGGCAAATCCATCAACTTGGGGGTATCACGCTCATTTGGTTTGATTGGTGCCAACGCCAAAGCCCTTGGCAATGTGGCTACCGGTAAAACTGATCCAACCAAATCATTGGC
Source organism: Bacteroidota bacterium (assembly GCA_005788145.1). Taxonomy (GTDB): domain Bacteria; phylum Bacteroidota; class Bacteroidia; order NS11-12g; family UBA955; genus UBA955. The sequence goes on from SXYY01000145.1 coordinate 18,512, forward strand.
CGGACCCTTGGGAATCGCTCAAATGTTTGGAAGTACTTGGAATTGGTTGAATTTCTGGACGTTGACCGCAATGCTGAGTTTGGTCTTGGCTTTGATGAATATTTTGCCTATTCCAGCGTTGGACGGTGGACATGTGATGTTTTTGCTGTACGAAATCATCGCCCGCAAACCCGTGTCCGACAAGGTTTTGTATGTAGGACAAATCATCGGGATGGTTTTCTTATTGTCCCTGGTAGCCTTCACCTTCTGGGTCGACATTGCCCGCACTTTGGGAATTTGAAATGCGTAACCCGTTTGCATTCTTTGGTCTGACGCCTAGCCTCAACATCGATGCAAAATCGCTGCGAAAATTATATTTGGACATTCAACGCGGCGCCCATCCAGATCTAGCGAATTTGAAAGAAGATGCATCGTTAATCTCAGAAGAAGCCAATGCCCATTATCGAACATTGTCGAACCCAACAACCCTTGTGAAGTCGTTTTTGGACGTAGTGGGAAATTTCCAATGGAATGAAAATCAGCTACCAACAGATTTCCTCATGGAAATGATGGATTTGAGTGATGCCATCGAAGCCATGGATCGATCAAATGAGGCATCGGTTAGAGACGTTGAACAGCAGTTAGCCTTGTATATGAGTGCATTAGACACAGATTTTCAATTTCTGTCAACGCAAACTGAGCCCAACATTGCCTCCTTGGGGGTTTGGTATCAGAAAAGTCAATACTTGGGTCGACTGCGCAAAAATTTTGAAGGAATCGTTGAGATTTGATGTTCTCCATGTAATTTTACCCTATTAAGCACCATGTCTACCCGCACAACCCTCAAAACGCACAGTGAAATCCGCTTGGTTTTTCAACGCATGGCGTGTGAAATTGCCGAGGCATTTTCGGAAGAAACAGATTTGTATTTCGTAGCAATCAATGCGCGTGGAATGGCCATTGCTTTGGAGCTAAACCATGAATTAGACCGCATTCTTCCAAATTGTAGCGTTTCATTGGGCAACATTCATGTTGCCGATGATTATCGATGGGAAGGTGTCGTACCCAATATGGTTGCATTAACTACACCCGTACTTTTAATTGACGATGTGATTCATTCCGGTGGCACCGCGATGCAAGTATTGGTGGATTTGTACGAACATGGTTTTGATACCATTCGGACCGCTTTCCTCGCGGAGAGAGAGCACAGAAATTATCCGATCAAAGCGGACTTTGTGGGCGTTTCAATCGCAACTACGCTACAAGAACATGTGTTTTTTGGCAATGAAAATCCAAGTGATTTACAGCTCTACCTGATTTAAGTTATTGAAATATACCACACTTAACGTCATTTGATTGTCAATTGAAAACAATCAACGACAATTGTATGTTATTTTTGAATCAATGAAGCGTCACATCCTTGCTTTGTGTCTTGCCTTTCTGCATGTTTTCATGCTGAAAGCCACGCATATAGTGGGTGGTGAGGTTACATACAAGTACTTAGGAAGTAATCAGTACAAAATCCGATTGGATCTTTACATCGATTGTCAAAACGGCAATCCCCAAGCAATTTCATCGGATGCCACCGCTTATATCGGCGTATTCAACGGTCAAACCCGCAATATGATCGGTGGATATCCCAAATTGATATCGAGACAAGGTCCTAAACGTGTGATAAAAACCAATTACAATTGCATCGTAAAGGCACCAAATGCGTGTGTTGACCAATATTGGTATGAAGCAACTTTTACCCTGCCGCCTATAACAGGTGGTTATTACGTTTCATTTCAGCGTTGCTGCAGAAACGGTACGATTGACAATTTGGTGGATCCGGGTGGAACAGGGGCGAACTATTGGACATTTATTCCAGATGTTAGGACACTATTGAACAAAAAGGAAAATAACTCGGCCGTCTTCAAAGAATTGCCCCCAAACTTTTTATGTACGAATACACCCTTGAAATTTGACCATAGTGCCATAGATGACGATGGTGATAGTTTGGTGTATGAATTGTTTCGTCCTTTTACCGGTGGTACGTCTAATATGCCCAGACCAGACCAGGGTAGCAATGGGGATTTGCAGCAGCCGCCTTTCTCACAAATTTCTTGGACCACTGGGTATCGAGACACTTATCAAATCGACGGTAATCCTCCGCTCACAATTGATAGAAGTACAGGTTTTATGACCTTAACACCGACGCGCACAGGTCAGTTCGTCATTGGAATCATTGTCAAGGAATATCGGAATGGACAGTTAATTTCCGCAACACGGCGCGATTATCAATTCAATGTGCAGAGCTGTGTGATTGATGTTGTGGCATCTTATTTTGTCCCCACATTCATCTGCGGGTACCAGTATAGGTTTCAAAACAAGAGCACTTCGGCCCAACGATACCATTGGGATTTTGGTGTAGATACATCCACCCGGGATACCTCGAATTTGGGCAGTCCAACCTTTACTTTTCCGCATGCTGGGAAATTCAAGGTTAAATTGTTTGCATACAAAAACAAGTGTTTGGATAGTTTTATTGCCTATGTAACGGTCGTTGAACCACTCAAACCCAAATTGCCATTAGACACCATTATTTGCCCCGGCGGTAGGGTATCATTTAAATCAAATATCACGGCAGAGGCATACAAATGGAGCACAGGCGCAACCACGGATACCATGAGCACGGGCAAAGAAGGCTGGGTTTGGTTGGATGTATTTAGCAAGGTGTGTTCTTGGAGGGATTCGATGCGTATTACCATTGATCGCGCAGTAGTCTCGGCTTTTGGTGATACCGTTTATTGCAGTGATGAAACCTTTAGTCGAGCGATTGGCGCGTTGCCAGGAATGGCGAAATACACTTGGAGCACCGGTGCAACAACCCAAGGAATTGTGGTTACGAAACCAGGCAAGTATTACGTTACCGGAGAAACGCCCAACTATTGTAAATCCAGAGATTCTGTAACGGTGAGTCAATATACCCCGGTTCAGGCATTGGTGAATGATACAGTGGTTTGTCCGGGCGTCGCTGTGAATTTTGATGCCAAAGTGAACATCGGAGGAAACACATCGGTGCTGTGGAGCAACGGCGCCACAACCAAGGTGGCTGCAATCTCAAATCCTGGACAGCATTGGCTGAAAATCACAGTGGGTTTGTGCTCAGACAGGGACACATTCCAGATAAAGAATTTCCCCTATGAGTTTGACCTTGGCCGAGATCTGCGTTTTTGTGATAAAATCGACACGATGTTGAATATCAACTTAGTTGGTGCCAGTCGTATCGTATGGAACAAGGAAGTGATCGGCAGAAGTTATCGTCTCACCGAACCTGGCAAAATTGTGGTTGAATTGTTCAATTCCAACAATTGTCCAGAGATTGATTCCATTCAAGTTGTATTGTTTCCAAATCCGGCGTTAAATCTGGGTGGCGATACAACGCTTTGTTTGTCGGAAAATCCAACATTGGACGCCGGTCCTGGAATGATTTCCTATTTGTGGAACACTGGCGCCACAACCCGTACCATTACAGCGTTTGATAGTGGAAGTTATTGGGTTCGTATCAAAGATGTGGAGGGATGTGTTTCATCTGATTCCATCAATATGAAGAAACGCAAGGATTTGTTTCCATCAAACATCTTTATGCCCAATGCATTTACACCCAATGGCGATGGTAGAAATGATTTGTATCCTTTGAATCAATACAAAGTAAAAGGCGCCACATACAACATCAAATTGTACAATCGTTGGGGGGAGAAGATCATGGAGTTGGAGAGTCCTGATATAAACTGGGATGGAACAGTCAACGGCAAGCCCGCACCGGAAGGCGTTTACATATTTATGGCGTATTGGATTGGCTGCGACAATGAGAAGCGCTCGTTACAAGGGAATTTTACCCTACTTCGATAATTCCCATATTACAACGAAGAGTGTACTGCGGTGAATGTTGTAATTTTACAACGGAAAATGCCTTATGAAATTACAGCTGATTAAAAATGCAAAAATCGTCTCTGATAACCACATCTTCGAGGGTGATTTGTTGATAGAAGGGGGCAAGATTGCTCGCATCGATAAAGACATTTCTGTGGATGGCAACGCAGCGATCATTGATGCGGAAGGACAGTTTCTTATACCGGGTGTGATCGATGACCAGGTTCATTTCAGGGAGCCGGGACTTACACACAAGGCAAATATTTTTACTGAGAGTAGGGCAGCATTGGCTGGCGGAACAACATCGTTTATGGAAATGCCCAACGTAAATCCCCAAACGGTTACCAATGCATTGTTGGAAGAA
>SXYY01000146.1 GCA_005788145.1 Bacteroidota bacterium
GAGTCCTTTGAAAAAAGATTGGTATTCAGTTAAATAGTCTTGTCCATAAGCTTTACCCAGGAGACTCAGGGCTGAGATCAGAAAGAAAACAAGCTTTTTCATGCTAATGCCCTCCAATGGTTAGATGGAAAAACAAAGCCGATGAGCTGATGTCGGACCGGTAAATTCCACGGTGGCAATATCTCTATGTTCTGTAAACTAGAATTGGATTGTGGTTGATAGGGTAGATAAGAAATTCCACCATTGAATTCTCTGCATTCGGTTTTCGTGTACATGTACTTTTCCATAATTCATATCGTTAATTGTGCCATACAAAGTTTGAATATACCAATCCCCGATGCCCGTCGTTTATTGCCAAAATCACCCCCGAGAAAAAATAAATTTTGCATTTTTCGCAAATCCTTTGGGTGATAAGTCAAAAAAAATTGTGTTAGTGCAAAACATTAATAAAAACAGCTATGCGTATGATTCAGACATTTACCCAATTATTAAATCAGAAAACCAAACAAAAAGGAATGAAAACAGCCACCATCGTAGCGGATGTATTGTGTATTTCTCAAGATGCTGCGTATCGTCGAATACGTAATCCGGAATCGTTTCGCGCCGATGAGCTGATGAAATTGGCGAAAGAATTTGAGATTGATCTTAATACGATGATTCATATCGGGAAGAATTGGTTTCAAGGTGAATTTCGACTCATCGACAAGCAATACACAACGCACGATTACTACCGGGATATAAATGTTTATTTGGAAAAGGCCATTGACCGTCCAAACAGTTTAATTATCTACGGTGCCCAGGAAATCCCCATGTTTTATCGCTTTTGGTTTCCCGCATTTGCTGCATTTAAAGCTTTCGTGTGGCACAGGGATTTTCTCAATGATTATCGATTGCGTTCGATTCCATTTAGCGCCTCTTTAATGCCTGAAGAAAGGAGTTTTGAGCGATTGAGTGATAATTACATGCAAATTGCAAGCGAGGAGGTCTGGTGCTATGAGACATTATTTTCAACGCTGTATCAAATTCATCATTACAAAGAGTGCGGTTTGTTTGCCTCAGAAAACGAGTATCGCGCCGTAATGGACGAGTATGATTTTTTGGTGGATCATATTTTTACCCAAGCCGAGCGAGGCAAGAAGCTCCACCCCTATTTGCCGCATGTAGAGGGTGGGGATTACCACTTATATTTTTCCCCTTTGGTAAGTCCAGACAACACCTTTATCATAAAAACCGTGCGCGACAACATTGCTTTTGTGAACTCACAACGAAATGGCGTATTGATTAGCGATTGTGAACATTGGGTAAACACGGCCAATAGTTGGTTAGAAACTTGTAAAAACAATGGAACGTTGTTGAGTGTGACAGGGTCAGGTCCGCGAAATAAATTGTTCCGACAAGAGTACCAGGCCAAAAAGCGATTGCTGGGTTTGAATGATTAAAAAACCAAATCAAATGCAGTGAAATGTGAAGGTCTGCACGTGGACCAACCCTTGTTTCTTTGGTGTTAAGTAACATTAAAGTCGTTTAAGATGGGTTTGCGATTGGGTTCGTAAACCTATCTTTGCTTTATGACGGTGGGAAGATTGTATTTGGTGCCAACGCCGATCGGCAATTTGGGCGATATGACGTATCGCGCGGTGGAGGTGTTGAATACGGTGAGCAAAATATTGGCGGAGGACACACGAACCACGAGGGTGTTGCTGAATCATTATCAAATAGGTACGCGTTTAGAGAGTTTTCACCAGCACAATGAGCATGGTAAATTGGCCTCTGTGATTCAAGAATTGTTGGGGGGTGCGCTAATCGCCCAGGTGAGCGATGCGGGTACGCCGGGCATATCGGATCCGGGATTTTTATTGGCAAGGGCATGTGTTGATGCGGGTATTCCTTTTGAAGTATTGCCGGGTGCAACTGCGTTTGTGCCAGCGTTGGTAAAAAGTGGTTTTGCACTTCATCAGTTTCGATTTGAAGGATTTTTACCACAAAAGAAAGGCCGCCAAACACGTATTTTGGCTTTGGCCGCTAATCCCGATACCACGTCTTTTTACGAGAGTCCCCACAAGATTTTAAAAACATTGGAGCAGTTGAAAGCTGCCTGTGCTGAATCACGAAGAATCAGTGTGTCACGAGAGATATCCAAGAAATTTGAAGAAACCGTTAACGGCACGATTACAGAGGTACTCACACATTTTCAAAAACACGCCCCCAAAGGAGAGTTTGTGGTTGTGTTGGAGGGCTGTAATGCGAAAGTAGGCGAAATGTCGGTTGAGGAGGAGGAAGGTTGAGGGATTGGCCATAACGTAAGAGCATCAGAGAATTGATTTAAACAAAAAATAGCTACAGTAAAACATGATAGACAACGACGCTATGGGCCATGTAAAGCGCACAAAATGGGAGAGCATACCCAATTGGTTGCTGGTGTCAATGCCATCGATTTTGTTTTGGTTTGCTTGGGAACCGATGCCGATAACGCCCTTGGTATTTGTGGCGTTTGCACCCTTGTTTTTGCTGGCTTATCGCGGCCGAAAAATGAGCGGATGGAAGCATTTTGGGTTGTTGTTTTCATCACTTTTGCTGTGGAACATATTGACAACTTGGTGGGTTTGGTTTGCTTCTGATGTGGGCGCGGTGGCCATGTTGTTATTGAATTCCTTTTTCATGTTTTTGCCTTTTGGTTTATGGCGAATGTGGCAGCGGTTGTCGCCCCTAAAGTGGCAACGTCGTTGGCGATTTGATTATATTTTTGTTGGTATTTGGCTGTTGTACGAATTCGCGCACCATCGCTGGGATTTGTCGTGGCCATGGTTGTGTTTGGGCAATGCGTTTAGCGGGATGACTTGGTATGTGCAGTGGTACGAATACACGGGCACGCTGGGTGGTTCGGCGTTGATATTGTTGGTGAATGTGTGGGTTTATCGGGCGGCGTTGCTTTGGCGAACAGACGCTGAGCGTTCGGACGAGGGTGGGATGGGAGTGCCCAGGCCCAAAGCGGGCGTGGGATCGGCGACCCCTTTTTGGAAACGCAGCAGGGTGAAGCCATTATTAACGGCAGCGCTTTGCGTGGTTTTTATGGGTTTTATGTCCTTTTTGGTGGGGTTCTTAACCACCTACGAAGATTCTGACAGTAAGGGCTATTGGGTGGCGGCGATACAGCCGAATTACGACACGTATGAGGAGAAGTTTGTGTTGGATCCGATGCAAATGGTCCGAGAAATGCAGGCAACGACAGACTCTGCGAAGCGGATATTGAGCGTTCGCGGGCATTCCCTAGACTGTTCATTGTGGCCGGAAACCTCATTGGTTAGCAGCATCAACGTTGATTACATGGCTTCTGATCAACAGGTATCTTATTTGCAAGGAATGCGTTCGAATGATTCCGTTAAAACCGACTATTTGATGGGCGTGAACATGGTGAAATGGTATCCATGGTCAGGCAAGGGCAAACCTCAGGTGGTGTCGAATGATAAGACTTTAAAGACGGTGGCGGCGGCTAGACAGAGTAACGACCCCAATTATTGGTATACTTTACACAATTCGGCTTTGTGGTTGGGCGATACTTTGCAGTATTATCACAAATCGAAGTTGGTGCCTGGTACGGAGCAGTTGCCGTTTGTAAGTACCATTCCTTTTTTGGAGTCACTCGCGATATCGTTGGATGAAAATTCGGCTTCGGGTACATTGGGAAAGAGCGATCGAGCGATGGCCTTGGGCGATGGCATGAAAGTGGCACCGGTGATTTGTTATGAGAGTATATACGGCGATTATGTGAGTGATTATGTGGGCGATGGTGCTCAGTGGTTGGCTGTGGTCACGAACGATGCATGGTGGCGGAATACGGCGGGACACAAACAGCATTTTTCTTATGCAAAGCTGCGCGCCATCGAACAGAGAAAATGGGTTGCGAGGGCAGCGAATACCGGGATTTCTGGATTCATTAACCCATTGGGTGAGTCGGTGATGGAATCGGTATGGTATCAAGGAAGGGCAGGTAGGTGTAATGTGCCTTTGGAAGATATAGAAAGCAAAGATGGTGGTTTTGTGGTAGGTGCAGGTACCCAATTGGCCATGGTTCAGCGAATCGTTCCGAACGAAAAAAAAACTGTATATCAGCAGTTGGGCGATGCGGGCGTTCTGGCAATTTTGTGGCTTGGTTTGTTGATTTTGGCGTTGCGCGGACGTGAAAAGGCAGATTACATAATTGACGGATTAATTGCTGTTTCGGTTGAGTCTGTTTCGGCCGCGGTTTAGTCTTTAATACGGAACACAATTGCATTTTTTTCGGGAACTGTTTGGTTGGACCGGAAGTGCCGCACAGTCGTAGAAATTTCTTGTATCTTTGTAATATGGGCACAGATTTTCAACAGCGATTGGCGCGAATTCGCGGTAGGGTTGTGGAAGTGGTGCAAGAAAATGTTTCGTTAAAAAGAGAGAATTTGGTACTTTCTCAGGAGTTAGAGGCATTAAAGAAAACCATCGCGCTGCAAAAAAATGCCCTTGCGGAACTAAAAGAAGAGAATAAATTGATTAAACTTGCAAAGGAAATGTCGATGTCTGGTTCAGATGTTCACGATTTAAAAATCAAGATAAACGAATTGGTCAGAGACATTGATAGATGCATAGATTTACTAAACGAATAATATTTTAAGTGCAACCCAACGAAAGCATTCTCATCAACGTAAACATCGACAACCGTGCGATGCGTTTACGCGTGGCGGTGAAGGATGAAGAAGACGTTCGGTTGTCGGCTCAAGTACTCAACCAGCGCATTAATGCTTTCAAGAGTTTTCATGCGCAAGAACCCATAGACCGCTTATCATGGGCGGCACTGGATTTGGCAGGTGAGGTGGTTCGCCACGGCAAAAACCATCTTAACCAAGACGAACTTCTGGAACAGGAGTTGTCGGCCATTGAGAGGTTATTGTTTGCTTGATATATCGTTTGCTTGGCTTGAATCTCTGTGTCTATCTCCGCAAAAAATAAAGGAATAGCACAAAATGGAAAACATCGTATTTATCCTCGCCGGACTCATTGTGGGATTGGCCCTTGGATATGTTGTGTTTGTTGCGATGCGCAAAACACAGCTAGAAAAAGACAAACAAAGCATCATTGAAGAAGCCAAGTTACAAGGTGAAAACCTAAAGAAAGATCGCATTTTAGAAGCGAAAGAGAAGTATATGCAACTTCGCTCTGAGTACGAAAAAGAGACCAACCGTAGGAACAGCGAAATCGTAAACAGCGAAAATCGCACCAAACAAAAAGAGCAATCTTTGGACGACAAAATCCGCGCGAACAAAAGCAAGGAGGAGGAAATGGCAAAGACCAAAGAGCGCTTGGAAGCACAGATTGAATCCTACAAAATAAAGGAGCGCGAGGTGCAGCAATTGATGGAGCAACAGTTGTTACAATTGGAAAAAGTTGCTGGCTTATCAGCCGCGGAGGCCAAAACGCAAATGTTGGAAAACATCAAGGTACAATCGCACACAGAGGGATTGACATTGGCAAAAAACATCGTTGAAGAAGCCAAATTGGGTGCTACTCGTGAGGCAAAGCGCATTGTATTGCAAACCATTCAACGTACCGCTGCAGAAACCGCAATTGACAATACTGTAACTAGCTTCCCGCTGGAGAATGATGACGTGAAAGGCAGAATCATTGGTCGTGAAGGTCGCAATATCAAAGCATTTGAAGCGGCAACGGGTGTGGAAATTCTGATCGATGACACCCCAGAAACCATCGTATTGAGTTGTTATGATCCAATTCGCAGGGAGATTGCGCGTGTATCATTGGAGCGTTTGATTCGCGATGGCCGTATTCACCCTGCTCGTATTGAGGAAGTAGTAGAAAAGGTAAAGAAACAGGTGGAAGAGGAAGTGGTTGAATGGGGCGAGCGCACTGTAGTGGATTTGGGAATAACCGGATTGCACCCTGAATTGATTCGCTACGTGGGTCGTATGCGTTTCAGAAGTTCTTATGGACAGAATTTGTTGAAGCACAGCAGAGAGGTGGCGCGTTTGTGTGCTACGATGGCTGCTGAAATGGGCTTGAACGTAAAGTTGGCGAAGCGCGCGGGCTTGCTGCATGACATTGGAAAGTGTCCTGACAACGACGAGGAAACCCCACACGCTTTGTTGGGTATGAAGTTGTGCGAGAAGTACGGCGAACACCCTGAGGTGATTAATGCGGTTGGTGCCCACCACGACGAAATAGAAATGACTTCTTTGTTGAGTCCGGTGATTCAAGCTTGTGATGCAATTTCTGGTTCTAGACCGGGTGCACGCAGGGGCGATGACCAATATGTTGAGCGTATCAAGGAGATGGAAAATATGGCTTTGAGCTATCCTGGTGTTGAGAAGGCATATGCCATTCAAGCAGGTCGCGAATTGCGAATTATTATGTCGGCTGAGAAATCAAACGACGAGAATGCCGATACGTTGGCATTTGAGTTATCGAACCGTATCATGACGGAAATGCGTTACCCAGGCCAGGTGAAGATTACTGTTATTCGCGAGAAGCGCAGTGTAGGCATCGCTAAATAACCCTTACGGTACAATGTACCTAACAATAGATTTTGGCAATACAGCATCGAAATATGCCCTCTTCAGCGAAGAGGGCATATTGCGTTTTCACGGGGTGTTTGCCGATGTTGAATCGCTGTTTGCAGAGGAGGCCGTGCGTGAGGTTGCGTTGCGGGCGTGTATTTTTAGTACGGTACGCAAAGACATTCCCTGGCTAACGGGGTTGGATTGCCCGGTTCACCTGTTCAGTAGTAGTATGTTGTTGCCCATAAAAATGGGTTATGCAACACCTGAAACATTGGGTGCAGACCGGTTGGCAGGCGTATTGGGTGCACATTTTTTGATGCAAAAAAACGGCACAAAAGGCCCATGTTTGGTTATTGACGCTGGCACTTGTATCACCTATGATTGGATGGATGATGGGGCTTGTTATTTGGGTGGGAGTATATCGCCCGGACTTCATATGCGCTATTTGGCATTGCATCAACAAACGGGAAAATTGCCACTTGTGAGCCATGAGGCCTTTGAGGGTAATTGGGGAAAAAGCACCAATGAGAGCATTTTGTGTGGCGTTCAGCAAGGGATTGTGGGGGAATCGCACCGACAAATTGGGCTGTTCCTCGAAAAATATGCTGAAGGACAGGTATTTATCACGGGTGGAGATGGGTTATTCTTGGCGGAACAACAGAAAACCGAGATATTTGTTGAGCCTTTGCTCGTTCACTACGGATTGATGCATGCTTTGAAACACCATGAGAAATTTTAACACCGCTTTGTTATTCATATGCTTGATAATGTTGGGCAGCACTCGTGTGTTTGCGCAAACGGCGGGCGGTCAAAATTTGACTTTTTCTCCATACAGCAACTTTGGCATTGGAGAGTGGTTGGGAACAAATCAAGTGCAGTGTGGTAGCAATCTTCACACCCGCTCGGGAGCGTACTCTTATACAATGCACAACCCAGCCACTTTGGGTAATTTGTATTATACCACTTTTGATGTGGGAGGGAGTTTTAAGGGGTCAAAAATCCAAGCGGGTGATCAAACCCAGACTTTTCAAGGCGGTGGATTAGGGTATTTGAATTTGGGTTTTAGAACCTATAATTACTATCAGCGAAAGGCGTATTTGGATAGTGGCTCAAAGCAAAAGCGTATCAAGAGCACACGTTATGGGATCAATTCCGCAGTTTCATTGCAGCCCTTAACCACAGTGGGTTATCAATATACATTCCGCGACAGTACACCCTTTATCAATCGTACAACCCATGCGGGTTATGGCGGTGTGAACATGGTTGAGTTGGCGAATGGATTTCGATTTGGTCAACATTTGAGTTTGGGGTATAGCATTGGACGGGTTTTCGGACAGTTAAACGACCAATCAATTTTTAGCGTCCCCGATAGCAATGACTTGAATTTGTTGGAAGATATCAAATCGGTTAACATTCATGGGTTGCAACAAAAAGTAGGTATTATGGCCTATTTCAAATTGGATTCAACCTATCATACGTTTGGTGCGAGCGCGCAAATATTTAACAACATGATGGGTGAACAATTGCGATTTACCCGAACCATGGACTTGGTGGGAAGCCAGATTTATGTGATTGATACGATTTTGAATGAAACATCACCCAAAACTGCATTGTCGCTTCCCAATAGTTTTGGCGCAGGTTATCAGTTTCAATACAGACAGCGTTGGTCGGTGGCATTGGATTATAGAAAGCAGGTTTGGGGCACTTTGGACCCTATGTTTTTTGATGCGGGAAGGCGATACACAGATCGAACTGATTACGGCTTTACTTTCACTTTGAACCCCAATGATTTCAAGCATCCGAGTCACAAAAAGATGCGTTGGCCAGTTAGGGTTGGGGGCGTGCTCTCAGAGACCCAATATATTTTCTCAAAGGCTGGTTCATCGGGAACCAACCGAATAATGCAGCAAAGAGCCTTTGTTGGTTTTGGCGTTCCTCTCGTTCGCAGGTACTACGATAATACGGTTTTGAGTAGCGTAGTGCATGTACAAATCGACTATATCCAGAGGGGCTTGGCCACTGACGGCTTGGCCAGAGAGCAATTTATCAATTTGAGTCTGGGTTTACAGTTGGGTGATGTTTGGTTCCAACGGAGAAAATTTGATTGATGATGCGGGGGCTGTTGGCCATAGCCTTGTTGATGTTTGCCGGTTGCAGTGATTCGGGAAAAAGGGCTATCGTAAAGAAAAAAAAGGGGGCATTTGAAAGTGCAGAATTTGCCGAGAAAGTCACAATTGAGTACACAGATTCGGGCAAATTGCGGGCAAGGGTTTACAGTCCAATTTTGATGGCTGTGAAAGCCAAACGAAATCCTTATGTATTAATGAAGAAGGGCTTGAAGGTGGACTTTTATGACGAAAAAGGGGCTTTGGAGAGTTACATGACCGCGGAGTATGGAATTAGTTACATGGACGAGAAGAAGGTAATTGTTCGCCGAAATGTGGAGATCTTGAATATCAAAGGAGAAACCTTGAACACCGAGGAATTGGTTTGGGATCAACAAACGGGTGTTATTCGGACCGATAAATTCGTAAAAATCACAGGACAGGACCAGATCACCACAGGCACTGGACTTATAAGCAATCAGGCATTCACTGATTGGGAGATCATCAATTATTCAGGAACAATCAATTTACCCAATGATAAAAAACCACGTCCTCGCCCTCTTATCCCTGGTCGCGGCCGCTATTAGCGGAACCGAGAGTTTATTGCAGTTTTATGCCAAGGGCATTGGTTCTGGCTCGGGCTGGCTGATGTTGGTTGTATTTTCGGCGAGTTTTTATTTTTATGTGCGATTCAAGAAGGCGCGCAGAGACATGATGCAACAAGGCAAACGCTAAATCTTTATCTTCGCAACGCGTCATGAAAATTTCCATTGATTGGTTAAAATCGCTGTTGCCTAC
>SXYY01000147.1 GCA_005788145.1 Bacteroidota bacterium
CCGCCAAGATATCGGCCTTGGCCTGATCCAAAAAACCAGAGATTTTTCGCAAATTCCGAATCACCTCCCAAAGCCCCATGATGGCCCGCTCCTTGTAGTGGCTCAATAACCGTCCGCCTGCCTCAGCCATCAAATCACCGCCCCAACAAACAACATCACAAGGTGCATGCCCCTCGCCCCCCGATACCAGCTTCCGCACCACATGACTACCATGCAAATCCCCGCTGGCCTCTCCTGCGAGAACAAACACTTTGTGCTTGGGAGTCGGTAAAGTCATGGCATTAAGCGATTATCCTTCGAATTTAAAATCTGGCAAGCTCAATCATCACAGCCCAAATGGTCATCAAAATGGTGCCCAGCAACCAACCGCGGTTGAAATAAATTAACGAGTCCTTCTTAATCAGTAAAAAGAACACCCCAATATTGGCAGCTACACCCAATTGAAAAATGCTGTTATAATACCATTCGAAGTGCGTGATCGCCCACAGAAAGGTCTCCGGCTTCACCCCTTGGGGTATCGCGATGCCCATTCCCAACAAAAGGGGCAAGGCCGATCCAGCCAGCAACCCCAAAAGCATATGTACCCAATTAACCTTCATTGCAGCCATCATTAACCTTTGAATTCGTCTAAGCCCCACTGATTCAACTGTGCCATCCGTTGGTGATCCGTTAAGTCAAACATCGTAGGTACTACAGATACAAACCCATTTTTCAACGCCCACTCATCGGTATCCTGTCCGTGATCCATGTTGATGAAATTGCCCGTCATCCAATAGTAATCCCGTCCAAACGGATCCTTGCGCTGGTCAAACGATTCCTTCCATTTCGCCTGCGCCTGCCTGCAAACCTTTATGCCTTTGATTGGACCATCCTCAGGCACCGGCATGTTCACATTCAACAGCGTGCCATAGGGTAAATCATTGTCCAACACTGAACGCATGATCTGTTTGATATAGGGTTTTACAACTTCAAAATTGGCATTCCAACTGTAATCGCAAAGGGAAAAACCAATGGCTTTCATCCCATCAATTGACGCTTCCACCGCGGCACTCATCGTCCCAGAATAAATCACATTGATGCTGGAATTGCTTCCATGATTCACCCCTGAAACCATCAAATCGGGCTTGCGCGGCAACAACTTATCGATTGCGATTTTCACACAATCCACCGGTGTTCCTGTGCACTGGTAGGCCTTCACCCCCGCATGAATGTCTACTTCCGTAACCCTGATGGGATGATTGATCGTGATTGCATGTCCCATCGCACTTTGCGGCTTATCCGGCGCCACCACAATTACATCGCCCAACTGCTTGGCAACGTCAATCAAAGCGGCAATTCCTGGGGCGGTAATGCCATCGTCGTTGCTGATCAAAATCAAAGGTCTGTTGTTTTCCATTTCTACTACAAACCTAGCACTTTTTTATCCCTGTTTTTTCGGTGTACCTTTGCAATATGGTTAACAAGTATGCCCAACGCGGGGTCTCCTCACAAAAAGAAGATGTTCACAATGCCATCAGTCAAGTGAGCAAAGGACTGTTTCCCAAAGCGTTTTGCAAAGTGGTACCCGATGTGTTGAGCAACAACCCCGATGATTGTTACATCATGCACGCCGATGGTGCAGGCACAAAAAGCAGCTTGGCCTACTTGTATTGGCGTGAAACCGGCGACCTCTCCGTGTGGGAAGGCATCGCCCAAGACGCGATTGTGATGAATACCGACGATCTGCTCTGCGCAGGCGTTAACGGTCCGTTCATGCTCTCTTCCACCATCGGAAGGAACAAAAACCTTGTCCCTGGTGAAGTCATCAAAGCCCTCATCGAAGGCACCGAGAAATTTTGCGCGAACATGCGTGAACACGGCATTGAAATTCATACCACCGGTGGCGAAACCGCCGATGTGGGCGACTTGGTGCGCACCGTGATTGTGGACTCAACGCTCATCGCCCAGGCCACGCGCAGTGAAATTATCGATAATGCGAATATTGCGGGCGGACAGGTGATCGTGGGTTTTGCGAGTTACGGCCAGGCCACCTATGAGTCGCAATACAATGGCGGCATGGGCTCCAACGGACTTACCAGCGCACGCCACGATGTTTTCTCCAGCCATTACCGTGAGCAATATCCAGAAAGTTACGACCACAATTTACCCAGCGATGTGGTATACTGCGGAAGCAAAAAATTGACCGATGCGGTTGAAGGCGCTCCGCTCGATGCTGGGAAATTGGTATTGTCGGCCACCCGAACCTATGCGCCATTGGTCAAAGCCATTTTCAATGCTTGCAAGCCCGCCATCAAAGGCATGGTGCATTGCAGCGGCGGCGGACAAACCAAAGTATTGCACTTCACCCAAAACGTGCATGTCATCAAAGACAACCTACTCCCCACTCCGCCTTTGTTCCAGCTCATCAAAGACGAGAGCGGCACCGATTGGAAGGAAATGTTCCAGGTCTTTAACATGGGCCATCGCCTAGAAATTTATACCAATACCAATACAACTAAACAAATAATTACAATTACCAAATCATTCAATATCAAC
>SXYY01000148.1 GCA_005788145.1 Bacteroidota bacterium
ATGCAGGGCAAACCGCGGGTGGTAAGAAGCAATGTGATTCCTCGTTTCCACGCATCAATGTCCTCATTGGCAATCGAATAGAAACGGGAAATATCGTGATTGTCTAAAAAAGTGCAGTTTTTGTAGGGGTCTTGGTACAAAAAGTCCTCGCTTTGCGTGATGTATACACGGTTCAATCCCTCGGTCCATCCAAAGGGTTTCGAGCAGGCCTCTTGGAATGCCCAACACATCGAAAAGTCCGTAACACCGGGTAATCGGTTGGCTTCAAATCCTTTGATGTTGTTCTTGACAAAGGTTGCTTGTGTGGTGGTGTGTTGCACCCAAGCTTCGCCGTAAATGGTGAGTTGAGGATATTCTCCAAGCAGCAATTCCATGAGGTGGTTCATGTAGGCCTGGTCGGGGTAAGGGTAGGTATCGATGCGATAGCCAGAAAGGTTTGCGTATTCAATCCACCAGAGATAGAGTTGGTCGAGATAGGTGGCGATGTGTGGATTTTTCTGGTTGTAATCGGGCATCGTGGCAACGAACCATCCATCGGTGTTGAGGTTTTTCTCGGAAGGAGCACCGTTGGGATCTGCCGCGGTAGGTGCACGGAAATTGGTTTGCACATAAGTGTCTTTGTAGTTGAACCAACCGGTATCGTAGTATTGGTTCATCCAGTGCTTATCGCCCACATGGTTGGGGATGATGTCCATGATCATCTTCATGTTTCGCTTGCGCATTTCAGTGACCAGGTCTACGTATTCTTTGTTGCTGCCGAAACGCGGATCGATTTCATAGTTGTCGGTGATGGCATAGCCATGGAAACTCTCCTCGGGTTGGTCGTTGGTTTGGACAGGATTGAGCCACAACGCTGTGATTCCCAATTCTTTCAGGTAGTCGAGTTTGCTTCTCACACCCGCGATATCTCCTCCATGTCGCGATTTTAGGCCACCGCGATCCACGCGCACGCGGTATTGCATATCGGCATTGTCATTGTCGGTTTCGCCATTGCAGAATCGGTCTGGAAAAATGAGGTAGGTAACGTCGTTGGGTGTGAGTCCGGGCGCCTGCATTTCTTTTGCCCTGCGCTGCTTGAGTTCGTATTTCAATACAAACGGACTTTGTGCTTTGCTGCGTTTTTCTTTGGGTGTAACGTTGAATTCCAAAAACCCAGGCTGCGTGTTGGGTTTGATGTTGAGGTGGAGATAACAAATATGGCGGTTTGCACTTTGGGCCACGCTATCCAATGTGACCCCTTGGTACGGGGATAGTACGATGTTGTATAAGCTGATGTTCTCGGCGTGAAGAATGACCTCGAGATGGGGGTTCGCAAAGCCCAAATACCAAGAGGGAGGTGCTATGTGATAGGTGCTCTTTCGAGGTGGTAACAAACTGGCTGATAGGTTGGTTGCCAGAAAAAATACGGTAGAAATGCAGCAATAAATGAGGTTTTTCATGAAGAAAATCGTGTCTTACAAAGAAAGTGCATTTTTTTTGGAATTAGGTTATTGTCAGTTTGACACTTTTTTATTTATCTTTACCGCACAAAAATTAAAACAATATAAACATGAAAAAAATTTACTCTCTCATTGCCTTGGCTGCGCTCTCCACTGCAGCTTTTGCGCAAACTGTAAAGGTTACCTTTCGGGTAAACATGCAGAATGTGGCAGTAGGCCCCA
The DNA here is from genome assembly GCA_005788145.1 of Bacteroidota bacterium. GTDB lineage: Bacteria > Bacteroidota > Bacteroidia > NS11-12g > UBA955 > UBA955. The sequence goes on from SXYY01000148.1 coordinate 1,662, forward strand.
AGGGTATCCGTATTGCGGGTGATTTGCAATCGGATGCTGGTATTGGTAGCAACTGGTCTCCAGGAGTTACTGGTAACGAATTAACTGCTACTGGATCTGGTTATGTGTATTCAATTCAATTGACATTGAAGGCGAGCACGAGCTACGAGTACAAGTACATCAACGGTAACGCTTGGGGAATGCCCGATGAGTCGTTCAACCGTAAGTTGACTACTGGTACTGCAGATCAGGTGTTGGATGTTTATTGCTTCAACGATGCATCTGCTGATTGCTCAGCGCCTCCATCTGGTACTCAGCGTGTGGTTTTCCAGGTGAACATGAAGAACGAAGACGTTTCTGCCGATGGTGTTCGCGTAGCCGGTAACTACCAAACCAAAGCGGGAATGGCTTCGGATTGGACGCCCTCTGATGATGCCGCTAAATGTAAAGCAGTTGGCGACATGCACTATTTGGTTGCTTTCTTGCCCGATGGTGACTACAAATTCAAATTCGTGAATGGTAAGAGTGGTTGGGAATCCGTAAACGACCGCGACTTGAAAGTGGCTGGTGCCGGTGTGATCACCAAGCACGTTTGCTTCAACCAACAAGATACTTGCGCGTTGATTCCTAAATACAAGCGCGATGTAACTTTCCACGTTGTGGATGGTAACTATCAAAACAGCTTCAAATTGACCAACGTTAAATTCAAGGGTAACTTGTCTGGCTGGTCTGATTTCGTAGCCAACGACAGTGGTTTGCGTGGTGATAAAGTAGCCAACGACGGTATTTGGTCTGCTACCTACCCTAAGGTTTTGACCGGTTCTTACGAGTGGGGTGCTACTGCAGGTCCTGCAGGAACATGGATCATCAAAGGTCCTAACCGTACATTCAAGTTGAACTACACCGATGGTTCTATCAACGGTGACACTGTATACACCATTCCTAAGTTGGGTTCTTTGTTGAAGGTTACTTTCTCTGTTGACATGTCTGACACCATCGTATCTGCGGATGGCGTTTGGATGGCCGGTAACTTCCAGCCTTACATGGATACTGCTCAAGGAGAGTGGAAATTCAACAAAATCAAGTTGAAGGACATGGGTAATGGTATTTATGCAACCACCATCAAAATTTGGGCTCAAAAATATCAGTTCCGTTTCGCCAATGGTTTGGCTGAAAACGACGACTTCAGTGAAAAGAATTTGAAGATTGAGTGTGGTTCATTGAACGGGTACAACAAAGTGGATCGCGTATTTGATATCGCCACAGCCACTTCTGATGTTGTATTGCCTACTTACAAATGGAACACATGTACTGTAGTGTCAAACAAGAACATCATCGAGGCCGCTGAGGTGAGCATTGCTCCAAACCCAGCTGAAGGTCAGTTCGTGGTTTCTTTGACCACCAACAACATCAAGAACATCGTGGTTCGCAGCATTGATGGTCGTGTAGTACGCAGCATCAGCACAAATAGCAAAGTTGAGACTGTTAGTGCGAATGGTTTGTCTGGTATTTTCTTCGTGAATATTACCGACAATGCAGGTCGTACGACTACCCAGAAAGTGGTATTGAAATAATTTCGATCAAAATCGGATAAAAAAGAGGGGGGCGGCCAATGGCCGCCCCCCTCTTTTTTTGTCCGGGATGCAAACCTATCGAACAGAAAAATCGAACATCGTTTGTCCTGCCAAAATACCGATTAATTGGTCACCGGTTTGAACTGGACCCACGCCCTCTGGCGTGCCTGTAAATATGTAATCGCCAATGCGCAAACTGAAATATTCTGAAACATGCGCAATGATTTGGTCCACTGAGTGAATCATATGGGCCGTGCAGCCTTCCTGAACGCTCGTGCCGTTTTTCTGGAGGCTAAAAAAGCAATGGTCAATGCCTTTGTTTTCGCCTGAGTTTAAGTCGGATAGTGGGATGAACTTACTAACAACCGCAGAGTGATCAAACCCTTTGGCTTTCTCCCAAGGCAGTCCTTTTGCTTTGAGTTTGTTTTGGACATCCCTGGCGGTAAAATCTATGCCCAAGGCCACCTCATCGTAGTAGTCTTTGGCAAACGCAACTGGGATATGTCGGCCGGGCTTTTTAATCTTCACCACCAATTCCAATTCATGATGGATTTCGTTGGAAAAATCGGGGATGAAAAATGGATTGTTGTTTCTGAGCAGGGCCGTATCGGGTTTGATGAAAATAACGGGCTCTTCGGGAACTTCGTTGTTGAGTTCTCGGATGTGGGCGTCGTAATTTCTTCCGATACAGATGATTTTCATGACTTCAAGGTAAGAAGGTATTAATCCTTCACCAAGGTGCTTTCGCGCTCCGGACCGAGAGAAATCACGCGAATTTTGGTGCCCAAGTAGTTTTCTACGAAGTGCACATAATTGCGGAATCTTTCGTCCATTGCTTCAAATCCTTGGGTATGACTGAGGTCTTCGCTCCAGCCGGGAAACCATTCTAAAATGGGTTCAACATCGCTGCTGCACAAATTGGCGGGCACTTGTTCGCTGCGAACGCCATTGATCGTGTAGGCAGTACATGCCGCAATTTTTTCCATGCCGTTCAAGACATCGCTCTTCATCATGATGAGTTCGTCTACGCCATTGAGCATACAGGTGTATTTGAGCGCCACCAAGTCAATCCAACCTGTTCTGCGCTTGCGTCCGGTGGTTGCACCAAATTCATGGCCTTTGGTGCGCAAATATTCACCGGTTTCATCGTCGAGCTCGGTGGGGAAGGGACCTGAACCCACGCGTGTGCTGTACGCTTTGAATATGCCGAAGACCTTGCCCACTTGTTTGGGTGCAACGCCTAGACCGGTACAAACACCGCCTGCCAATGTATTGGAACTGGTAACGAATGGATAGGTGCCAAATTCTACATCGAGCAAACTGCCCTGCGCTCCTTCCGCCAGGATTTTTTGTCCTTTTGCAATGCAATCGTGCAAGAAATACTCGCTATTTACCAATTTGTGTCCTTTTAGGAACTCAATGGCACTGAAGAATTTCTCTTCTTCTACATCCAACTGAAAATCTGTAAATCCGTGAAATTCAATCATGCGCAGATGATCTTTCACCGTGTCTTGGTATCGCTTGGTAAAATCCGCTTCCAAAATATCACCGACGCGCAGGCCAGATCGACCAATTTTGTCTTTGTATGTGGGGCCGATTCCGCGAAGGGTAGATCCAATCTTGGCATCTCCTTTCGACGCTTCCGATGCGGCATCAAGAATGCGGTGGGTTGGTAAAATGAGGTGTGCTTTTTGGGAAATGTACAAACGCTCCTTGTAGTCTGGGCATTCGTTGACGATGCGCTCGATTTCCTCGCGCAAACGCACAGGGTCGATGACCACACCATTGCCTATCAAGTTGATGGTTTCTTTCCGGAAAATGCCAGAAGGTATCGTATTGAGAACAAACTTTTTACCTTCGAAATCAAGTGAGTGCCCCGCATTGGGTCCGCCTTGAAAGCGTGCCACAACATTGTATTTGGGGGTTAGGTAGTCGGCAATTTTTCCTTTTCCTTCGTCGCCCCATTGGAGGCCAAGTATAACATCAACCATGTATGTAATTTCTAAAGTCTATGATTTTGAGGGGTCCTTGCCGCATTGGGCGCATTCGCCCAGCTCGTTTGTGGCAGGATCGCCATATAAGTGCAATGAATGACTGCTCACATTGAATTTTAGAAGCGTTCCCATGGTGCTAGTGATTTGTTGCACGCGGGGATCGCAAAATTCGAATACCTTTTTGCAATGATTGCAAATGAGGTGGTCGTGTTGTTTGTAGCCGTAAGCTTGTTCGTAGTGGGATGTGTTTTGACCGAACTGGTGTCGTTTAACCAAGCCAGACTCGACCAATAAATCCAATGTGTTGTATACCGTGGCGCGACTCACATGGTAATTGCGTGATTTCATCTTGACGAAGAGTTCATCGACGTCGAAATGTTCTTTGGACGTATAAATTTCATCCAAAATGGCATATCGCTCAGGGGTTTTGCGCTGTTGATTTTGTTCCAAATAGGCTGTGAAAAGTTCCCGAACTTCTTGTTTCGTTTTTTCAACTTTGGGATCTTTTTTCAACGAATTCGGCATGGCGACTAGTTGGCTGTTTGTCCGTTATAGGCAGGATTTGGAATGAGCATGCGCAGCTTTCGCGCATTGGGAAATTCGCGTTTTACATCCACCAAGGCAGCATCGGCTTCGGCAGCAGTTGCAAACGTACCCACATATACTTTGAAATTGGGCTCGTCGTAAATGAGCACAGCCCCGTGCGTTTCCGAAAATTTCTCTTCGGCCTTTGTGAGGATTTCGGTGGCATCGGCTCGTTTGGCGGAAAAACCGATAAAAATGCGGTATCCCATGATTTTTTTGTCGGCCGTTTTGCTCTTTTCGATGCGATTCTTTTCAACCGTTTCCACGGCAGGATCCACATCGTAAACCACTTGTGCCGATAGCTCTGCAATGCCCACAAACAGAAGGCTGAGGCTCAACCCCATGCATTTGCTGAAAAAGGCGACAGAAAAGTGGTTTTTCACAGCACAAATATCGGGAATTTACTTCATACAATTACGGGGTGTTGTACCTTTGTGGAATGGTTAAAAAAGTGGGTTTGGTGATTTTGGATGGCTGGGGCTTGGGAAATGGCTCTCATTCCGATGCGATCAATCAGGCAATCACCCCGTTTACAGATTCATTGTTTGCGCGATATCCGCATGCAACTTTGCGCACGGATGGAGAGAATGTGGGTTTGCCGGAAGGACAAATGGGCAATTCAGAGGTTGGGCATATGAACATTGGTGCGGGAAGGATTGTGTGGCAGATGTTGGCCAAAATTAACAAAGCTTTTTCTGAGGGGTCGGTCGCGAACAACGCTGTTTTGTTGGCCGCGATGGATAAAGCGAAGTCGGAAAATCGTCCTTTCCACATCATGGGTTTGCTGAGCGATGGCGGGGTGCACGCCCACATCGA
>SXYY01000149.1 GCA_005788145.1 Bacteroidota bacterium
GAAGGTACAGCGTGTCTTTGTCAAAGCTAATCGCACCTTGGAAAAACCCACCCACCAAACGTTTGCGGAATTCATTTGCCCACATTCCATATACCCAATTCACGCTAAACATGACGCAAATTTCGGCTATTAGGGTGATTTAGGACGCATTAATGTGAGAGAACTTCTGGCGAATCGCTTCGATTGCCTTAAACTCTTGTACTCGAGGATTACCGCATATACGCCTTCGGGACAGTTTTGGTTGTTTTTTGTGCCGTCCCATAAGATTTTTTTGTCATTGGACTCATAAACAATCTCACCCCAGCGATTGATAATGAGTAGCCGATATTCTGAAGATCCGTAAATGTTGGGTTGGAACGCATCATTCATACCATCACCGTTGGGTGTGAATGCGGTTGGTAAATACAATATGACTGTATCGTGGTAGCAGAGATCCTTGGTCATGGTATCCGCACAGCCACCATCGTTTTGAATGGCCAACATGACTTTGTAATTTGGAAGAAGGCCATTGTACTGATGCGTTGGGTTTATGTTGGGAGAGAACAACGTTTGCGTTCCATCGCCCCAAAACCATTGTCCCTTTGTGCCACCACTGCTTTGATTGAAAAACAACGCCGTTTCATCAAGTGGAGATAAACAATCGTCTTGGCTTTGTTTTTGGATCGAAAATCCAGCTTGAATGGCTTTGTATCCGGGTATTTCTATCGTTGTGTCTGCTTGACATCCGGTAATTTCATCACGAATGTTCACACGATAAAGATTGTCAGCGTAGGCATGTAGCGTATCCGAAGTATATCCAGGGTCATGGGCCCAAGTTCGTTTTGTTGGGTTTCCGTTCCCCAATTTTAATAATGCCCAGCCTTTCAAACCCCTACAAACAGTATCGCTCAAAGTGGTGATTGTCCAAACCCTTGGATGGACATGGATAAAGGCAGTATCGTGGGCATTTTCAGAACACCCATCACTGACAGTGCAAATCAAACGCCCACTTTGGTTGGCAATAAAAAAGGTTTTGGATCCGGTTTGACCGTGGGACCAATTCAGCGTGTGGTTGTTTGCAAATCCGCCATATGCGGTGGCTTCAAATGTCAATATCTTGCCATAACAAACACTATCGCTTTTAGGAGATAAATTCACTCTAAGAGGGGCATTTACAACCATCGATTGGCTGTCTTTGGAGAGACAAGCACCTTGTTGAACCAGGTAATAAATGTAATTTCTACCCTCACCAGCTACTGTGGGGTTGAAAGAAGAATCTACCACACCTTTGCCAGACCACAGGCCATTTCTCGGGGTTGCCTCTAATCTAAATAGAGAGTCTTTAAAACAATACCATTGTGCATGATTGAAAAGAATTTTCACCACCGTGTCTACTTGGATCTTGGTTGAATTCATACATCCTTCAGCCGATTTGTAAAATACGGTATGCATTCCCGGACCAGCACTGAATGTATTGAAAACACCTGTCGATTGTGTGGTTCCAGGGCCCCAAAAAATGCCATATTTATCTTTTTTATATAAATTTAAATATTTAATATTCAAACAAATAGACGTGTCTAATTGAATAATTGGTTTAGGCTTTACCCAAACAATGAGTGTATCATCACACCCTTTGTTAGCATATCGAATTTTAAACATACCCGGCCCCGAAATTCGCGGATCGAATCCATTCTTCTTAATGGCTGCGTGTCCAGTCCAAACGCCCCCAGGTACGGAAACACGAACACCCTTAGCTAAAAAAGTGGTAAAAGTATCTTCTAAGCAGAATTTCAAGGTGTCCGGTTGTACAATTTGAACAGGTAGTATATGCACCAACTTGCGATCTGTGCATTTGGGCGTTTTTAGTACCAATGTATCAATGTTTGATTTCATTGCAGCATTCCACCAGTCCGGACTGTATTGATTTCCAATTCCATTGATGCCTTTTCCAGACCAACTATAATTCACATTGGGCCTAAACGATTTCAATGTCTGTTTTCCGGCTGTGGGACAGAAAGTATCATTGAATCCCGCATCGCTCGGCAAAACAGTGAGAAGCGTTGTGTCTCTGCAACCACCCCGAGCAACGAAAATAATATTATAGTTCTTCGGGCCTCCCATTAATGAGGGATTGTAAGTTCCGTAGTAATAATTGACCAAACCCGGAAACCAATTCGGATATAAACCCTTCGGTGAAAAGGTGAGGGTGGCATTGGTGGACGATTCACAGACGGTATCGAACTTTGATACTTTAATGGTTTGAACAAAGACCGTTTTCTTGGAAGTGCATCCCTTCCATGTATATGTCAAAATATACGTGCCTGCTGTGTCAGGCGTAAATAGACCACCCACTGTGGTTTTTGGCCCCGTCCATGTGCCTCCGGTTGGACCATACCAATACAAAGGAAATGAGCCCTTGCTCGGACAAAAAACATTTTCATAGTTGTATGGTGCTGTTACGGTTACGTTTACGGTATCCGCACAATTTCCGATTTGATACCATACTTTCACTGTACCCCAAACGCTATTGGGTTTGAATTCCCCGGTTTTCGAGTTGATAATTCCACTGCCTTTCCAAGTGCCACCCGGTGGGGTAGCGCGCAGCTGAAAATTTGGATTATAGTAACATACTGAGGTATCCGCTTGCGCTTTGGGTGGATCCAACACAACAACTTCAACGGTATCATAACCTGGTATAGAGGTCCCATCATCGACTTTGATCGTATACTTGCGATTGGCAGTTAAACACTGTGTAAATGGCCCTTTGCCGGATAGTCCTGCCGGCGTCCAAGTGTATTTATACTTGGTACTATCTCCACCCGTGGCCTTGAGTGTGAGCTGAATGCAGTCACCTTTACAGATGGTATCTCTGTTGCTCTTAAGGTCTACGATTATTGGACAATTGGATATTGAAAAATTGTAGAGACTCTGTAAAAAATAAACACTGTCGCAATAATCCCTATATCCATGTTGATGTGTGATTTTATACAATCCGTTTATAGTAAGACCGTTGGTAACCGTCAATTCAAACAATTTGGACATGCCGTTACTGCAATTGAGGGCCTTGATCTTGGTGATTTTAGGGGAATTAGGTCCTGAAATCGAAGTATTGGCCAAACTAACAGAATCGCATGGAACGGGAATATCGGTGGCCAACTTTATCACACTGTCTTTGCAGCTTGGGAGCGAAAGACCCGCACTGGCTTGCAGAAATTTGAACGGGGTAGGTTTAATTGTTTGCACCAGAACGGAGGCTTTCCAACCAAAGCATTTGATACTCTTATCAGACTTGAAATGTAAGGTGATTTGACTATCAATTGAACTAATTTTACCAGGACCAACATTGCCAGACCAAGCACCTATCAATTTAGCGAAAGTATCTTTTCCATCAAAAATTCGCAGAATGTCATTGTCTTTTTCTGTACAAAAACTCGAAAAATTCAACGTGATGGATTTTGCACCGGGAACCGAAAGGGTTAAGGTTGAATTTTCGTTATGATCATAATCTGATCTGTTGAGTGCATTGTCTGAATCTGTCACGGTGCCTTTGCAAATTCTGAACCGTCCGTTTTGTTGCGTGATGGTTGTTTGGGATATAACATCGTTGTTGCAGCAGAGCCACAAAAATGACATGATCCAAAATTTCCAATTGCGTAACAAATTGCTTATTTGCTGATATTGACTGATTTAGACATCAAAGCGTTGCTCCAATGCTGCGCCCTGTCTTTTATTCTAATATGAAATTGGGTACTCTCCGAACTTCCCGCACCCAATAAGAAAATATTCTTTAAGGAAATGCGTATGCTGCCCGATATCGACAATTTTTCATTGAGGGGCGCTAATGGTTTCAAATGGTAATAATCTGGCTTTGCGAAGCGAATATCCCTCACCTCAACAGACAGAGAATCGGCACTCTCAAATCCTAAATCACCGTCACCATCTTTGTAATTGAAAGTAAGTACTACCGTATCAGTGAATTGTTTGAAATCAGACTGATTTAAGACCAATTGGGAAATGCTCGGCTTAGGATCACCCGTATATTGGTCTTCATATTTACACGAAAAAAACAAAATGCATAAAGACAATATATTGATATATAATCTCATATATTAGTTTACTTATACTTTATAGCGAAGTATGTTTTTAAGAGAAACATGCTGTTATTGTTTGGGATTTGATAGTTGATATTTTTTGCATCACTCACCGTGATTCGAAACCAAACGACGTCATTTTCAATCTGTTTACTGCCGTCGTATTGATAATTCCAGTAATAATCACAACTGCCCGCGAAAAGTCCAGATAAACTTTTGTTGGGACCTCCCAACATACTCACTTCTTTGTTGGGATCAAATTTTGCAGGATCTGTAGACCAATTCACAGTGACATTCTTCAATCCGCTAGCCACTGTATTGTCATCGCTAAGGGACACCCACAGAGTGGGTGACTGTCCTACAGAAATTTGTGCAGCCTCATATTTGCCAGCGCGATTAAGTGGAACGCCCCCTACCAAGAATTGAACGCCTAATACTTGCGGTGGAAAATCAACAGTTTCTGGGGTTTTACCCAACCAATTTTTTGCCCCTGCATCGATCCAATCGTTCAACCTAACGAGCCAAGAGTCTTTTTGTATGGGATAATTACTGTTCGGCTCTAACGACAACGGCATAATACCAGAATTGCCATTCAAGTCAATCAACATTCGTTGCGGAAGCATGCTATTACTCGAAGAAAATGGCACCACACGCATCTTGAACTTCCCAGCAACATCGGGTTTTATTACGGATTGGTTTACAAGTGCGTAGTAACTACTTTCCACGGTTCTAAAATCTGGCTCAAAATTGCCATCGTGACAACCACTGTTGGCGCAAGTCGGTTTGAAAAGCCCTGCATGCAACCCTTGAATTGTTCGGTAATTCCAAGTATCCTTGGTGGTTTCGAGTGTGACTCCCGTTTTCTTGAAGGGTTTTTTAATTTCGGGACCATCGGACTCACATCCGACACCAAACAAACCAATGGTTATAACAACACCTATCCAGAAAAAATTGGCAATTTTGTTTACGGTAGATGGCCTCGTTCTCATAATCAAATTCTTTGGTAAAGACTTCTTGCTAGTGGGTCAATTAAACCCCTATTGTTCACATCGTCAAGAATTCCAAAAATGTCAGCGATGGTTGGTACAATATCAGTAAGTCGTCCAACGGGCTGTGCCTCACCACCTACACGAATATTCGGAACACTCTTGCCAATCATCAATCCCCAAACTCGTCTGGCATTTGCATCACTATGATCGTATGAATTCCAATCATTCTGGTCTAAAATGGGATTGGGATTTTGGTTTCGGCCGCATTCCGGAGCTACAATGAAAACCGTATTTCCTGACATTTCAGGAATGTTATTTTGGATATGTTGCCACAACCATGCGGTAACATGGTCTGCTCTATGCAAATTCTGCAGATAGCTTGTAAAATTCGAGTGGCATGAATCCACTCCTGATATATTCAATGCAAGCATTTTGGGTTTAAATTCCCTCAATACCTCTGCCGCATACATCATGTTGAGAGCATCACTATTCCCTGTAACTGGCGGCATCGATAGTTGTCCAACCTGCTGTTTGGCAAAGACACTTTTAATAAAGTCTTTGATTTGGGTTTTCTCTTCGTCGGTGTTACTGACACTAATTATTTGATCTTTGGTCAAAGCAAAACTCTGGTCCAAGAAGTTTTTCATGAAGTACATAGGTTCCAAATCTGTGCGCGAATATGTCTTCGCATTACCCAATACTTCTTTACCTGCAGCTGAGAAAGTTACGGGTGCAGCGAACATATTGCCACCATAGGCCAGGCCATAATCTTTGTGATTGCTTGAATTTAACAATGGGGTAGAATTACCAATCCCATTGCCAATAAACCAAGTGTCAGTAGCTTTGAAGCCGGCATGTTTTCTGAGGTATTCAAAGATAGTAGGGTAGGATGGTCGAACTCTTAAGCCTTGGGTTACACCAGGATTGCCAGTGAGCAACGTATTCAAACCTATATAGTGTCCTGCGCTTTGTGCGCGCATCTCGGGGAACAAGAGTCCCGATTTTTCCATTGATTGACTTAACAACCTGGGAATTGGTTCTGAGCCTGCAGGTTCTCCGCTCACTGTTGTACCGTAAGCAATTTTCTTATTTGGCGCGTCACCTTCAAATAAATTTGGCATGATGTTACCTGCAGCTCCTGCGACCCCTTGACTGTCCTCCAAGTATCGACCCAAAACGCTCTCCTGTTGTCGAACCCCACCGGCAAACATGACCAACACAACATGATCGGCCTTCACTGTACCTGATTTTGCAAATAACCGACCCGAAGGAAGAATATACGGGGCTAAAAGTCCGCCACCTAGGGCGATTCCTGACTTCGTGATAAAATTCTTTCTGTTCATTACTCCTCTTTCTTAATAATATTGATACTCCTCACTACAAGCAAAAGCCGTGTAAACCATTTCTACCGTCACTGCTTTGTTGTTGGTGATGTACTGCTTAAAAAATGCTTTTTCACCCTCGCTGGGATACCGCAAATAGAATCGCTTGAATGTATTGATGATAAATGCGTCAATATCTGCTCGCATAACGGCATCTTGGGGAATGGTTATCCCAGAGGTGTTAAAATAATTACTCAAAAGCATCTCATTGGCCACATCCTGATCGCCAATAGAGTAGAGTACATTCTGGGTCTTATAGAGCTGATTGGGTGAAATGGCTGATTGATACAAATTCGTATACAGAATCGATATAAACTCTGCATCGTTTTTCTTTTTGGTCTTTCGACTCTTATCCTCAAGAACATTTACTTGGTCAACCTCATAACCAATGATTCGCTCCTTCGTGCAAGCCGAAGCACACAGAAGCAAACCGTATATCAAGATAAAATGTGGTTTAAAATTGGGCATACTCGTCTCCAATGATTAATTTTTGAATAATCGGTTCAATTTGATGGCTTAAATAAAATATATGAAATAATGAGCTCACCTCTACTGTCGTCGCATCACGCTGCAGAAAAACATAGTATAACCAGCGAATTTGGGCTTCGTGAAACGCATCAGAATTTACAATTGCGTCACAATATTCATTTTTGTTTGCTGCCCATCTAGAAAAAATAACAGCTGGTTCGTTGTAATGAATAATGAGATAGGAGCGATCAAATTCAGCTTGGCTTGGATTGCGATTTAAGCAATTGTCAAAAACTGCATTGATGTAATTGAAACTGTTCATGTTGATCCCATCGTAAATGGAATTGTTCATCATTACCGCGCAAATGTTTCGGTAGTCTTTAATGCGCTTTCTGAAGACAAATCGACTATTCAACACATCAAAATACTTATTCTTGGCATCCGTATATCGATAAACGCCGATAGAATCGCCATTGAGTCGAGCTATTGTAATCGCAAAATCAAGATTGCCAATAAATTGGGCGATACTGGGGTCTGAAGCGCCTTCCAAAAAACGGGCTTTTGAAATATCGTATATTCTTTGCGCAAAGGCATGTCGGTAGGATGAGTCACCGGATCGGTACGTCGTATCGAACATGAGCAAACTCGCCAAACGCTGTCGGCAGGAATCGTGCAATTCAGCCAATTTTAGTTGATTTGTAAAGGAAATTCGCTCCGCATCTGTTGCTTCTCTACCCAACAAATCGATAAACATTCTTTGGACGTAATTCTCAATGCGCAGGGTAGAAACGCCCTTGTAATTCGGGGGTTGATTGTCTTTTACTTCAATATTCTCGGTCTCAGTGCAACTCGATAAATACAGGATGGACATGCCCAGGTACAAGAATTGCCTTGTGCGTTTGAAAATGTCCATAACTCAAATGTACTTGTTACCCTTTGGGATTGCAAGTTTATGACATCCGTCATTTTCAGTTGACGATAAAATCACTTAGTTTCGCATTCAAAGATTTTTCCTACTATGCCATTTTATCACAAATCTGGATCGATTCCTCCAAAACGCCATACACAGTTTCGCAAACCCGATGGAACACTACACTCAGAGGAGTTGGTGAGTACAGAAGGATTTAGCAGTTTGTATTCGTTGATTTACCACTGTCACCCGCCCACATTGGTGAAGAACATCGAACAACCCTATAGTGTTGAGCCAAAGGTAGCAATGGAAAAGAACATGCAGCATCGCAGCTTTTTAACCTTCAAAACCAAGCCAGAGGAAGATTATATCAAAAGCCGAAAAACGCTGTTGATGAATAGCGATGTGGCCATGGGTTCGGCTGCACCAACGCAGGGCTTTTCAGACTATTTCTACAAGAATTCAGATGCCGATGAGGTATTATTTATCCATGAAGGCACAGGAATATTGAAAACCATCTATGGGAATATCCCCTTTGAATATGGTGATTATCTGGTGATTCCTAGGGGCACAATTTATCAATTGCATTTTAACGATAAAGACAATCGCATCTTCTTTGTGGAAAGTCCCACGCCCATACATCCACCCAAGCGGTATCAAAATTCTGTTGGACAATTGATGGAACATTCTCCTTATTGCGAGCGCGACATCAAATTGCCAGAAAACTTGGAAACCCACGATGAAAAAGGGGAGTTTAGGGTCTTAATCAAAAAACAAGGCCTGATCTATCCGTATACATATGCCACACACCCCTTTGATGCAGTAGGATGGGATGGCTATTTATATCCGTATGGGTTCAGTATTCACAATTTCGAACCAATTACCGGGCGTCTGCACATGCCACCACCGATTCATCAAACCTTTGAGGGTAGAAATTTTGTGATTTGCAGCTTTGTTCCTCGCATGTATGATTATCATCCTTTGAGCGTTCCGGCACCATACAATCACTCCAACATTGATTCAGATGAAATTCTGTATTATGTGGATGGCGATTTTATGAGCAGGAAACATGTAGAACGGGGTATGATAAGTTTGCACCCAAAAGGGATACCACACGGCCCTCATCCGGGAACAGTTGAAAAGAGTTTGGGCAAATTGGAAACCAAAGAGCTCGCAGTCATGATTGACCCATTCTATCCATTGATGATTACCACGGATGCGATGGAAATGGAAGATCCTGGCTATTGGAAATCTTGGGTAGAATGATGAACTATGCGATTTAATTAGCATCGTACATGTTTATGTTCTTTTGTTTCATAATTTACATTATGTTAAATTGAAGGAAACAATAAAAGTCGGATCTCTCCGACTCTCATTGTAATGATCATGCGTTTATTCCATTCCTTTTATCAACGAAGCATATTTGTCCGCTCCTGCTGTGTCTCCTATTTCTAGACACGCTGACTTCAAGGCTTTACAAATGTTAATTTGATCGGTTGTTGAATAATCCACATTGTCCAATGCGCGCTCCAAATATTTCCTGGCATCTGTAAACAACATCTTCAACTCTTCATCCACCAATTTCTTCTTCGCGCCTACCGCAGCACTTCGTTTGTCGTAGAGCTTGCGACTTTCGTATTTCATCAAGGATAGTCCCAAGTTAAAATTCGCATCATAATTGAATTCATCCAACTCTACTGCCTTACGGTAATCTGCAATGGCAGCGTCGTACTTTGCTTGATTCTCATTCAGGTATGCCCGTGTGTAGTACAAGCGACTGTTTGGTTCTATTTCGATTTGACGATCAACATCGGCATACAAGCGTTGTTCTTGCTTAATTCCCACGAAGAAATTGACCAAAATTTGGAACATCGCATCGCTGTTGTTTGATGCTGTCAATGCTGTACGAATACAATTTTCAGCTTTCGCAGTGTCATTGATGCTCAAATACGCTTTGGATAAGCCTTCCACCACCGCAGGAACGGTATTTCCTTTATCCACAAGTCCTTGTAGAATGTCAATTTTCCTCGACTTGTCACTGTGCAAAGAAGCAACCTGAGCGTATGTCTCTGTCAAACTGGCTTTGGTGATTTTGTTATTCGCCAAATTGTTCGACATTGCAGTATCCAAGTAATCGTACACCCCTATCAATTCTGCGTAATAAATACACAGGGTATCATAGCTTTTGGTAGCGAAAAATGAAATGGCTTCATTGTATCCGGCGGCAAATGCATTTCCAGCCAATGCGGTACCATTCTCTCTTTCCTCGGCCTTCTTGGGCATGGTGCTCTCATGGAATTTGCGAATGGAAATCATGGCCTCCAATCCTGCGCCATCCGTAAGCCCCTTCAATAGTTCATTGTTTTTGGCGCCGGCAATTCTCGCGTAAATATCGCTGCGCACCAAATACATCTTCGGCAATTCTGCAGACTTCGGGTTGATTTTGGCCTTATCGATTTCTTCTTTGGCCGTAATCAAATCCTCTACAGAATTGCTCATCAACGCGTATTCAGCAGAGTTGACAGCTTTGATTTGAGCGGTGCTGCATTGGGCAAAACCTAGGGTTAACGCAATGCCAAGTGTAGATTTGAATAACTTATTCATCGTTTTGAGGTGTTTCGTTTTCGGTGGTTATTTCTGGAGTGCTACCCTCACCTGCATCTACACCTTCAATGAATTCGGCCGCTGATTCTTCATCTTCGTCCTCTTCCTTGGGTGACTTTGCCAAACCTGCGATGGAATCCGAACCTTTCAGGTTAATCAGCCTTACCCCTTGCGTGGCACGACCCATAACCCTCAATTTGTCAATCGCCAATCGAATGGTTAATCCACTCTTACAGATGATCATCAAACCATCCTCATCGGTTACCGACAGAATTCCTACCAAGCTTCCGGTTTTTTCCGTGATTGAGATGGTTTTAACTCCTTTTCCTCCCCTACCTGTGATTCGATAGTCCTCCAGATCAGTGCGTTTACCATATCCTTTTTCACTCAAAACCAAAATGGTGGCTTCACTCTTCCTTGGATTTACACAAACCATGCCAATTACTTCATCCTCGGCTGACTCAAGTGTTACGCCCCGCACACCCGCTGCCGTTCTACCCATCGGACGAACTTTGGCTTCAGGGAAACGGATGGCCTTACCTTGCTTCTTGGCGATAATCACTTCACTATCTCCGTCCGTCAAACAAGCCTGTAACAATTCATCGCCGTCACGCACCGTTATTGCATTGATACCATTGGTGCGGGGACGACTGTATGCTTCAAGCGATGTCTTTTTAACAACCCCTAGTTTGGTTACCATGATGATGAAATTGTTTTCCAGGTATTCTGGATCCTTCAAATTCATCACGTTGAGGTATGCTTTTACCTTGTCGTCGTTTGGAATACTGATCAAATTCTGTATCGGTCTACCTTTGGTTGCTTTTTGTCCCTCTGGAATCTCATAAACCTTCAACCAGAAACAGCGTCCTTGCTCGGTAAATAACAGCAAGTAATTGTGCGTTGAGGCAATAAACAGATGTTCTACGAAGTCGGCATCCCTGTGCGAAACACCCCGTAATCCTTTGCCTCCACGATTCTGCTCTTTGTATTCGCTCAATTGTGTACGCTTGATGTAGCCCATGTGTGAAATGGTAATCACCACTTCTTCGTTGGGAATCAAATCTTCAATATTGAACTCACCTGCACTGAATTCGATGTTGGTGCGACGTACATCGCCGTATTTTTCTTTGATTTCCGCGATTTCCGACTTGATGATTTCCATGCGCAATTCTTCAGAAGCCAATACACTTTCGTAGTATTCGATTTCTTTCAATACGGCATTATACTCTTCACGAATCTTGTCGATTTCAAGGCCTGTCAAACGCTGTAGACGCATTTCCAGGATGGCTTTTGATTGGATTTCCGACAAACCAAATTGGCTCATCAAACCTTCTTTCGCTGCATCTGGGGTGCGACTCTCACGAATCAACTTGATTACTGCATCGAGATTATCCAACGCAATGATCAAACCTTCCAAAATGTGGATCCGCTTACGAGCTTCATCCAACAAATACTGGGTTCTGCGCTGCACAATCTCATGACGGTGATTCACA
Source organism: Bacteroidota bacterium (assembly GCA_005788145.1). Lineage (GTDB taxonomy): Bacteria > Bacteroidota > Bacteroidia > NS11-12g > UBA955 > UBA955. The sequence goes on from SXYY01000149.1 coordinate 11,917, forward strand.
TAATGCTTAATCATGTCTTTGAGATTCAACATCTCTGGACGACCAGCTACCAAAGCGATATTGTTCACGGAGAAACTGCTTTGTAAAGGCGTATATTTATACAATTGGTTTAGGATGATATTGGGAATTGCATCGCGCTTCAATTCAAACACAATTCTCATACCTTGCCTACCGCTCTCGTCTCTAACCGCAGAAATACCATCAATGACCTTTTCATTGATCAGGTCCACCGTTTTAATGATAATCTGCGATGGAGTCACTTGATACGGCACCTCCGTAACAACAACCATTTCTTTTCCTGTATGTGTTACCTCAACTTCTGCTTTCCCACGCATCACCACACGACCCCTACCGGTTTCGAAAGCATCTTTGATACCCTCTACCCCGTAGATGGTTCCACCAGTTGGAAAATCAGGGCCTTTGATGAAATTCATCAATTCTGAAATTTCAATATCTTTATTCTCGATGTATGCGATTACACCTTCACACACCTCCGTCAAATTGTGTGGCGCCATGTTTGTAGCCATACCCACAGCGATACCACTTGCACCATTCACCAACAAATTGGGAATTTTCGCTGGCATCACAGAGGGCTCTTCCAAGCTTTCATCGAAGTTGGGTCTGAAATCAACTGTGTTTTTGTCGATATCCACCATCATCTCCTCTGCAATTTTGCGCAAACGAGCCTCAGTGTAACGCATCGCTGCCGGCGGATCACCATCGATTGAACCGAAGTTACCCTGTCCGTCTACAAATGGATAACGCAAACTCCAGTCCTGCGCCATACGCACCATGGTGTCGTATACTGAGCTGTCACCATGTGGGTGATACTTACCCAAAACTTCTCCTACGATACGGGCTGATTTCTTGTGCGCACGATTTGAAGCGAGGCCCAATTCAGTCATTCCGTATAATACCCTTCTGTGTACGGGTTTTAAACCATCTCTTACGTCAGGCAATGCCCGAGAAACAATCACCGACATCGAATAATCGATGTAGGCTGTTTTCATTTCATCCTCAATGTTGATGGAGATAATTCTTTCTTTGTTTTCGTTTAACTCATCCATGGAAATTGTCAATAATACAAATTACGCTGAAACACCATCAAAACTGAAGAAAGTGCCCTTGATGTTGCCCACAAATTTTATACATTTTGGGTCCATTTTGGGTTGAATTTCAAGCCGATCAAAAAACGCCATAAAGCAGAAAGGGAAGGTTGCCCTTCCCTTTCTGCTTTATCGATTTAAAACGGTCTTATTTACGCAAATCCGCAGGGGGATTGTACGGTGTTTTTTTCTTCGGCAACGTTGTGCTACCAGCCTTTAAATACTTGATTTTGCCGGCGCCGGTGGGCTCCAATACTTGCATTTTTCCAAGTCCTAAAGTTTCCAATTTGGGTTGAACCTCCAACAAGTCACCCGCAACAACCACAACCATGTTGTCAAGGTTCAGTTGCTCCTTGGCCAGTGAACTTACTTGCTCTTTGGTCATACTCTGCAAGACCCTCAATTGCTGGTCTGCATAATCCACAGGCAAATTGCGGTTGGCCATCTGCAAGATGTAACCTGCTTTTTGTCCGATAGACTCGTATTCCAACGCTTCACTCGCAACCAAAGCGGACTTGGTGAAGGCAAATTCTTCATCCGTGATTCCATTGTTTTTGTATCGAACCAACTCATCAATGATTTCAACGATTGCACTATCAGTGGCTCTGGCTTTCACGCCCGCGGAGATGGTATATGTACCTGGCAAATCTTTGTAAGACGCTGAGAAACCACCGCGAATACCGTATGTCCATGCCTTGTCTTCGCGAATATTCAAGTTCAAGCGACTATTGAAGTTACCGGCCAATGCAAAGTTCATTACACTGTTTTGGAAGAACTTACCCGTGGCATCATATGGCAAAGATTTGAATCCAACATAAATGTCGCTCTGGTCCGCGTCTGTGTATTTAACCCCGAACAATTGCGGTGTTTCTACATTCAGAGCGGGAGTCGGCTTGGGAATGGTTACATTTTTCTTTTCCCAATTCTTCAAGAATGCGAATTTGCTATCAACTTCCGCAGCGGTAAGAGGCCCTACAACCACCATTTTGGTCATGTTGGGCGCATAATTGGCATTGTAATAGGCTTTGCAATGAGCCATGGTTACTTTGTCGTAATCTTCGGCCAAAACAGACGTACCTAATGCATTGTCACCATTCATCAAACGCTTCCATGCATTAGAAGCTCCCACACTGCGATTTCTCAATGAACTGTTTGCTCCTTCCTTTGCACGAGACTTGCCCTTTTTGAATTCAGCCTCATCCCAACGGGGCTTGAACATCATTTCTTCCAACAAAGCCACTGCGGCGTCCAGGTTTTCTTTTTCGCATGACAATGTGATGCTGGTACCTGTAGAGTTTGCACCAAAGCCGATATTCACACCTAATTTCTCAAACTCTTTTTCCAATTCAGTGGGCGTACGTAAAGCCGTTCCGGTTTCCATCGCGCTGGCGAGTAATTCTGCAGTTCCCTTCGGAACGATTTTACCATCTTCCAACAAACGACCACCTTCCATATTCAATTGCACAATGACACGGGGTGTTTCATCAAAATATGTTGACCAAATCTCCAAACCGTTGGGCAGAATGTTCTTTTCTACCTTTGGTGTTTTCGCCGAAGTGATGGCTTTGGGTTGAGGGCGTTGACTGCGATCAAAATTGTCTTTCACTTTGCGCAATGTCAAACCGTTGTATTCAGCCTCTGATATCGCACTTTTAAAGCCTGCATTGGGGTTTACACTCTGATACTTGGGCTTCTCTGCATCATCTGCAACCTGTGCGGGTGTAATAATGACAGTAGAAGAGAATTTGTTCTTGATGTAGCGCTCATACACACGCAAGATATCGGCTTTGGTCAATTTTCTGTAACGGTTGGCGTCATCTTCTAGGTTGTAGCTGCTACCATCAGCATTTTTGGCATCTAGGTACCAGAAGGCGCTCAAATAGTTGGCTTTTGTGCTCACATCTTCCAATCCGCTTGAGTAGTTACTCAAAATGTTGGTTTTGGCGCGATCCAAATCCTCATCGGTGAATCCAACGATACCGAATGAATCGATGGTTGACTTCAGCATTTGCTGCAACTTAGGAATGTCGGAATAGGGATAACCCACCACTGTGAAAGAAAATTCACCCGCCAATTCATGGTTGATCATGCTCAGTGGGTTGTTTGATGCATCTGCTTGCAATGCCCACTCGGCATCCACGAATTTTTTGTAAATGGTTGAATTTCTTGTACCACCCATCAAATAGGCCAATACATCCAATGCTGCTTCATCAGGATGACCAACGGGCACTCCCACAAATGTTGAGTAAACGAGGGGTACATAGGCGTTGCCATCTGGATAAGTCATAACCCTATTTTCCTTCAATCGCACGGGAGGTACAGATTGCTTTTTCACTTCTGGACCACGTTGAATTGAACCAAAGTATTTATCTACCCAAGCCACAACCTCGTTGCTGTTTACATCACCAGAAACGATGATACATGCGTTATTGGGGCCATACCAACGCAAGAAAAAGTTTTTTAAATCATTGCTATCGGCTCGATCCAAATCGTCAACAAAACCAATGGTAGACCAGCTATAAGGGTGTTCTTTCGGATACAGTTCCTGGTCTTTCACCTCCATCAAGAAGCCGTAAGGCACATTGTAGCGTTGATCTTTTTCGTTCTTTACGGTGCTTCGCTGAATTTCGAATTTCTTGTTGGTGAACGCCTCTAAGAAACAACCCATACGATCCGCCTCCATCCAAAGGGCTGTTTCGGTAAAATTGCTAGGGAATGTTTCTATGTAAACTGTTCTGTCGCGTGTGGTATTACCGTTTACATCGCCACCATAGTTCTTGATGATTTTAAAATGCTCTTCATCAGCCACGTGCTGCGAACCTTGGAACAACATATGTTCAAAGAAGTGTGCAAAACCTGATTTCCCACGGGTTTCACGGGCAGACCCAACATGATACGTTACATTCAAATGCGCAACGGGATCACTGTGATCTTCACTTACAATCAAGGTGAGTCCGTTGGGATACTGATACTTTGTGTAAGGGACAATGAGTTTTCCTGGTTGAGCATCAACCTTTTCAATGAGTGTTGCTTGGGCTTGCGCAGTGGGAACTAGTGACCACAAAGCGAAACCTATCAGAAACAGTTTTTTCATAAGTACACAAATGTAATGATTTAGAGGTTTTCCTTAAAATGGAATAGACCAATGCACGAAAATATTCGGCTATTTTTTGCTCGGCTAACACGCGAAAGTTTGGACAGTATTACTGAAGTTTTTCCAGCAAATACGGTGCAGTGATGCTATTCTTAGCATAAACCATGTCCTCCGGAATTCCCTGAAAAACAAGTTCTCCACCCGCATTTCCCGCTTCTGGACCCAAATCAACAATCCAATCGGCACATTTAACCACATCCAAATTGTGTTCGATACACAAAACCGTGTTTCCTTGCGCAATCAATGCATCAAAGGACTTCATCAATTTTTTGATGTCGTGAAAGTGCAACCCCGTAGTCGGTTCATCGAAAATAAAGAGCGTGCCCCCTTCTTTATTCGGACTGGCTTTGCTCAGGAAAAAGGCCAATTTTACACGCTGCGCCTCGCCCCCACTCAATGTATTAGAACCTTGACCGAGTTTCACATAACCCAATCCAACGTCTTGTAAAGGTTTGATACGCTCGCGAATTGCTTTCACATCCTCAAAAAATACCATCGCCTCATCCACTGTCATGTCGAGCACTTCGAAAATGTTCTTTCCATTGTACTCAACCTCTAACACATCCTTTTTGTAACGGTGTCCACCGCAAGCTTCACACTCCAATTTGATGTCGGCCATGAATTGCATCTCGATGATGGTTTCACCTTCGCCTTGACAAACATCACAGCGACCGCCATCCACATTAAACGAAAAATGAGAAGGCTTGAAACCGTTGAATTTTGACATCGAGGTATTTGCGAACAAATCCCGGATTTCATCAAACGCTTTCACATAGGTCACTGGATTGCTTCGGCTACTCTTACCGATGGGATTTTGATCCACCATTTCGATGGATTTTACCAAGGAGATCGCGCCTGACAACTTTTTGAATTTTCCTGGTTTTGTGGTTGTGAACAATCCCAATTCACGGCTCATCGCAGGATACAAAACTTGTTTAATCAAGGTGGTTTTACCGGATCCCGACACCCCAGTAACCACTGTAAACGATTCCAAGGGAAACTTGCAACTTACATGTTTCAAATTGTTGGCCGTTACGTCTTCAAGTTCTATAAAGTGGGGCGATTTTCTCCTGCTGGAAGGCACTTCGATTTTTTCCTCGCCCGACAAATATTTACCTGTTAAACTGTCCTCGCATTTGCTGATGCCATCGAAGGGACCTTGGTACAACAAATGTCCACCCAAAGTTCCCGCTTGCGGACCGATGTCAATCACATTTTCGGCATTGCGCATGATGTCTTCATCGTGCTCCACAACAATGACCGTATTTCCTTCATTCTGAAGTGCCTTTAAAACGGTGATCAATCGTTCGGTATCTCTAGAGTGCAATCCAATGCTCGGTTCATCGAGGATGTACATCGAACCCGTCAAATTGCTCCCCAATGAAGTGGCCAAATTGATTCGTTGGCTTTCTCCTCCGCTCAATGTATTGCTCAATCTATTTAGCGACAAATACCCCAATCCTACATCGCTCAGAAACTGCAACCGACCTTTGATCTCATCAACGATTCGCTCAGAAATGGCGAAATCGGTTGGACTCAAAGTCAGGCGTGTGACATAATCAAGGGCTTTGTCAACTTCCATGAGCAACAACTCTTGGATACTGAGTTGTTTGGGTTCATGGTTCGACAATATTTTTACGTATGAGGCTTCCTTGCGGAGTCTTGTCCCGTGGCAATCAGGGCATGTGGTTTTTCCACGATAACGCGCCGCCAATACCCGGTATTGAATTTTATACGATTTGTCTTCGATGTACTTGAAAAAATCCAAAATCCCTGGCAATTCCTTGCTACCATTCCAGAGCAATTGCAAGTGATGATCGTCTAAATCGCGAATCGCACGATGAATGGGAAAATCGACTTTGTTGGCCAAACGGATGAAATCATTGCGCCACTCACCCATCGTTTCACCCTTCCATGGGGCCACAGCTCCTTCGAAAACACTGAGTGAGGTGTCTGGAATCACCAAATCGCGATCCAAACCCAATACGGAACCAAAGCCTTCGCATGTTCTGCACGCACCGTGTGGGTTGTTAAAACTCAAAAAATCCTTGGTGGGTATTTCAAATTTCAATCCATCCAGCTCAAAGCGATTATTGAACTCCACAGATTCGTTGCTCTCCATGAAATGCAATGTGCAATTGCCCTCTCCCTCCCAAAACGCTGTTTCGCAAGCATCGAATAATCGGGATTGAAACTCCTCTTCCTCAGGTTGTATCGCCAAACGATCTACGACAATAAAAATGGACTGATCCAAACTGGATTTTTCATCGAGTAAGGTTTGTACAGAAAACAACTGATTCTCGCACCAAATCCTACTGAATCCTTTTTGAATGAGCAGGTCCCAATCGCTTTCATTTCTGATTTTTTCGGGTTGCGGTGCCATGATCAGAGCGCGCTCCCCAATTTTGTTGGTTTCGCAATACTTCAATATGTCTTCCGTTGTCTCCCTTTTCACTTCCCTACCCGATAGCGGCGAGATTGTGTGACCGGCCCTGCTGAATAGCAACTTGATATAATCGTAAATTTCCGTTGAAGTAGCCACAGTACTTCGCGGATTGCGGGTATTCACTTTTTGTTCGATGGCAACTGCGGGACACAACCCCTGGATATCATCGACAAGGGGTTTTTTCATCCTACCCAAAAACTGTCGGGCATAACTGCTCAAACTCTCTACATACCTACGTTGGCCCTCCGCGAACAATGTTTCGAATACCAGGCTTGATTTTCCGCTGCCCGATACACCTGTAACCACGGTAAATGATCCATGATCGATATCAACATGAACCTGTTTGAGATTGTGTTGTTGCGCATTTACGATGCGAATTTTCTTTTCTTGAATTGACATGTGCCCTGTTGTCCGATTTATTGAATGGTATCGCGCTGAATGGATGCACCCGCGCAGATGCCTCGGCCATTGGTGATGTTGCTGTAAATGGGTGTTGGATCGGAAAACAAACCCGATGTTTTTCGGTAATTGGCCAACGATTGAAGATAGGTATAATACTCTACACTGAGCGAACGCACTTCCACCAAATACTTATACATGCTACCAGCGCTGCCATAACTTGTGATGAATTCAAACTGCCTATTGCCACCATTGAAAGTTCTATCATCGAGCAGAAAACCACCCAAATCAGTTTTGGCCGCATTCTGGTTCAAGAAAGGATCCGTTGTTGTTGGGGGCATAATCACCCATTCTTGGATAAAATCATCAAAGCGATACAAATTGATTTCATAGTAATTACGCTCATTCTGGGGATCGGCGATGAAACAGGTTAACGTTCCAGTCTCAAACCCAAAGGAATCCAACCCTGTGTTGTTTTTCCAAATTGATTTGGGGCTATTTAATTTATTGGGAAGCGTCATTCGCCCGGTTGCTTTTGAAAAGTTGGGGACGCTCACTTCCACTGTATATTCTTTGCCTGCCACCGGTTTGAAATTCGCCACATATTTGCTTAAGCCAAGATTGTAAGATAGCGTATAATTTTGACTGCCGTCATTCACCAGGACAACAGCGTTTTCAATATAATCGGGATATACGGTATCTGTCATGGGTATGGTCTGAGAAACTTGAACAGAGAAGAAGTCGTCACTGTTCACGAAAGAATTCACAACCAAACGAGGGGTGAATTTGATGGAACTATCATCGAGTTCTGTGTCGCAAGAGGTCACCAACAAAGAAGCGATTAATCCGAACAACCAAAGATTCTTTTTCATACTCAGTTAAAATTCTAAACGATAAAAGCCAGAGGGAATAAAAACAAAGGGCGTAGTTCCCGTTAATACCAATTTCCCTGCACGATTCACTTCCCATCGGGCGTTGATTGGATTCATTGAACCAAGGACATTGTATACTTGTATGCCCCAGAATTCGCGGTATCCGCGGTTGTAATAGGGCTTAATTTCTTTCGTAAAACCGATATCAAAACGCTTATACATCGGCATTCTGTAATTGTTTTTACGGCTGTAATCGTAAACCAACTTGTTGTCTGTTGTTAGGTACTGTCCCGTGGGAACTGTGTATACATTCCCACTCATCAACATCCCAGAAATATTGATGGTTAGCCATGTTTGGGCCTGCCATGTGAATTGCGCTTTTAATTGATGGGGTCTGTCCCACCGGTAATCAAAAGGTTTACCATCGTTGATAAATTCGAAGGTCCGCTCAGTTTTGGCATAGGTGTAGCTGAGGATACCGGTTCCAGATCCCGTCTTTTTCGTGATCATCGCTTCGAAGCCACGTGCCCTACCCGTTCCTTGAACGATGCTTCGCTCCCAAAAGTTCTTCACAAAAGGGTCTTCCTCCACGCCTGTGAGATCTGTTATGCCATCGAACCACTTGTAGTATCCCTCTGCTGAGAATTCAACGCCCGTGGCTAGGGGGAATAAATAAGCACATGTAATCTGCGTTGTGCGCTGAGGCCTAAAATTCGCACTACTTGGAAACCATACATCTCTGGGCAAAGAACCATTCACACTGGACAATTGATTGAGACCTTGGTTTGCAACCGAAAAACCCATTTGAATCCGCTTTTTGCCTTCGAGCAACTGGCTGATGATCAAGCGCGGCTCAGGTCTCACATAAGTTTTCGAGTTGGTGATGAATGTCCAAATCCTTAAACCAAAATTCACAGACAAGCCAATGTTTGGATGCATATCCAGCTCCCCATAATTGGCCCATTCGGCGATGTTTTGAACATTGGCCACACCGAATGTGGTATCCCTGTTGGCCAAATTCGTATTTTCCTGAATACGCGTTTGTCCTGGTTTTAGGTTGTGAAATATGAAATGGCTACCGTACCGGATGGTGTACTGGGGTGAGTATACGTAGGAGAAATCGCCATTGACCGTGTAATCCGTGATGGCATTTTTTAATTCTTCACTGATTTGGGCTGTCTGGGTATTCGCACCTTGGGTAATCGATCCATCCAAATTGAACAAATTGCTGTAAACGAATCGTGAATATCCGGTTGTGAAAGATCCAAAATGGTTGGATTTGAACTCGTGAGAATATCGACTCCCGATTTGGGTGTTCTGCCAAGAGGTTAGCAAATCGAATACAAACACAACACGGCGGTTCAGGGTGTCTACCTCATCCACTTCCGAGGACAAACCATATTTGTCTCTACCATTGTACGCCCAAAAATTCCACTGAGAATGTTGATCTACTTTGTAATCCACACGGGCATTGATATCGTGAACATTGCCAATCAAACCACTGCCTTGTCCAGCACCCACGAGCCAGTCCAAATAACTCCGTCGTACAGCGAATGCGCCGGTCACTCTACCTTTTTGATCCAAAGGCCCGTCGGTTACCACATTGACCGTCAAAGGATCCACATGCATTTTGCCAGACCAGTTTTTGGCTGCACCCCCATCGGTCTGAATATCAATAACCCCTCCGCCTGCGCGACCACCATATCGGGCAGGCGCTACACCCCGGTAGAAATCAGCGTTCTTCAAGACCTCTGCGTTGTAATTGGAAAGAAAGCCCCACAAATGTCCGTTACCATACAGTGGCAAACCATTCATTAACAATAAGTTTTGGTCGGAATTGCCACCGCGAACCACCAGTCCTGAAAGTCCTTCAATTCCCCCAGAAACACCGGGTAGAAATTGAAAATACTTCACCGGATCACTAACGGAGAGCACACTTGGCGACTGAATAATGGCTTTTTTGGTGGTGGAATAGTAAGACGGCTTAAGGTTGTATAGCGACAGATATTCGGTGGCTGAATCGAGTTCTCCAAACCCAACAGGGCGAAGAAAGAAATTCTTGTTTACTGAAGATTGTACGTCGATGACCACCTTTTGCGGCTTGAAACCTGGTGCAGCAACGATGATGGTTTTATCGCCTTGCTTTGTACCAAATTGATAAAATCCTTGTGCGTTGGACTCCACAAACGCATAAGAAGCCGAATCCACGATAATTGCACCGGGAATGGTTTCCAATGTTTTTTTGTTGTAAACCCACCCCGTAACTGCTGGAATCTGCGCTAAAACACTGGCAGTTGCGCACATGGATATGAGGGTGAAAAATCGCGAAAAACTCATTTTCACAAAGATACTCAATTGTCTTGGCTTTTGGGATAATTCTGTTCCATTTCTACCCCGTGGGCAGCAGCCAATACTCCCCTGGCTTGAATCTGCGATTTTCGCACAACGACATGGATTTGAACGAGCCCCGAAGTCACTTGACTCTCGATGTGTAACAAGATGTTTTCGGCGAATGTTTCCAACAATTTTGTTGGGCGATCTGCAATGGTCAGCACCCACTCTGTAATACGGGCATAATCAATGGAGCTATTCAATTCATCGCTTAATGACTTTGAATCAATTTTTACCTTAACACTCACAGAAAGCCCCACTTTATTCAATCGTTCTTCCTCGAACCACCCAATGGGGGCATGAATCTGTAATTGGTCAATAAAAATGGTTGTTAACATATTCTTACCCTAAAAATTCCATGCAAAGAAAACAACTATGTTACATTTGTAATAGATAACTTTTATGAGTTCACAAGAAATTTCAGATTTGCTTTCGGCCAACCAAGGAAAAGACCGCTACAATGCACCCGATTTTTATGCCATCGATGACTTTTTAACCGATGAACAAAAATTGATTCGATCTTCGGTGCGCGAGTATGTGAAGCGCGAGTTGAGTCCGATTATCGAGCACTTTGCACAGCAAGCTGAATTTCCCCGTCACATTGTCAAACAATTGGGTGAAATTGGTGCTTTTGGTCCACAATTACCCATTCAATATGGCTGCGGGGGCATGGATTATACGACTTATGGCATCATCATGCAGGAACTTGAGCGCTGTGATAGTGGCGTTCGTTCCACAGCATCGGTGCAGGGTTCATTGGTGATGTACCCCATCTACAAGTTTGGCAGTGAAGCGCAAAAGCAAAAGTATTTGCCAAAGTTGGCTTCAGGCGATTGGTTGGGTTGTTTTGGATTAACGGAACCCGACCATGGATCAAACCCCGGCGGAATGACAACCAATTTCGTAGACAAAGGCGACCATTACCTGCTGAACGGCGCGAAAATGTGGATTAGCAATGCGCCATTTGCTGATGTGGCTGTTGTTTGGGCAAAGAATGAAGCCGGAATTGTACATGGCTTGATCGTAGAACGAGGAATGGAGGGTTTCTCTACCCCAACCACACACAACAAATGGAGTTTGAGAGCGAGTTGCACCGGAGAATTGGTGTTCGATAATGTGAAGGTTCCCAAAGAGAATATCCTTCCCGGTGTTACCGGATTAAAAGGTCCATTGACCTGTTTGAATTCTGCCCGATACGGTATTAGCTGGGGCGCGCTCGGCGCTGCGATGGATTGTTACGACACAGCCGTTCGATACGCCAAACAACGCGTTCAGTTTGGCAAACCCATCGGTGGTTTCCAATTGCAACAAAAGAAACTGGCAGAAATGCTTACCGAAATCACGAAAGCACAGTTGCTGGTATGGCGATTGGGACAATTGATGGACAAAGGTTTGGCCACTCCCGCTCAAATCTCGATGGCCAAGCGTAACAACGTTGAAATCGCCCTGAATACAGCCCGTGAAGCGCGTCAAATGTTGGGCGGTATGGGTATTACCGGTGAATTCCCAATCATGCGACACATGATGAATTTGGAATCTGTGGTTACTTACGAAGGAACCCACGATATCCATTTGCTGATTTTGGGAATGGAAATTACCGGCGAAAATGCATTTGTATAATTTTAGGACAATATATGTATCAGATTAAATTTGGAACAGACGGCTGGCGCGAGATCATTGCGGATGAGTTTACAGTCGCTAATGTGAGACGGGTTGCCAATGCAACAGCCTTGTGGCTAAATCAAAGTGATTTGCCAAAAAGTTGTGTGGTTGGATATGATTGCCGCTTCGGTGGTGAAATGTTTGCCAAAGAAACAGCGAGGCAAATGGCCGCTCAAGGTATCAAGGTTGTTGTATCACATGGTTTTGTATCTACGCCAATGATTTCGTTGGCTGCGAACCAACTCAAAGCCGGTGCAGGCATCATATTAACAGCAAGCCACAACCCTCCCACATACAATGGTTATAAAATCAAAGCCAATTATGGGGGTCCGGCCATTCCTTCAGAAGTGAGCAAAGTAGAAGCACTAATTTCAGACAACCTTGTCGATGCGGGTGCTTCATATGAATCGTACTTAAACGATGGAATGATATCCTACGGTGATTTCGAAACCATGTATTACGATCATTGCTTGCGTAGTTTCGACATGAAAGCATTGGATGCCATCTCCTCTGGCCTGGTTTACGATGCGATGTACGGTGCCGGACAGGCCATCGTGAAGCGTTTGTTGCCTAAGTCTACCATCTTACACGGGGATCACAATCCGGGGTTTGAGGGACGGGCACCAGAGCCAATTTTGAAAAACTTGCCTGAAATCGGTCCATTGATTGCATCAAGCCCCAAGAATTTGTGTGGTTTGGCTACTGACGGAGATGCTGATCGCATTGGTTGGTTTGACGAAAACGGTCAGTTTGTGGATTCACATCATTTGATTTTATTATTGATTGAGTACCTAACCACATTCAAAGGATACAGCGGCAAAGTTGTGAAGAGTTTCTCGGTGAGCGACAAAGTACAAAAGTTGTGTGATTTAAAGGGTCTTGAAGCCATCACCACGAAAATTGGATTCAAGTATATCTGTGAGTACATGGTGACCGATGATGTTTTAATTGGAGCCGAGGAAAGTGGTGGAATTGCCATCAAAGGCCATATCCCAGAAAGAGACGGTGTTTGGATGGGATTGGTATTAATGGAATACATGGCAAAAACAGGCAAATCTTTTTCAGAATTGATTCAAGACATGTATGCCAAAGTTGGTTCTTTTGCTGTAGAGCGTTATGATTTACACCTGACCAATGAGTTGAAAGAAAGCATCATTGAAAATTGCAAATCAAGGAGTTACGCAAAATTTGGACCCTACGATGTTGTGGGTGTGGAAGATGTGGATGGTTACAAATTCCGATTGAGTAATGGCTCATGGGTGATGATACGTCCGAGCGGCACAGAGCCTGTTTTGAGGGTATACGCTGAGTCAACCGATTCCGCTGCGTCATTTGCCATTTTGGATGCCACCAAATCAACCATTTTACCTTAATCCAACCATGAATAACCAGCCGCTTCAAGTGAGTGTTCGAGAGGTTATTGCCTCAAAAAACGCCAATTTGCTGCGCTGGATACCCGAATTTTTGTTGCGATGGTTTGAACGATTTGTTCATCAAGACGAATTAAACCGCGTGCTTAAAAAATATCATGGTTTTGACGGTAGGGAATTTGCAGTAAAAGCCATTGAGGAAATGGGATGCACCGTCCAATGCAATTTTGCGGATCGCATACCCAAGGAAGGTCCCACCGTTTTTGTGGCCAACCACCCAATGGCAGGTATGGACGCCTTGTCGTTATTTGCCTCAGTGGGTAAAATGCGAGATGAACTTCACATCATTGCCAACGATGTACTCGCAAACATCCCTCAATTCAAGGGTTATTTTATCCCTGTGAACAAATTTGGCAAATCGGCCAAGGATTCTATGATTCGCGTTGATGAGGCTTATGCAATCAAAAAGGCGATGATCGTTTTTCCATCGGGTTTGTGCTCAAGAAAAATCAATGGGGAAATCGTTGACTTGGAATGGCAGAAGAGTTTTCTGGCCAAGGCAATCCAATATGATTACAACATAGTACCTGTTCACATCAATGGGAAGAACTCAAACCGTTTTTATAGAATCGCCAATTGGCGCAAATTCTTGGGTATCAAGTTCAATATAGAAATGATGACTTTGGCAGATGAGTTGTTCAAGCAAAAAGGCCAAACCATCACCTTGACTTTCGGCCATCCCATACCCGCCAACATGTTCAATAAAAAACGGACTTTTGAGGATGCACAGCGCATCAAAAAATTCGTTTACCAATTGGCAGAGCAACCAGAAGCCACCTTTACCCTTTCCGGGTCTTAGGGATTCTACAAAATTTCCTTAAATTTACGCCATGAGCCCTCAAGCCATGTTTGAAAATATCATTGACCCCATTGACAGAGAGACGCTGAAAAGAGAGCTTACTCAGGATATATTTATACGTCCCACCAATAATGCATCGAACGAAATCTACATTTTCAAAGGGGATGAAAAGCCCAATTTAATGAAAGAAGTAGGTCGGTTGAGAGAAGTTTCTTTCCGCGCGGCAGGCGGTGGTACCGGCAAGCCATTGGATGTGGACGAGTTTGACTCAGGGCCCTACTCCTACAGCCAACTAATCGTATGGGACCCAAGTGAAAATGCCATTGTGGGCGGTTACCGCGTTGTACTTTGCAAGGATACTCAAGACACTGAAGGCAATTTCCATTTGTCCACAACCGAGATTTTTCAGTTCTCTGAAAGGCTCAAAAGAGACTATTTCCCTTATGCGATAGAATTGGGGCGCAGTTTTGTTCAGCCAGAATTTCAACCCAGCGTTGGCAGTCGAAAGGGCTTATTTTCGTTGGATAATTTGTGGGATGGGCTTGGTGCGCTGGTGGTAATGCACCCCGAGATGAAATATTTCTTTGGAAAAATAACCATGTACACCGATTTCAATCGCGAAGCAAGGGATACGATTTTGCGTTTCATGCATCATTATTTCCCCGATCCAGATGGCCTTGCAATCGTTGATTCACCTGTTGTACTTGAATATGAATGCAAGGATTTCATGGAAAAACTTCAAGGATTGGATTATAAGGATGGACATAAACTATTGAATACCACAGTGCGTGATTTGGGTGAAAACATCCCGCCCTTGTTTAATAACTACATGAACTTGAGTCCCACCATGCGGACATTTGGAACCACAACCAATTCGCATTTTGGCGATGTCGAAGAAACAGGCATCATGGTAACCATACAAGATATCTACGACCAAAAAAAGGATCGTTATGTATTGCCCTATTTGGAATATTTGAAATCCAAAAACAAATAAATCTGGGCCAATTACCGAAATACAGAAAATCTAGATACCACCCGCTCTTGGTTGATGATTTGTCCGTAATAGATTCCTTGAGGTTGGTCGCTTAAAGCGATACGACTCCCCTCGCCTGTTTTACCACTACAAATGAGCTGTCCCAACGAATTGTAAATCCAAACATCACAAACCCAATCGGGGGTTTGGTAATTGGTCACGGTGAGATCACCATTCTCATTCACAAAATGCAACCAGCCAGACTTGAAGCTGTTTAGATTCTTGGAATTGGCATACTTGTCAATGATTTTCAAGGTTTCATAAGCATCGACTTTGCCATAGCCCGAGTTGCTGTTTGAGTCGGCTGTTGTGTATTGATCCTTTCTGGCGGTTAACCTC
>SXYY01000150.1 GCA_005788145.1 Bacteroidota bacterium
GGAGGGTTTGGTAAAGGTATCGGAACGAAATTCGATGGGGGCTGCAACTGGATTCATGTTGGTCGTGAAATTACAACATCAACAGTGAATTCATCGTGCTATTTTATAACCGTAGGTTGTTCCTCAAATTCATAAAATCACCAATTTCAATATGAATCTGGGGAGTATAATCACCAAATTCGATATGTTTTTGGTGATTTTGTTTGAACCATGTTTGAACCGGCCAAAAACAGCAAGGCCTCAACCAAAAGCCTCAGCCGCTGTGCGGCTGCAGGCCTTTTTATGGGCGCTACGCTCAAGCTGCGCTTGGCTTACGCCCATAAAAAAAGCCTTACGAAATCGTAAGGATTTTTGTTGGTCGGGATGGCGAGATTCGAACTCACGACCCCTTGCACCCCAAGCAAGTGCGCTACCGGGCTGCGCTACATCCCGATTTGGTTGTTTGATTTGGCCGAAGCCTAATCTCCCGGTGGTAAAGCACATGGGAACGGGTCACCCGAAATGGGAGTGCAAAGATACAGAAATAATTAATCTTCCGCAAACCCTTGTCAGTAGAAAATGCCATTCCAATGATCTATAAACATCACAAAAATCCCCATTATCAAGCTGGCGTTCATCATAAAAAAAGAATAATTTCGTTCCATGTTACATCCTTGGGTTGAATCGGTGCGCATTGCCTTTCAACAAGCCGAAACCCCCCACAACGCCGCCCCGATGTCGGCCTACATGAAAAACCACTTCCCCTTTCATGGCATTACTTCGCAACATCGGACTGAACTGCTGAAAGACCTGCTCAACAAAGAGAATTTGCCCGAATACCGGGACCTTTCCTTGGTTTGTCATCAACTGTGGGAATTGCCCCAAAGGGAATATGTGTATGCGGCATTATCCCTGTTGGCGAAGTTCAATAAAAGGCTGAATCCCAGTGATATTCCATGGATTATCGCCCTAATTACCCAAAAAAGCTGGTGGGACTCCGTCGACACCCTGGCCGGAAGTGTCTTGAGTTCCTTGGTAAATCGGTTGCCCGATACCTTGTGGCCCCATTTTGAGCCTTTAATAGGCGATGATAATTTTTGGTTAAATCGCACAGCGATGATCGTGCAATTGAAGCTGCGCGACAAAACCGATACCGATTTTCTCACAGCGGCCATTCTTCCCCACATGCACAGCAAAGAATTCTTCTTGCGCAAAGCCATTGGATGGTCGCTCCGCCAATATGCCCGCTACAACCCACAATGGGTGATTGATTTTGTGCATCAGCATGAAGCCGAGTTATCCGGACTATCGAAAAGAGAAGCCCTGAAACGATTGTAAATCAACACTTGAAATAACCATATCCGGCGTTAATTTTGTTCTATGGATTCGCTCGACAAACCCAACCCCGCCCAACTGCTTCACAACAAAGCCAAAGCGGCCTTAGCCTTGGGTGAAATTTACGAAGCCAATATCCAAATCAGAAAAGCATTGGAGCTCGACGCCAATGATGCCAACATCGCCTTGGCCAAAGAAATCAAATACGAAATGGGCAAAAAAGCCCTCGCGAAAGCCCAACAGTACTTCGACAAGCAGCGATTCGAGGATGCCCGCGATGAAGCCCAAAAAGCTTTACAAGCCATGGAAGTTTCGGCGGAGGCTGAGGCCATAATCGAAGCGATCGACAAGCAAGCCAGAAAAAAGCAACGCGGCGGAAAGCGAATGGCGTGGTTCATCACCCTCGCTTTGCTCGGGAGCATCGGAGCCGCTTGGGCCTATTACAATCAATTCTCAGCAGAACAATCGGCGTGGTCGCAAGCCCAAAATACAGCCAGCTTTTCAGCCTACGAGTCCTTTTTGCAAAAGTATCCGCAGGGCAAATTTGCCAGCGATGCCCGCGAAGCGCTCAAAGCCTTGAACGAAAAAGATGAATCCCTGTGGCAATCGGCGATTCATCCACCCGAAAAATCCAATTTGGAACGATACCTCACCGCCATGGAAACCATTGGCGGCTCCCACACCGAGGATGCGAAATGGCTGATTGATTCGTTGGATTTCGATGCGGCTGTGAAGGAACAAAACCCCATCGCACTGGAAATCTATGTCAAAAATCACCCCAACGGCACCTATGTGGCCTCGGCCCGCAAACTCATGGCAACCTTGGTAACCACCGACGATTTACAGCAGATTTTGGGTCGGTTCACCCAGTTCTACGACTATTATGCCCAAGGGGAACACGAGAAACTTGCCGATTTTTTCAATGAAATCACCCCGCGATTCATGGACAAAAAAATGGTGGGCCAGGAAACCTTGCTCAACAGTTTTCGGGAAAGTCAGCAAGACGTAGAATCGGAGGAAATCACCATCGACACCGCACAATTTAACGTTACAAAGGACACCTCAGGGGTCTTCACCTGCAAATTCACACTCACCTCTCAGCGCAAGGTCAAAAAGCAGGTGGAAGTCAATGTAAAACGCGGACGCAGAACAGTAAAGAAAACCGAAACACAATGGATTCAGTACTTTGCCAAACAATCGGTGGAGGCAAAACTCGATGCCGAACTGAAAATCATCGACTACAAAGTGCGTTTGCTGGGCTCTAGGAAAGAGATTTTGGATTAGGATTTGGCGTCGACTTTCTTACTCAGCCCACATCGCGCACAAATGCACCAATACCTCGCTGCTCTTTTCCATGTCCTGCACACTCACATATTCGTGCTTTCCGTGGAATGCCATCTCGCCCGTAAACAAATTCGGACAGGGTAATCCCATAAAACTCAATCGACTGCCATCCGTGCCGCCGCGGGCACTGGTTAACTGAACTGGAATACCGGCCTTTTCAATCGCCTTGACAGCAAAGGCGGAAATCCTCGGATCCAAATCTACCACCTCTTTCATGTTCCGATATTGCTCCGTCACCTCCATGTTCGCCGATGCCCCAGGGTGCTTTGCCACCACCGCATCCACCAAGCCCTGCAATCTTGCCTCGTGTTCAGCCAATTTGGCTGTTTTGAAATCGCGAACAATAAACTGCACCCATGCATGCTCAGCCACCCCTCCCATCGCCACAGGATGTACAAAACCTTCTTTGCCTTCAGTGGCTTCCGGGCACCATTCTGCGCTTGGCAGCATCGCCAACAATTCGCCCGCCAATTTCAACGCATTCACCAACTTATCCTTGGCATAACCTGGGTGTGCGCTGATTCCATAAAAATGCACTTTCGCACCATCGGCACTGAAAGTCTCATCTTCATAACAGCCGCGCTCACCTGCGTCCAATGTATACCCAATTTGGGCACCCAACTTTTCAATATTCACCTTATCAACCCCCCTGCCAATTTCTTCATCGGGCGTGAACAAAATCTTCACCGCCCCATGAGGCAACTCAGGGTGATTCACCATGTGCTGCACAAAATCCATGATCACCGCTACACCTGCCTTGTCATCGGCACCCAACAAAGTAGTCCCGCTCGCCGTAACAATATCGTCGCCCAATCGCTCCAACAAATAAGGGTGCTCCTTGGTGGTAATCACCTGTGATGGATCATCGGGCAACACCAAATCCTGTCCCTGATAGTTTCTGTGCACTAACGGTTTCACGCCCGCACCGGTGCAATCTGGCGATGTATCTACATGCGCACAAAAACACAACACGGGAACCTCGTGATTCACATTGGATGGCAATGTGGCATACACATAACCGAACTCGTCCAAATGGGCATCCGACAAACCCATTTCCAATAGCTCCTTCACCAACACGCGCGAAAGATCCTTCTGTTTCTCGGTGCTGGGTTGGGTTGGACTGTTGGGATCACTTTGGGTGTCGATCTGCACGTATTCGCAAAAGCGGGCTTCAATGGATTTCATGGTTACAGTATGATGTTTGTTGTTAATGTTGTTGGGTTTGTTGTTGGTGCGATGGCAAACATCGATTATACCAAGTCGGTGAGACTCATTTCCAAGGCTTTGGCACTTATGCCTGTGCTCTTGGGGTTAAACTGACGCAAACGCATCATGCTTCCGTGGATGATCTGACTCACATCTTTGAAAATGGCCACATCGGTTACTTCTGCATCTTGCTTCATCAAATAACCGAAAACGCGGGCCATCCCACAATTCGCCATGAAATCAGGAATCACCGCAAACTGAGAATCCGCCAATGTACTGA
This sequence comes from Bacteroidota bacterium, assembly GCA_005788145.1. GTDB lineage: Bacteria > Bacteroidota > Bacteroidia > NS11-12g > UBA955 > UBA955. The sequence goes on from SXYY01000150.1 coordinate 4,145, forward strand.
TTGGTCCCATAAAGATCTCTTTATCGGCAAACGGCACATTTGCTCCACAACTCACCACCTCGATACCTGCTTTGCCCATGCGCAATACTTGGTCTTCCGTTACCAAGCGCGATGCCGCTCCCGGAATGAAAATCTCCGCTGGCAAATCCCAAATGCGCTCATTTACTTCCTCAAACGACAACATATTGGGTGCATTCAAGGCGTTGCCATTGCGATTATTGAACAAAGCCACAATCTCGTCGTGACCCAAGCCTTTCGGCTCGATAATCCCTCCCACTCGATCAATGATTCCTCCAATGCGAACCCCATATTTGGTTAGATAGAAAGCCGCAGCCGCAGCCACGTTCCCCCAACCTTGAATGATGGCCAACTTACCGTTCATGAATCCACCATACACTTCGTAGTAGTGACGCACTGCCTCAGCCACACCCCACCCTGTAATCATGTCGGCAATCGTATAATTTTTCGATAAATCCGGTGTCAATCGCTCATCGGTAATGGGCAACAACACACCTGTCTGTAAACGCGAAATGGCCTTTAGTTTATCCTCTGCGCTGTACGATGTCAAATGTCCATTCACCACCCCTTCTTGCGGATGCAAAATGCCCAAATTCGCCGTCATCGGAATCACCTCATGAATCTCGTCTACATTGAGATCACCACCGGTACCATAATAGTTTTTTAACAAAGGTCGAACCGCCTTATACCAACGCTCCAACACCCCTTTTTTGCGGGGATCTGCTGGATCGAAATTGATACCACTTTTGGCACCACCAATTGGCGGACCTGCGATGGTGAATTTCACTTCCATGGTCTTGGCCAAACTCTCCACTTCACGTTGATCTAGACCTTTTCGCATGCGCGTACCACCACCGGCAGCACCACCGCGCAACGAGTTGATCACCACCCAGCCCTCGGCTTCGGTTTCACTGTCCTTCCAAGCAAACACGATTTCAGGTTGTTTGCCTTCAAATTTTTCTATCAGTTTTTCTAATTTCACAATGCGTATTTTACGATTCGATGTATCTTTTTTTTTGTGCGATGCTATCCCCACTATCTCCCAATGAGTTGACAAAAATCTCCATCCAATGATCCAGCCACCCAATCGTTGCTTGCCCCGGTGGCAGAACTCAAGGTATTGTTCAAATTCTTCACCCGCATGGCTCCCAACAGGGCGAAAATCATGGATTCCTTGTAATTCACCAACTTCGCCTCTGGCACCACCACCTCACACTCGGTTTCTGAGCGCAAATGATCCACCAAGGCTTTGTTGAAAGCCCCTCCACCCGTTACCAACAACTTGCAATCCTCCAATGGTTTCTCTGCAATGGTTTCCAGTGCCTTGCGCACTTGCACCGCGATGTGCATCACCAGCGTTTTCATGCGGTCTTCCAATGACAAATCATCAAACTCCCGCACGATGTGCCAAAAGTTCTTGTTGATCCACTCCCGGCCCAAACTCTTGGGGTATGGCTGTTGATAAAATTCAATTTCATTAAGGGCATTCAGCAATCCGTAATCAATTTGGCCTGCTTCCGCAATGGCACCATCTTCATCGTATTGCATGTCGCGCTCCCTGGCCAAACGATTCAATACAATGTTACAAGGCGATATATCAAATGCGATGCGCTTTCCCTGATGCCTCGCAGAGACATTGCAAAAACCACCCAGATTCAAACAAAAATCGTAATCGGAGAACAACAAATCATCACCCAAACCCACCAACGGCGCACCCTGTCCGCCCAGCCCCACATCAGCCCTCCTAAAATTAGAAACCACAGGCACTTTGGCGAATGCGTTCAATGTAGCCCCATCACCAATTTGGGCTGTCAACCAACCTTTGGGATTGTGAAAGATGGTATGTCCGTGCGACGCCACCAAATCGGCC
>SXYY01000027.1 GCA_005788145.1 Bacteroidota bacterium
AGTATAAACATTACACCCAAAAATCCAAGTTCTATCAAATACACCCACCCATAAAACCGTCCCAAATCCCTCGTTCCCAACCAATCCTTCACCCACAACAATGGCAATACATGCCAAAGATACACGCCCAAAGATTGCTGTCCAATCCACTCAATCACCGTCGATTTTGGTAAAACATCTGCCCGCATCAAACGGAGAATCGGAACCAACAAAAACGCATTCGCGAAAATCCAAACGCCATCGCGCATCCCGTCAGAAATGCCCGCATGGAAATAAAACAACCCTCCATATATCCCCATCAATAGCGAACCCGAAACCCAAAAAATCCATGATCCTGTGCCCAATTTTTCTTCCCGCAATGATAACCCCAATACAAAAAATAAAAAATAATGTGGCCGCAAGGTGTGAATCAAAAATCCCGACAAAGGCTGACCCATCAAACCCGCTAAATCAGGCATCCAAACCGATTTTACATAGAAAAATGGCAATGAAATCAACATCCCCAAAAGCAAAGCTTGCAAGCGAGAACAACCCCGGGCGGACATCCACCAAGCCATAACACTCCAAAACAAATACGCCGGAACAAACCACAAATGATAAAACGGCACCGACAAATGCCCAATCCAACCTTTCCAAAGTGGGGTTTTGATTCCAAATGCGCCCAAATAAGCGGCGTAGATAACCATCGCCAGGACCCACGGCAAAATCAACCGAAACCAATACCTACCCAAAAATCCGATGAACGAATCTCCCCCAGATCGTGAATATGGAAACAAATAACCCGCCAACGCAATGAAAAAGGGCATATGAAACCCATAAATCATGTATCGACCCAAACTCTGGTCCAAACGACCTTGCAATACATGTCCAACCACCACCAACAACACCAAAAAGCCCTTCATGCCATCGATATTTCGGTTGCGGTTCTCCATGTTTACCCCATCAAATTAAATCCATTCTCCCAATTCCAACCACCGCAGTCCCTTTTCGTCCAAATCATCATTCACCTGCTGCAATTCTGAACTCAATGCGGTGATTTTCTCAAAATCCGATGTCAGTCCAGACAAAGCCATTTCCAATTCCTTCTTCTTGATTTCCAAGGCCTCCAGATCTTTGCCCAACTGCTCGTATTCAAATTTCTCTTTGAAAGTCAACTTGCGCTTCTCCTCCGATTTCGCAACACTGCCCGTCAGCGCGGATTCCACCGCAACTGTGCTGCCCGTATCGCCGTGCAATGTCCCCGACTTCAGTGAACTCGATGTCCCTTTTCCTTTCACATCCTGACCCTTGCGCAACGCCGCCTCCTCCGCATCGTGCATTTCCTTCCAAGAGCGATACTCGGTGTAATTCCCGGGATAATCCCGCACCTTTCCCTCACCCTCAAACACAAACACGTGATCCACCAACTTATCCATAAAATAACGGTCGTGGGTAACCACCAAAACACAACCCGAGTAATCCATCAAGAACGCCTCCAACGTGGCCAATGTCAGGATATCCAAATCATTGGTGGGCTCATCCAAGATCAAAAAGTTGGGATTTTTAATCAAAACCGTCATCAAAAACAACCGACGGCGCTCACCACCACTCAAGCGTGAAACAACGTTGTATTGCGTGTCATTGGAGAAACCAAACCGCAATAAAAACTGCGAAGCCGACAACTTCGTACCATCTGCCAACGGCAAATATTCGGCAATGTCCTTCACCACATCAATCACTCGTTTATCATCGGCAGCGGGCATTCCCTGTTGCGAGAAATACCCAAAAACCAGCGTTTCACCCGATACGATTTTTCCCTTATCCGCCTTTTCCGTGCCCATGATCATGTTGAGCAGTGTGCTTTTTCCAACGCCATTCGGACCCACAATGCCAATTTTCTCGCCCCGTTTAAACGTATAACTAAAATCACCCAGAATGCGCTGCTCACCATACGATTTCTCCAAGTGATGCAATTCCAAAATCTTCGATCCCAACCGCTCCATCTTCACCCCAAATTCCACCTTTTGCTGCGTATATGGACCTTTGACCTTCTCAGCCAAATCATCGAATGCATCTACCCTGCTCTTGCTCTTTGTGGTTCTCGCCTTCGGCATCCGCCTTACCCACTCCAACTCGCGACGAAATGTATTTCGATTCTTCTCGCGCTCACTCGCCTCAACCTCTTCACGCATCGCCTTCTTCTCTACAAAATATCCGTAATTCCCTTGATAAGTATACAAAACTCCTCGGTCCAATTCCAAAATTCGGTTGCACACGCGGTCCAAAAAATAACGATCGTGCGTCACCAACAACAAGGTCAAATTCTTATCGCTCAGATACTCCTCCAACCACTCAATCATGTCCAAATCCAAGTGGTTCGTGGGCTCATCCAAAATCAACATATCCGGCACGTCGATCAATACACGCGCCAATGCCACACGCTTCCGCTGTCCGCCACTCAACACACCCACATTTTTCACCAAGTCTACCTCATGAATATTCAACTTCCCCAAAACTTGCTTCGCGCGGGCTTCGTAATCCCAACTTTCCGACATCGTCATCTCGGATGTGGCCAAATCCAATCGCTTTTCTGTTTCCTCGTTCGCCGATTCTGAGTAGGCCAACAAAGCCGCCTCATATTCTTTCAGGGCGATGATCGATGGGGTATTGCCGACAAACAAATTGTCCAAAACCGACAATTGCTCATTCAACACAGGATCCTGGGGCAGATACTCCCAATGGATTTCCTTGCGAATACTCAAATTACCCGCATCGGGCTTGTCGATTCCCGCCAAAATATTCAGCAAACTGCTCTTGCCACTGCCATTGCCAGCAATTAAGGCCACCTTGTCTCCGCGATTCAAACCAAACGTTATCTGGTCAAACAACACCTTTTCATTCCAACTCTTCGTGAGTCCTTCCGCTGATAAATAATTCATAGATTTTATACTTTGCCGCAACAAGCAACAACCGCAGCGACAAAAATACGCCGAATTCACGGTCTCACTTGCCCAAAATAATTAGATATTTGGAGCTACATAAAACGATGCGATTTACGATTCACTCTTATTATTTCTGTTTACTCTGCTTTCTTTGTTGGACTTCACCCAATGGCGTTTTCAGTCAGGCCACGCTAGTTCAACCGCCCAATGCAGCACCCAGTCAAGGTAGAGTTGAGCGATTAAATTATTTCCCCTCGGCCTTCGTGACTGCTAGAAACGTAGATGTTTGGCTACCCAGCGATTACAATCCTGAAAAAAAATACGGCGTGATTTACATGCACGATGGACAGAATCTGTTCGATGGCAACAGCACCTGGAACCAACAAGAATGGGGGATCGATGAGTCCGTAGCTGCCTACAATTCCAGCATCTCTTCCACCAAAAAAAATCAAACTGATAGCAGTAATTCAGACCTATCCCCAAAAACAGAGTACATCGTGGTAGGCATCTGGAACGATGGCGTGAACCGCCACTCAAACTACTTTCCGCAAAAGGTCTATGAATCGCTAACCGCCAAAGAAAAAGCGGCCATCATGGAGGCAAAACGACAGAATCAGTCCGATGTGTTTCACAATCCCATCAACAGCGACGACTACCTCAAATTCATCGTGTACGAGCTCCGTCCATTGATCAACAAGACCTACAGTACCCATACAGATCCCGCGCACACCATCATTGGAGGTTCTTCGATGGGCGGTTTGATTTCCATGTACGGCATTTGTGAATACCCGGGAGTCTTTGGCACTGCGGCTTGCTTTTCAACGCATTGGCCCGGCATTTTTGAAATGAAAAACAACCCCATTCCCGATGCCATGGTGCGATATTTCAAAAACAAAATACCCGATCCCATCGACCACAAATTCCTATTTACGCATGGCACCGAGGGATTGGATGCTTTGTATGGACCCACCCAAAAACGCATCGATCAGATCATGGCTAAATCGGGATACGAAATCGACAAATACCTCGTCGATGGAGCCTTTTTGGCCGGCGAATGGAAAACCCAGGTAGATCAGGGACTTGGCCATGAAGAATCCACTTGGCAAAAGCAATTCAAGGACAATATTGGGTTCTTGCTGATGCCAACACCCTCCACAAAAGACCCCGATATGTTGGATACTAATCAATAATTTTGCATCCTTAAATGCCTCAAACCATGACCAAAGAAACCATCCAAACGCCTGAGGAATATATTGCGCAGTTGCCGGCAGACCGACAAGAAATCGTCAAAGCCATCGCAGAGACTTTGTCGCAACACCTGCCCCAAGGCTTTCAGCAAGTGATGAGTTATGGCATGATTGGCTTCGTGGTGCCCCACAGCATTTTCCCCGATGGATACCACTGCAACCCCAAATTGCCGCTGCCCTTCATCAACCTCGGCTCCACCAAATCGCATATCGCCCTGCATCACATGGGACTTTACGGCAGCAGCCCCCTGTTGGATTGGTTTCAAAGCGAATGGCCCAAATACAGCACCAAAAAAATCGACATGGGAAAAGGTTGCGTTCGATTCAAAAAAGCCGAAGACGCGCCGCTAAATCTTATCGCAGAACTCGCCAAAAAAATGACCGTCAACGATTGGATACAAACCTATCAAACGCAGTTTAGGTCTGCAAAATCCCGGGGTTAAACGGCTTCACAGGCGCGTGATTGGCCGCCTCAATGCCCATCGAAATCCACTTG
>SXYY01000028.1 GCA_005788145.1 Bacteroidota bacterium
CGGATGGTCTGCACCTTGTCCTAAACGGTAAAGGATTCTGCAATTTCTGCCAGCTTCGATACCAGCGGCAGTCACGGTATTGGCAAACAAAACATCGTCGACCACCTGTGAGCAGCTGAAGGTGAACAGCAATCCACCGGGCGAGACGCGCTTGAGGCCCATGGCGTTGAGGCGTTTGTAACCCATCACGGCTTTGTGTTTTTTCGACAAACTTTTGGCAAATGCGGGTGGGTCGAGCACCACGATATCGTACAATTTTTGGTCGTCGCCCAGGTGCTTCATTACATCCATCACTTGTCCTTCATGGATTTGATCGGCTTGCAATTTCATGAGCGATACGTTGTTGTTGGCCAAGTCTATGGCGGTTTGACTAATGTCGGCGCTCACCACCTCTTTGGCCCCACCTGCCAATGCGGCCACGGAAAATCCACCAGTGTAGCAGAAGGTGTTGAGGACGGTTTTGTCTTTGGCAAAGCTTCGAAGGAGGTGTCGATTATCGCGCTGATCCAAGAAAAAGCCTGTTTTTTGTCCGGTAACCCAGTTCACGGCAAACTGCAAGCCGTTCTCTTTGGCCACGGTTTCTTGGGTATCGCCCAGCAAAAACCCATCGGGGTCAACGGTGCCATGCATGGCGGCAAAACTCTTGTTGTAAATGGTTTTTAGCTTGAGGTCTTTGAGGTTTTCGAGGGCGTCAGCGATGTGGTTGATGCTGTTGTACATCCCCAAGCTGTGTGCTTGAATGACTGCGCAATCGTTGTAAATATCAATGATGAGTCCGGGTAAGTTATCGCCCTCGCCGTGCACCAGGCGGTAGGCAGTAGTGGCGGTTTTGAGTCCGAATCCCAGTTGCTTGCGCAGTGTTAGACAGTTTGCCAGTTTGGTTTGCCAGAAAGCGGTGCCGGGTTCTATGGCTTCGAAGGCCACCATGCGGATGGCGATGCTGCCGTCGCCCACCTGTCCGGTCCCCAACAATTTTCCTTTGTTGTCAAACACCTGCACCCAATCACCGATGTATACTTCTTCAATTTCTTGGATGGCGCCAGAGAATACCCAAGGGTGTTTTCTGAGGAGGCTGACTTCTTTGCCGGGCTTTAGGACTGCTTTTTTCACGGAGTGGTGCAAAGTTGGGGGAATTCCTTGAAATTTGAATCATGATGTTGCGAATCCATGAAATCGTTGCGGCGTTTGAGCAAATAGCTCCATCGCGATTGCAGGAGTCTTATGATAATTCCGGGCTCATTGTGGGCGATCCCAACCGGTTGGTGGGCAAAGCGCTGTTGTGCTTGGATGCCACCGAGGCGGTGATTGATGAAGCCATCGCCAAGGGTTGTGATATTGTCATTGCACATCATCCCATTGTGTTTGGTGGGTTGAAGCGGTTTACAGGAAGTAACTATGTGCAGCGCGCCGTGGTGAAGGCAATCAAAAATGATATCGCGATCTATGCCTGTCACACCAATTTAGACAATGTGCTGCGGGGTGGGGTGAACGAACGCATCGCCCAGCAGCTGGGATTGACAGTGAAGGGTGTTTTGAGGCCGATGGAGGGTGCTTTGATGAAATTGGGCGTGTATGTGCCATTGGCCGATGAGGAAGCGCTTAAAGAGGCTTTGTTTGCTGCAGGGGCAGGGAATATTGGCAATTACGACGAATGTGCCTTCGCGCTAAAAGGCGAGGGGAGTTTTCGTCCGAACGAATTGGCGAATCCCACAGTTGGGAAGCCGGGTAAGCGGGAGGTTTTGACGGAGACCAGGGTAGAGGTGTTGGTCCCGATATGGCTGAAAGCACGGGTGACAAAAGCAATGATCGAGGCCCATCCCTACGAAGAGGTTGCCCATGATTGGATGCTGTTGTCCAACGTAAGCAATGAATACGGTGCGGGTGTGATTTGTGAGTTGGGAGAGGCCATGTCGAAAATGGATTTTTTGACGCATTTGAAACAACAGATGGGTTGCAATGCCGTGAAATACACAAAGTGCGCTGTGGAAAGGGTAAAGCGGGTGGCGATTTGTGGTGGCGCTGGTAGTTTTCTTATTGGCGATGCGATGCGGGCGGGTGTGGATGCCTTTGTTACGTCGGATATAAAGTATCACGAGTTTTTTGATGCGGAGGAGAAATTGTTGCTGTGCGACATCGGACACTATGAAAGCGAGAAATATACAATTGATTTGTTTTCTGCGATATTGTCGTCCAAATTCCCTAAATTTGCAACCATTTTTGCGGAAACTATCACCAACCCTATTGACTATTTAACATAACATGGACGTAACCATCGACAAAAAACTCAAGGATCTGTGGAAATTGCAGCAGATCGATTCACGACTCGACAACCTACGCGCTGTATTGGGAGAATTGCCCATGGAAGTTGCCGATTTGGAAGATGATATCGCAGGTTTGCAAACCCGTGTGTCAAACATAACCGAAGAGATTGGCGAGTTGAATCACGAGATCAGCAACAAGAAAAATGCCATCAAAGATTTTCAGCGTTTGATTGAAAAGTATGATGAGCAATTGAATAACATCAAGAATAGCCGTGAGTACGACGCCATCAACAAGGAGAAGGAAATCGCGGGCTTGGAAATTTTGTCAGCAGAGAAGCGCATGCGCGAATTCGGCCGTCATATTGAGATGAAGGAAGAGTTGTTGGGTAATACCCAAAACGCTTTGGACTCTCGCAATCAGGATTTGGAGTTCAAGAAAGCCGAATTGACAGAAATCGAAAAAGAGAATGCCGAAGAAATCGAGAAGATCATGGTAGAGCGCGCTGCGGCCGACGCCAAATTGGATCCCCGCATGCACCGTGCCTACCACAGAATTCGCGGCAATGTGCGCAACGGTATTGCGGTGGCATCGATCATGCGTAGTTCTTGCGGAGGTTGCTTTAGCAAGATTCCATCACAGCGTCATAGCGAAATTCGCGCCCACTATCGCATCGTTGATTGCGAGAACTGTGGTCGTATTTTGGTTGACCAAGCCATCACCGGTATTGCGGCAATGGTAGAGGAGAAGGTTGAAAAGACCACTCGACGCAAGATGCGTTTGACCACCAAGTAAGAAAAATTTTTATTGGACAAAACGAAAGAGGCGGCCTTGGCCGCCTCTTTCGTTTTGTCCTTTTTTTGGCGAATTACTTTACCAATACAACTTGCAAATTAGGCATGATTTGCGCAATTTTCTCCGGTGGAAGGTTGGTGATGTCGATGAAGTAAATGGTTTTTCCCTCATCCAGGGTTTGTCCGCCCATCCATTTTACGTCTTGCAGGGTTTTTCCCGCCTCTGTGCGGAACATCCTTACGGGAAGTAAGCAATACCATCCTTGTAAATACCCCTGGTCGTCGAGTTTGGCTTTGGTGCGTTGCAATGGTCCTGATAGCAGTTTGAAATAGGCAGGTGTTTCCGGGTCACTGAAGACCATGCCCAACTTATTTTCATAAGCTTCCATTCCCCCATTGGCCTTCACTATCGCGGGGAGGGTGTATTTGGCGTACGTTTTTGCGTCTTTGTTGATGTAGGCATTGCTCAATTCATTGGCTGCCAATTGGAATGCAATGTGCACCTTGATACTATCTTTTGCCATGGGATCGGTGACCCCGAGGGTATCAGCCAATTTTGGCGGGGCGATTCCAGCGCTCGTCTCTTCGCCAGGACGTGCTTTTTCATAGGGGTCTGTGGCAACTGCGTCTGTTGGATTCGTCTCAGTGTCTTTGTTGGAGTTGCAGCCACCCATTGTAAATGCCAACAACAAAGCGGATAATCCCAGTACTGGGGCTTTCCAAATTGTGTTGGTTACGCGGCTCGCTGTAAAGCAGGTCGTTTTCATCGACTCAAAAATAACACAAAGGGCGTCCTTTTGGGACACCCTCCGTGTTTTCACTAACTATAACAAATGAGAAACTTATTTCACTTCTTCAAAGTCCACATCTTGCACTTGGTCTCCAGCACCTGCACCTTGTCCGGCACCAGCACCTTCGCCAGGGTTGCCCCCTTCGGGATTTCCGCCTGTGGCATTATACATGTCTTGGCTTGCTGCTTGCCATGCGGCATTCAATGCAGCACTTGCAGTTTCGATGGATGCGAGGTTTTTCTCAGCAGCGGCCACCTTTAATTCGCCCAATGCGCTTTCAATGGTTGATTTTTTCTCTGCAGGAATTTTATCGCCATACTCGGTCAACTGCTTTTCTGTGCTAAAGATCAATGCGTCTGCTGCGTTTACTTTGTCGGCTTCTTCTTTGCGTTTTGCATCGGCTTCAGCGTTCATTTCGGCGTCTTTCTTCATTTTTTCGATGTCTTCCTTGCTCAAACCGCTTGAAGCTTCAATGCGAATTTTCTGCTCTTTGCCTGTGGCTTTGTCCTTGGCATGCACACTCAAAATACCGTTGGCATCAATATCAAAGGTTACTTCGATTTGCGGTACGCCGCGGGGTGCAGGGGGAATGCTATCCAAAATGAATCTACCGATGGTTTTGTTGTCTACGGCCATTGGACGCTCACCCTGCAAGATGTGAATCTCTACAGAAGGTTGATTGTCCATCGCCGTGGAGAAAGTTTCCGTTTTCTTGGTAGGAATGGTGGTGTTAGACTCAATCATTTTGGTCATTACACCGCCCATGGTTTCAATACCCATGCTCAAAGGCGTTACATCCAACAATACAACATCTTTTACTTCTCCGGTCAATACACCCCCTTGAACAGCAGCACCTACGGCTACCGCTTCGTCTGGGTTAACACCTTTGCTGGGCGATTTTCCGAAGAACTCTTCTACCAACTTCTGAATGGCAGGAATACGGGTTGATCCACCCACCAAAATGACTTCGTCGATGTCGCTCGGACTCATGTTGGCATCTTTCAAAGCCTGTTTGCAAGGCTCCAAAGTGCGCTGAATCAAGCTCGCCGCCAATTGCTCAAATTTGCTACGGCTCATTTTCATCACCAAGTGCTTGGGTACCCCGTCAACAGCGGTGACGTAAGGCAAGTTGATGTCGGTTTCGGTACTGGCCGACAATTCAATTTTGGTTTTCTCAGCCGCTTCTTTCAAACGTTGCAAGGCCATGGGGTCTTTGCGCAAGTCGATATTTTCTTGTCTTTTGAACTCGTCGGCCAAGAAGTCAATGATTACTTGGTCGAAGTCGTCACCACCCAAGTGCGTATCACCGTTGGTGCTCTTTACTTCGAAGATACCATCGCCCAATTCCAGTACTGAAACGTCGAACGTTCCACCACCCAAATCGTAAACGGCAATCTTGATGTCGCGGTCAATTTTGTCCAAACCGTAAGCCAAAGCAGCCGCCGTAGGCTCGTTGATTATGCGCTCAACCACCAATCCAGCGATCTCTCCGGCTTCTTTGGTCGCCTGACGCTGAGCATCGTTGAAATA
>SXYY01000151.1 GCA_005788145.1 Bacteroidota bacterium
ATGTTTGGGGTCCGAAAAATCGCTACGCCGCCGGGATTCAGTTTCCCTTTGATCAACTGCAACAACTCCACCAATTCATCCTTGGTAAAATGCTCAATGATATCCATCCCTGTGATGACGTCAAAGCCTTCTTTGGCATCGCGAAGGAACTGCATCGCATCGCCCAAAACCACTTCGGAAACACCCATTTTGTGGGCCATTTCCACTTGCTCACTGCTCAAATCCATGCCCGATAAATTCGTGTATCCCGCATTTTTCAATGCCATCAACAAACTGCCACTGCCGCAGCCCATATCAAAGATGCGCGCCGCTTTCTTGACGGTCGACAATTTGGGCAATATCTCGCGATCAAACTGCTTCCGCTCGCGATCAAACAATGACTTGGCATCGGTTAACGCCGCTCGACCACTCTGGTTGGTGTGGTAATTTGCGTATAGAACCTCACGGTATTTGGTGCTCATGATTAACTATTTTTTTACCGTTGATTTCAATGGAATATCCACTGCTGCCATGATGCTCACACACGTTGCCACCAATTTTTCCTCGCCCGTTGCAAACACATCAAACACCTGTCCTTCGCAGAAAATCAAATTCTGTCCGGCCTTCATAACCTTCCCCACGGCACGCAATTTGGGGGCTGTTGATGGATTCACATACGAGATTTTCAAATCCACCGTTACCACATTCTTCGACATCTCTGTGCCGTTGTAAACCGCAGTGTAAGCCGCGATTCCAGTAGTTACATCGCAAATCGTTGCCGTAACGCCGCCATGGGTAAAACCAGTATGCTGCATGTGGTGATCCTGAATATTGAGTTCCATACTCGCTGTATGCAAATCAATATCGGTGAGCTCCAAACCAATGTACTGGATGAATTGATTTTCCCGCAAACGGGTGTCCATGTAGGTCTTTAACGCTTGATTCATGATGTGCCGCAAATTTACTTGATTGGATTGTAGGTTGATGCTTGTAAAAACACATTCGACTTGGTGGGTTGCCAAATTTGTGCTAAACCCGCCTGGTTTTTGTCGGCATAAGCCTGTGCGATGCGCATGCCTATGAAATTGCCAATCAACGGTGGACAATCTTCGGGCACCCCTCCACCGAAGGTTTTGTTGCCAAAAGCGAAGTATCGCTTGTAATCGTTAAACTTGGTGCTAAACAAAATTTGTTTGTCGAGGTAGTGCTTCCAAATCTGTCCTTCCTCACGCATCATCCACTCCCACTCGGCTTTCTCGTACCCCAGCAATTCCCATGGATTTCGTTTGGGGAACAATTGCAACACACTATACCACAATTTGCCCTGAAACACCATTTCATCGAGCATGTTGTTGCGCAAGTGACTGGGCTCGTGATGCATCTTTAGGTAATTCCAAATCAATTGCGACGCAATTTGATCGCTGTTGTTGTAGCGGTTGAAAAATGGTGGCATATCCAACAGCGCATAGGCCGGGAAAGTATCGTTCAGGAACATTTCCTCACTAAACGCCAAAATAACTTCTGTCTTCTTGGTTTTCGGGTTCACCACCGTATCGACAAAGGTGTTGTAATTGCTAAACTGCGACAAATAACTATAGATCTGGGCGTTGGGGGTTGATGGAATCGACACTTGTAAGTTGGCCCATGCTTGTTCCAAAGCGGGCTTCCAGTCGGTATACTTTGTATAATGGGCTTTCACCACGCCAAAAACGGGTTGATTTTGCATCAGCCAATACTGAAGATATTGGGCCCTGGCGGTATCTGAGATGGGTCCGAACCGACCAAAATCCATCACTTCGTACATCCAAAGACTGAAAAAACGGCCGTGTTTTTTTCTCATTTCGTCGATATCCTTGGCCGAGCAGCCGCGCATTCTGAGGCTATCGAGCTGGGTTACGAAATCGTTGTAGGCCAAATTCGTGGGCTTGGCTTGCTTTTCCTGTGTACAAGAAAATAGAATCACCAACAAAAGGGGATAAATGGCAATGTCAAGTATGGAACGATTGTTGTTTTTTTGCATAAAACGTATGAAACTACAAAGAAACACTTCTTTTGGCATTGCTGCTATGTTGCTTTTCGCTGGGATGTCCCAATTGCAAGCACAAGACGCCCCTTCTGTAAAAATGGGGGTACGTGTAAGTCCCAATTTCTCTTGGGTGAATATCCAGGAAGGACCGATGTCAAACGACGGTTTGGGCCTCGGATTCTCCTACGGCGTAACGGCCGATTTCTCGATGTTCAAAAGCACCAATTATTGGTTGGGGACGGAATTGTCGATTTCTACCATCCCTGTTCAGTGTAAGAGCAACTCTGAACTGCGCAACGTCAAGGTCAGATCGGGCAGCATGGGCAGTTATGACACGATCACTTATGCTCCTGGCAATGTGGATTTCCGATATTCTACCCAATACCTGCAGATTCCTCTGACGATCAAAATGAAAACCGAAGAAATTGGGAACATGAAATATTACTTCCAGTTTGGTGTGGCTCCATCCTTCGCCATGAAGAAAAAGTTAACCACCACCACATTGAACTCGGATCCAATTTACCCGGCGAATAAAGGGATCACTTTCCACGACCCCAACAACACCGACGATGATGTTTACCAGTTTTCAGGAACCCGAATTCCCACAAGCCCTTCCGGCGAAACTGAATACGACTTCGAAGACAACATCAACACCGTTCGCTTTCCATTGATCATTGGTGTCGGCATTGAATACAAACTCACCGGTGGCACGATGTTTACCGCCGGTTTGCGGTTCGATAACAGCATTGCGGATTTCTTCAAAGACACGCGCGTAACTGGTCGCTCCAACATGATTGGCTTGTCGGCAGGTATCCTCTTCTAAGCGAGCATGTCGGGATTAAAAATCGCACTGGCTCAACTGAATTTTACTGTTGGCGATTTTGAGTTAAACACCTCTAAAATGGCCGATGTCTTGTTTCAAGCAAAGCAAGACAATGTTGACTTGGTGGTTTTTTCAGAACTCGCGGTGTGTGGTTACATGCCCGATGATTTGCTGGATTATCCATCCTTTGTGGAGCGATGTGAACATGCCTTGGAAGCAGTGTCCCGCGCTTGCGATGGCATTGCAGCGATTGTGGGTGGGGTGATACGCAACCCAGGAAAAGGACGTTTGCTGCAAAATGCGGCTTGTTTCATGTACAATGGTCAAATCCAACACACCGTTGCCAAAACCTTACTGCCTACCTATGATGTCTTCAATGAACATCGCTATTTTCAGCCCGAAACAGCATCCAAAATCATTGAATACAAAGGCGTAAACATAGGCATTGCCATTTGCGAAGACCTTTGGGAC
Source organism: Bacteroidota bacterium (assembly GCA_005788145.1). Classification (GTDB taxonomy): domain Bacteria; phylum Bacteroidota; class Bacteroidia; order NS11-12g; family UBA955; genus UBA955. Next base: position 3,300 of record SXYY01000151.1, read on the forward strand.
GTCTACAACGATTTCGAATACCCAATCAGTCCGGGACAAGCCCTCAAAGATTTGGGTGCGGACCTCATCATCAATCCATCTGCCTCCCCCTTTCACATCGGCAAACAATCGCTCAGAAATCGGGTGTTTGGCGGACAAGCCGCGCGCTTTGACTTGCCTGTTTTGTACGTAAACCAAGTGGGTGTGCACACCGAATTGTTGTTCGACGGTTCTAGCAGGGCGGTCAACGGCAATGGCGAAGTGGTGATTCAGGCCCCGAGTTTCGAAGAAACTGTGGTTTATGCGGATTTTGCCAATGGGAAATTTTCTGTTGGAAATTCTGTACCGCTGGACACAGACGATACCGCCCAACTGTACAAAGCCTTGGTGTTTGGGATCAAAGATTATTTTAGTAAAATGGGCTTTACGCATGGCCTGTTGGGATCATCGGGGGGCATCGACAGCGCGGTTGTGCAAGCGTTGGCTTCAGCAGCATTGGGCGGCGAAAATGTGCATCCAGTGCTCATGCCTTCGATTTTCAGCTCCGACCACAGTGTTAGCGATGCGGAAACCTTGAGTAAGAATTTGGGCAACGACCCCATCACCCTACCCATAAAAAATATTTACGATCAATATTTGGAAACCCTTCAGCCTGTGTTTGCGGGCAAAGCATTCAATTTTGCAGAAGAAAATCTGCAAGCGCGGTCTAGGGCTGTATTGTTGATGGCCATAAGCAATAAAATGGGATACATCCTATTAAATACCAGCAATAAATCTGAGTTGAGCGTTGGTTATAGCACCTTGTACGGCGATTTGTGTGGTGCCCTTTCTGTGATCGGCGATGTATACAAAAACCAAGTCTATGCGTTGGCCAAATACATCAATCGAAATGGCGAGATTATCCCCAACAACATCATTGTAAAAGCACCGTCGGCCGAATTGCGACCTGGACAGAAAGACTCAGACTCACTGCCTGATTACGATGTATTGGACGAGTTGCTCAAGCATTACATTGAAGAACGAAAAGGGGTTGAAGAATTGATCACGATGGGTTACGAAACCGCTGTGGTCAACAAAGTAGTGGCTTTGGTCAATGGCAGTGAATACAAACGCTATCAAGCTCCGCCTATCTTGAGGGTTAGCGCAAAGGCATTCGGCAAAGGACGCATTATGCCGTTGGTTGCCAAATACAGCAGTCGTTAAGCATTGCTGCGCACTTACAGTTGAAAACATGAGCGCTACCGCCTACAAATATCCCAAATCCTTTTGGATCATGTGTATGGGGGCGATGAGCTTCTTCCTGTCTTTCAACCTCATTCTTCCAGAATTAAACGCCGAATTGCGGAGTCGAGGTGGCGCGGATTGGGTTGGCTGGGTTATTCCTGCATTTTCATTCAGTGCGTTAATTGCACGTCCCTTCAGCGGCTGGATCACCGATAATTTGGGTCGGCGCGTTGCCATGATTGGCGGGTGCCTCTTCTGTATAATTGCGGGTTGCTTTTATCCTTGGGTGACATCAGTCGCTGGCTTTTTGGTAGTTAGGGCGATTCATGGTTTTTCCACGGGCTTTACGCCCACCGGATTTACGGCGTTCACGGCGGATGTAGTGGAAGAATCCCACAGAGGCAGGGCCATGGGCTGGCAAGGGATGTTCAACAATTTGGGAACAACCATTGGCTATGCATTGGGCGCATTGATTGCAATGCATTTTGGTGTGAATTGGATGTATTACACCAGCGCAGCATTG
>SXYY01000152.1 GCA_005788145.1 Bacteroidota bacterium
GGTACAGGCGGGTTTGATGGAAGTGCACTACGAGTTTCGTTCACAATACGCAGGTGCCTTGTTTGCCATTGAAAAGCGTTTGGATGGGGCTCGATTTCAGATGCAATCTGCCAGCATGTGGTATCAGTTGGGCGTGATGCCCGCGTTATTGATGCGTCAGAATTTGCAAATTCATACGGTTGGGTTTACCATGCCACAAGGCAATGATTTTGCGGTGCCCGATTATGTGGCTAGCACGGTAGATACCGGCGTCGTTTTGACCCGTTCTTCAGCAGTGAATGCGAATGCATTCCTCACAGCCTCGATGCGCTTAGAGTATAATTTGGATCCCAAGTTGCACATTTTCGCCTCTCCAAGGGTCATGTTGCCCATCTTGCCCAGCAACAAAGGGGTACAGACTTATTGGTCGCCACAAATTGGTGTGGAATTGGGATTGCGCATTCCGATTGACTAGTATCATTGTCTTTTTCTCGATAGTAGCTATAAAGATGAGGGGGCGGCCATTGGCCGCCCCCTCATCTTTAAAATCTTGGTATGAATCGAAATTATTTTCCGTTCATCTTGGCACCGATGTACTCACGGTTCAAATTGGCGATTACGCTCAATGGAATCTGCTTCGGACATTCAGCTGCACAAGCACCCGTGTTGGTACAAGCACCAAAACCTTCGGCATCCATTTGGTTTACCATCGCCACCACGCGGGTTTCACGCTCGGGCTTACCTTGGGGAAGCTTAGACAATTGGGTTACTTTGGCACCTACGAACAGCATGGCTGAGGCATTTTTACACGCACTCACACAAGCGCCACAGCCGATACAGGTTGCGGCTTCAAACGCTTCGTCTGCCACATCCTTTGGAATCAATACCGAGTTGGCATCCACCGCGTTACCTGCATTGGTCGAAATAAATCCACCAGCGGCAATGATGCGGTCAAATGCACTTCTGTTTACTGTCAAATCCTTGATTACGGGGAAGCCATTGGCCCTCCATGGTTCAACAGTGATGGTGTCGCCATCGTTGAAGCTGCGCATGTGCAACTGACAGGTGGTTACGCCCTGTTTGGGGCCGTGTGGACGACCATCAATAACCATCGAACACATACCGCAAATTCCTTCGCGACAGTCGTGGTCGAACGCCACAGGTTCTTTGCCTGTTTCGATAAGTTGCTCATTCAAGACATCGAACATTTCCAAAAAGCTCATGTCGGGACTGGCATCCACTTTATACTCTTCAAACTTACCGGCGTTATCAGCGTTTTTCTGGCGCCATACTTTTAAGTTTAGTTTCATTAACTTGCTCATAATCTTTTCGTTAGTGGATTATTTGTAACTGCGTTGTTGGATTTTGATGTTTTCGTATTTCAACTCGTCTTTGTGAAGCTCCCATGTGTCACCCTTGTTTTCCCATGCAGATACATACATGTAATTTTCATCATCACGCAAGGCCTCGCCCTCTTCGGTTTGGTACTCCTCGCGGAAGTGACCTCCACAACTTTCATTTCTTTGGAGGGCGTCAACACACATCAATTCGCCCAATTCTAGGAAGTCAGCAACACGACCTGCTTTGTCCAATTCTGGGTTGAATTCGTTTACACTGCCGGGGATTCGTACATTTTTGTAGAAGTCGGCACGAAGGGCTTGAATTTCGGCAATCGCTTCTTTCAGTCCTTTTTCATTGCGGGCCATACCACACTTGTTCCACATGATCAATCCCAATTCGCGGTGGTAGCTTTCTACACTACGGGTACCTTGAATGCTCATCAATTTATCGATGCGCTCGCTCGCGGCTTTTTCAGCAGCCACAAATGCTTCGTGGTCTGTTGAGATGGGCTTGGTGTGAATTTCTTTGCTGAGGTAGTTACCAATGGTGATTGGAATCACAAAATACCCATCGGCCAAACCTTGCATCAATGCGGAGGCTCCCAAACGATTGGCGCCGTGGTCAGAGAAGTTGGCTTCTCCCAAGGCATACATACCGGGAACATTGGTCATCAAATCGTAGTCAACCCACAAACCGCCCATGGTGTAGTGTACAGCTGGGTAGATGCGCATGGGTACTTCATATGGGTCCTCGTCGGTAATCTGTTTGTACATATCGAACAAGTTGCCATACTTCTCCTTCACAACCTCTTTTCCTAGGCGAATCAATGTTTCATCATCAGGATTGGCGATGTTCAGTTTGCTGGCTTCAGTTCGGCCATACTTTTGCATCATGTTGTATTTGAAATCCAAATACACGGCCATTTTGCTTTGACCTACACCATAACTGGCATCGCAACGCTCTTTTGCGGCGCGTGAAGCGATGTCACGGGGTACCAAGTTACCGAAAGCAGGATAGCGACGCTCGAGGTAGTAATCGCGCTCTTCTTCGGGAATGTCGTTGGGGTGACGGTCGTCGTTTTGTTTTTTGGGAACCCAAATACGTCCATCGTTGCGGAGGGATTCACTCATCAAGGTCAATTTTGACTGATAGTGTCCTGAAACCGGGATACATGTTGGGTGGATTTGGGTGAAGCATGGGTTTCCGAAGTAGGCCCCTGCTTTGTGGGCTTTCCAAGCAGCAGTTACGTTGCTACCCATGGCGTTTGTAGACAAGTAAAATACATTGCCGTATCCGCCGGTACACAACAATACTGCGTGTCCGAAATGCCTTTCCAATTTACCTGTGACAAGGTTTCGGGCGATGATGCCGCGGGCTTTGCCATCAATTTTTACTACTTCCACCATTTCGTGGCGCGCGTACATCTTCACATTGCCCAATCCTACTTGGCGCTCCAATCCGCTGTATGCACCCAACAACAACTGCTGTCCTGTTTGGCCGGCTGCATAGAATGTGCGCTGAACTTGGGTTCCACCGAATGAGCGGTTTGACAGGGTTCCGCCATACTCGCGGGCAAAGGGAACTCCTTGCGCCACACATTGGTCGATGATGGAGGTTGAACATTCCGCAAGGCGATGCACGTTGGCTTCACGAGAGCGGTAGTCACCGCCCTTGATGGTATCATAGAACAAACGGTACACTGAGTCACCGTCGTTTTGGTAGTTTTTGGCTGCATTGATACCCCCTTGGGCAGCAATGGAGTGGGCGCGGCGCGGACTGTCTTGAAAGCAGAAAGCTTTCACCTTGTAGCCCATTTCTGCTAGGGTAGCAGCGGCACTGGCACCGGCCAATCCGGTACCCACCACGATGATTTCCAACTGTCTTTTATTGGCGGGGTTTACCAATGGTACAGTGCTTTTGTATTGGGTCCATTTGGTTGCTATATCGCCGGCTGGGATTTTTGATTCGAGTGTCATGCTATTTTGATAAACGATGGATTATTGAATCCAGCCCAAGTGCATGGCAATGGGCATGGCCGCAAATACGAGTGGAACAATGATTGAAAATCCAACACCAATGCTTTGGATGATGGGGCTGTAGGCGGGGTGATTGATACCCAACGACTGGAATGCACTTTGGAAACCGTGCAACAAGTGGTAAGCCAAGCTGATGCAACCGATCACATAAACAAATACGGGTAGGGGATCAGTAAACACAACAACCATTTCATCGAAAAGGGTTGAGCCTGCAGTTTCTTGAATGGCATCGGTAAAGCGAGAAACCACCCAGAAATGCTTGAGGTGCATCACCAAGAAAATCAACAACAAACTTCCCAAAATACCCATTGAACGAGAATACCATTTGCTGTTGGCATTGCCAGCGCTTGCACCGTATTTGTTGTTGCGTTTTTGGTTGTTCGACGCAGTCAGGCTGAGGCCTTGTACGATGTGAAGCAGAAGTCCGAGGAACAAACCGATTTCCGCGCTGCGGATTAGCCAGTTGTGTGCCATGAATTCTGCAGCATGGTTAAATGTTTTGCCACTGTCGTTGAAGAAAATACAAGCGTTGATACCAGCGTGTACCAACAAAAAAGCCACCAAGGATAAACCGGTGACTGCCATAAGTACTTTCCGACCGATACTTGAAGTAAATAGGAAGGAGAGAAGTTTCATAAAATGCTTTTTGCTATTTCTTGGATATTTGCAAAGATACGGAGAATTTTTTCAAGTATTTCCCAAGGATGTCGAACTCTAAATTCACGGTATCGCCCGGTTGAAGGTTGGAAAGGTTGGTGTGTTCCCAAGTGTAAGGAATGATGGCAACGCTGAATGCATCTGGGAAACTATCTACAACGGTTAAACTCACGCCATTCACGCAAATGGATCCTTTGTTTACTGTGATTCCGGCATCGGCGTCATGTGCGATGAAAATCATCCAACTGCCATCGAGGTCGTGGATCTCATCCACCGTTCCAACACAATCTACATGTCCCTGAACGATGTGTCCATCAAATCTGCCATTGGCGGGCATGCATCGCTCCACATTGATCAAGTCATTCACATTCCAATGGTTGAGGTTGGTGCGTTGAAGGGTTTCATCGATGGCCGTTACCCAATATCCGTTGTCATCGGTATTGGTCACCGTTAAACAAACACCGTTGTGGGCCAAACTCTGGTCAACTTTTAATTCATTTTGGAAAGGTGATGATAGCCGAAAGTGCACATTGGATTGGTCTTTGACAATCTCTTCTACCTTCGCTTTTTGTTCAATAATACCCGTAAACATTTCCTCGCTCCTATTGACAAAGAAACGACATTCGGGCGAAAAGGTTCATATGACATTATGACATTTTACCATTTGTGGCAATAAAATTGAGTTTGGAGAGAGGCTATGTCAAAGAACAAAGTGAAATCAGAAGTAGAAGAACCATTGGATGGCGCGGAAAATGCCGTTGAACAGACCGCAGAGGAAACCCAGAACGCGTCCACGAACACCGAAGAAACAATCGCTGAGGATACCGATTTGCAAGGACAATTGCAGCAGGAGCGCGACAAGTATCTCCGCTTGTACAGCGAGTTTGAGAACTTTCGCAGAAGAACCACCAAGGATCGATTGGATTGGATGCAAACCGCTTCGAAAGATGTGTTGGTGAGCATGCTTCCGGTGGTGGATGATTTTGAGCGCGCACTGAAAGCGGCTGAAAACCTGTCAGAGACTGAAAAAAAGGCAGTTGAAGGGTTTGACTTAATCCACAAAAAAATGGTGGGAATCTTTACCAAAGTGGGTCTGAAGCCAATGGAGTCGATTGGTCAAGTGTTTGATGCAGAGATCCACGAAGCCATTACCCAGTTTCCGGCACCCACCGAGGACATGAAAGGCAAGGTGATTGACGAAGTTGAAAAGGGATATTATTTGAACGATAAAGTCATTCGATTCGCGAAAGTGGTCGTAGGAAACTAATTTGATATGAGTAAGAGAGATTATTATGACGTGCTAGGGGTTTCGCGGAGTTCATCGGCCGAGGAAATCAAAAAAGCATACCGCAAGTTGGCGATTAAATTCCACCCTGATAAGAATCCTGGCGACAAAGAAGCCGAGGAGAATTTCAAGGAAGCGGCTGAAGCATACGATGTGTTGAGCAACCCCGAGAAAAAGCAGCGGTATGACCAATTTGGTCACGCGGGCATGGGTGCTGGCGGAGGCGGGGCTCATGGCTTTAGCATGGACGATATTTTCTCTCAGTTTGGAGATGTATTTGGCGATGACGGTGTGTTTGGATCCTTCTTCGGTGGCGGTGGTGGCGGTCGTTCAAGGCGTTCAGTGGGTTCCAATATCCGCATAAAAATCAAATTGACGTTGCCCGAGATGAAGTCTGGGGTAGAGAAAACAGTAAAGTACCGCAGGATGGTTCAAGCCGAGGGCGTGAAATACGCTACGTGCAAGCAGTGTAATGGATCGGGTGCTGTTCGACGGGTGCAGAATACTTTTTTGGGTCAGATGGCCACCAATAGTCCGTGTCCGGTTTGTTCCGGCATGGGCAAAATCATTGAGAGTAAACCGAAGGATGCCAATGAGCAGGGCTTGATATCTCAAGAGATTGAGACGAGCATTCGCATTCCAGGGGGTGTGGCTGAAGGGATGCAGTTGAGCATGAATGGCAAGGGCAACTACGGTCCCGGCGGCGGAGCCGCCGGGGACCTGATCGTCCTGGTGGAAGGCATCCCCCACGATGAACTAACCCGCGAAGACAACAATGTTGTCTTTCATCTGTGGTTGAGTTTCACCCAAGCCACCCTCGGTGATAGCATAGAAGTACCAACCCTTGATGGCAAAGTCAGAATCAAAATCGATCCCGGTACCCAGCCCGGGAAAATGTTACGCCTCAAAGGCAAAGGTTTCCCCGATTTGAATGGCTATGGCACCGGAGATCAATTGGTGGTGCTCAATGTTTATGTGCCAACCAAAGTCAGCTCCGAAGAAAAAGCCATGCTCGAGAAATTGAACGAATCAGACAATTTTAAACCATCGGCAAAAGAGAAGTCGTTCTTCGATAAGTTGAAAGATTTGTTTTAGGTGTATCCAATAGCATAGTATTGGTATCCAACTATTTAAATAACAAAAAGAGAGGGCCTCGTTTGAAACGAGGCCCTCTCTTTTTGGAGCAAGCTCCTATATACTGGTAATTTGGTTGACAGCCTCATCCCTGACGAGACTGTTTCCCCCTTGCTCGTTGGTTTATGCCAAACGCGCTTTCAATTCGCTGTTCAATGCTTCCAAGAAGTCCTCGGTGTACATGTACTGATCTTCAGAAACTTTGTTGCCGTAGATACAAACGGCCAAATCTTTGGTCATTCTGCCGCTTTCTACTACATCAACACAAACTTGCTCCAAAGTTTGACAGAA
>SXYY01000006.1 GCA_005788145.1 Bacteroidota bacterium
CGATTTACGGGGTACGTGAAGCCCCTGCATACCTTCAAAAACATCTATCCTTCGGCTTGGATTCGGTTCGATAACCGGGTTGATCCCAAAGATGTGGTTTTGGATATGACAGATCCGCGCGATAAAGACAACAAGAAACAATATGTAGGGTTGTTTGTGGCCAATGATTCAAGCTTTGTTTACCCCTTGATGTATTCTTGGAAACGCCGTTACTCAGACGATGATGTGACCAACGATACCGGTATTTTCTATTACGACAACAAAACGGAGAGTTTCTATGCGGGTAGCAAATCGCGCCTGCGCGACGGTGGGCTCAAAGGCAGTTGGATTCGTTTCAATGAGCGCGATCACAGCATCCACGCTGAAGGTCCTTTAGACTTCGGTTTGGAAACGCCCAATGTAAAATTCAAAAATGCTGGAACCGCTGATTTGTATCCGGGCGATAGCAGTTTTGTCTTTAACCTGGCGATGATGTTAGACTTCCCCATGCACCCTGATTACTTAGAGCGATTGGTGGCTTTGATCAATGAAAACGGAGGGGCTGCGGCTACGGTGAACACGGATTTCTTCAAACAGTGTTTGGGCGAGATGATGGAAAACGAAAAATCGTATCGCCAAGTGGTGGAGAATTTGATGAAGAATGGCGAACTCAAAGGAAAGGATGAAGCAGAGTATAAATTGGTTTTGAGTGATGCAACGTTCCGATGGGATAGTAAAATGCGTGGCATGTACTGTAACGACATTGTTTCCGTGGCAAGTATTGCTGGGAAGCCCATTAACAAAAATATGCATGCCGTGATGCTGCTCGAGCACAAGCGCAGCGGACAAAATATGTATGTTTATCTCGACTTGGGTGCCAACGATTACATTTACATCAACCTAACCAAAACAGGTGCGAATGTGTATGCTACCGACCAGAATTTGCAGCAAATCCTCACCAATACGGCTGATAAAGTGAAGGCAGAGAATTACTTTATTCGTCCCGCAACTGAGCGACAAGTTGAGAAGTTCCTTAGACGCTTTGAATAAGCAAAGGTTTAATTGTGCTTGGGAAGTGGGTATTCCACTTTGGTGAGAAACAAGCCTTCTGCGGGTGCGGAATGGCCCGCTTCACCGCGATTGCCCTGGGCGAAAATCAGGCGGAAATCATCTTCTGAAATCTTACCGAGCCCCACATCCACCAGGGTGCCCACGATTGCCCTAACCATGTTTCGCAAAAAGCGGTTGGCTTGGATGGTGAAAAAATAGCCATCGTTTTTTTGAATCCACTCGGCTTTGAAAACTGTGCATTGGGGATTGTTGTTCGGCGCATCGCCCTTGCAAAATGAGGAAAAATCATGTTTCCCTACGAGCATTGCAGCACAGCGATTCATTGCCTCTACATCCAAGCTGTTTGCATGCCACCAATAGGTTTTGGGTGCAAATGGATCTTTTGAGGCTTGGATATGGTATTCGTATTCGCGCAAAGTGGCATCGAAACGGGCGTGAAATTCAATGCTACAAGGTTGCACGGAAATGATGCGAATATCGTCAGGCAACATCTTGTTCAACCGGTAGCACAAATCAGCAGGCAATTCATCCGGACCATCGAAATGGGCAACGAAAAATTTCGCATGCACACCCGCGTCTGTGCGACCACAGCCCATGGTTTCAATGTTTGTATTGGCAATGGTGCTCAAAGCGCAATCCACTGACTCCTGTACAGTGGGCGCATTGGGTTGAATTTGCCATCCAGCATAGTCGCTGCCATTGTAGGCCAATTCAATTTTGTAACGCATGTTAGCAGTTTTCGTAGACGATGGCACAGCCTTGTCCTACCCCGATACACATGGTAGCCAATCCATATCTGAGCGATGGGTTTCTTTGCATGTGGTGGAGGAGCGTGGCGGAAATACGCGCTCCTGAGGCTCCGAGTGGGTGGCCAATGGCGATGCTACCACCGTTGGGATTCACGATGCTTCGGTCAATGTCCAATGCGCGCATACTGGCCAAAACTTGTGAGGCAAAGGCTTCGTTCAATTCGGCCACGCCCAAATTGCCCACAGTGATGCCGGCGTGTTTAAGGGCTTTTTGTGATGCGGGCACCGGACCGATGCCCATGATGCTCGGATCCACCCCAGCGGCGGCTATTCCGGCTACTCGGGCCATGGGTTTCAATCCCAACTGTTTTACCATTTCTTCGGAGGCCAAAATGCTCACAGCGGCTCCGTCATTGATGCCAGAACTATTGCCCGCGGTGACAGTGCCTCCATCGCGGAAGGCGGGTTTCAATGAGGCCAAAACGCTTACCTCGCTGAGTCTTGGGTGTTCATCTACGGCAAAAAGGATTGGTTCGCCTTTTCTCTGCGGAATGGAAACCGGCGCGATTTCGTTGTTGAAGTGTCCTGCCGCCTGCGCATTTTTCCAGTTTAACTGGGTTTCATAGGCGAATTGGTCCTGGTCTTCACGAGAAATATGGAATTGTTCAGCCACGTTTTCCGCGGTTTCGCCCATGGAAAACGGATGGTGTAATTTTGATAAAGCGGGATTGGTAAAGCGCCATCCAATGGTGGTGTCGTGGATATCTGTGGTCCGGGCGAATGCCGTTTCCGCTTTGGCCATTACGAAAGGTGCGCGCGTCATGCTCTCAGTTCCACCGGCCAAAATCAAATGGGCCTGTCCTGAAGCAATGGCCATGGCTCCGTTCATGATGCTCTGCAATCCGCTGGCGCACAACCTATTCACGGTATATCCAGGCACACTCGTAGGGATGCCTGCAAGGAGCGATGCCATTCGTGCTACGTTGCGGTTGTCTTCCCCGGCTTGGTTTGCTGCACCCAATATGACCTCGTCGATCAGGGCAGGGTCGATGTGTGGGTTGCGCTTGAGGATGGCGAGAATAACATGGGCTGCGAGGTCGTCTGGACGCACGGCGGCCAATGTTCCACCAAATTTGCCTACGGGCGTTCTCACAATATCGATCACATAAACAGGTTGCTTCATCGATGCAAAATTCTACATTTTCGGCGATTGCTGGAACAGAAATTTTATCTTTGTGTTTCAACCTGAAATCAAGCGTATTAAAGCGCATGCAAACCCCGTCCGAACGCAATGTTTAGATTACTTTTGATAATAGCCTTTTTGAGAACGAGTGTGACGGTATTTGGGCAAGACAATGCCAAGAGCGCAATCGATTCGATTGAAATAGAGTCATTCGATGAGGTATTGGTGTCCTCACAGCGTTTTCAGCAAAGGAGAAAAGAAACACCCCGACAAATTGAGGTGGTGAGTGCCAAGCGATTGTCGGAATTGCAGCCGGCCACCTTGGGCGATGCATTGATCAATACCGGCCAGGTGTTTGTACAGAAAAGTCAGATGGGCGGAAGTTCGCCGGTTTTGCGGGGATTTGAAGCCTCCCGCGTGCTGATGGTAATCGATGGTGTGCGGATGAACAACGCGACCTATCGTGCGGGTCACCTTCAAGACATCATCACCATTGATCCGTTCATTTTGGATCGGATGGAAGTGAACTTTGGATCGGGTTCTACCTTGTATGGATCCGATGCGTTGGGTGGGGTATTGTATTTTAAAACCAAAGATGCCGGATTGGGGGAATTCGCGGTGAAGCCCAGTGCCACCGTTCGCTACCAATCAGCGAGCAATTCTTTGATTGGAAATGCGGGTTTAAAAATCCAGAGTAAAAAAGTGGGCGTGGTTCTATCCGCCACGCGGAGTCAATTTGGCGATTTGCGCAGCGGTAATAGGAACTACTCCGATTGGGATACGTTTGGAATGTTACCGAGATACGTGACACAAATCAATGGTCGCGACACGGTTTTGATGAATGAGGATCCGCAGTTACAAAAGGGTACGGGCTACAGTCAAACGGATTTGTTTGCCAAGGTTTTTACCAAAACGGGGAAGGTTGAACATACGGTGAATGTGCAAACGGCGATGTCTGATATTATTCCTCGCTATGATCGAATGTCGGAGTTTCGCAACGGAAAGCCTGTCTATGGCAAATGGGATTACGCGCCCCAGAATCGGGAGTACATTTCGTATATGGCGAAAGCGGGCAGTGAGGACCATCACACGCGATTGACTTTGGGTCAACAGCGCACGGAAGTGGGAAGGGTTACGCGAAACTTTGGCAGTCTTACAGAGCGTACACAATTGGACAACGTGCGCATGCGGACGGTGAATTTGGATCGCCACGATCAATTGAGTAAGTCATTTGTCTTGAATTCAGGGGTTGAATTGGTTTGGAACGAGGTGAATTCTGTGGGAATCAATAAAAATATTTCCACCTTGGCAGAAACTGCAACAAAAGCGCGCTACAGCGATTCAGGAGCAGCTACCCAGATGCATTCGGTATTTGCCCAAGGTATTTACAAGATGGATAAGACGGGTACCGTGATTCAGGGCGGAGTGCGGGTGTCGAAGTATACGTTGGAGGCCTTGTTTTCGGGAGCAAATCCATGGAAGTTGCCGTATCAATCAATTTCTTTCGCCACAACAACCCCAAGTTACGATTTGGGACTGACGCAACAATTGAAAAAGGGATTGTTGTTGAAAGCGAGTGTAAACCAGGCATATCGCAATCCGAATGTGGACGATATGACCAAGGTGTTTGACAGTAAACCCGGGTCGAAATTATTGGTACCTAGCCCAGATTTGAGGGCGGAGCAGAGCAAGACCGTTGATTTGGGTGTTTTGTGGCGCAAGGATAAGTCGTTTGCTTTTGAGGCTGGCGTGTTCAGGAGCGCAGTGAAGAACTTGTTGTTGGATCAGCCGGGTGCATTGAATGGCGAGGATTCATTGATGTATGACGGCAGGTTAACGCCTGTGTTCCAATTGAAGAATGTGGCTTTGGGTGAGATTTCAGGGCTGTATCTGAATGCCAAGGTTCGGTTGGTTCAGGCATTGTGGTTCTCTGGGTCTGTGACACAGACGAAGGGTATTTATCGGTTGGATGAGGCGGCTGCGGAGCAGCCGCTGGATCATATTCCTCCGGTATACGGACAAGCATCGTTGCGCTGGAACGGAGCGGGTTGGTTCGCGGAGGCTCAGTGTTTGTTCAACGGAATGAAGAAAGCACAGGATTATTCGAGCAGTGGTGAGGATAACCAAGACAAGCAGCCCATTGGATTGGCGGATATCAACGGAGACGGCAAAGCGGATGGATTCAATCCGGCCTGGCAATGTTGGAACCTGCGTGGTGGATATCAACACAAATTCGGTTTCAGCACCAACGTGGCAATAGAGAATGTATTGGATTTACATTATCGGTATTTTGCGAGTGGGATGAGTGCCGCCGGAAGATCTGTGAATGTGAGTTTGGCGTATTCGTTTTAGCGTGCACCGAGACTTTCGTATCTTTGTCGTCACTATGGGAAGGATTTTTGAAAAACGCAAACACACCATGTTTGCCCGCTTCGACCGAATGGCCAAGCAGTTTACGCGCATCGGAAAAGAAATAGCCATCGCCGTGAAGCAGGGTGGTCCCATGCCCGAAAACAACCCCAAACTCCGCACGGTGATTCAAAATGCCAAGGCGGTGAATATGCCCAAAGATCGAGTAGATGCTGCGATCAAGCGAGCAAGTTCAAAAGGGGATTCCGCAGACTACGAAGAAGTGCGCTTCGAGGGCTATGCCCCCCAAGGTGTAGCCGTGTTGGTGGAGACAGCCACTGATAACAATACCAGAACCGTAGCCAATGTACGCATGCACTTCAACAAAGGCGGCGGGGCCATGGGCAAAACGGGGTCACTTGATTTTATCTTCACCCGCAAAGGCGTTCTGAAAATCGAAAAGAGCAAAATGGGTGGAAAGGATTTGGATGAGTTCGAGTTTGAACTGATTGATTTTGGTTTGGATGAAGTGGCGTTCGATGAAGAAATGGTGTATGTGTATTGTGATTTTACATCGTTCGGACAAATGCAAAAAGCCATCGAAGACATGGGTATTGAGGTGAACACGGCGGAATTGCAGTATATCCCCAATACTTGGGTTGATTTAACCGAGGAGCAAGCGAGAGAGGTATTGGATTTGGTGGATCGATTGGAAGGGGACGACGACGTACAAAACGTGTATCACAACCTTCGTTAATGGTTGATTTTTCCGATTGCCCAGTGGTATGTCGGACGCTTTATAACAAAAAAGAGGGCGGAATTTCCGCCCTCTTTTTTGTTGTTTTGGCATAGAATTATTTTGGACAAGTTTGGCATTCGATGACTTTCGCATCGAACACGGCCTTCAGCGGAATGTTGCGCTCAGGCATCGTTGGATCATTGCTCACCACCCAAATGGAGTAATTGGCATTTCCCTTTTTTAAGACGGTCTCAAAGAAAATATTCACCTTAACCGACTCCCCGGGGGCAATGACCAATTTGGCTTGAGGATGTTGTGCTGATTTGGTCTGGGGATATTTTAGCGATATGCATCCACAATCGCCTGCGAGTTCGTGGATTACAAGGTCTGATTTACCTGGATTGCCTATGACAATCTCCGTGGTCAAAATATCGCCCGCTACTTGTTTTCCGAAATTGATTTCTGCTTTGTCAGTGTTCAATTTTGGCTGTTTCCCCAATTGTTTGGCGTTGAGTTTTGGGAAATATTGCTTTCGGTTGTAGTTCACATACATTGCGTTGTACAGCGCGGCGGGGTTGTCGGTTGTAAAAGGCAATTCAATCGTTGAAAATCCGTAGTGTTTGATTTTGCTGCCATCAATGATCACAGAAAATTTGCCGCTTTCATTGGGTTCGAGCGCAGTGGGGAAGGCGGTGATTTTCAAAAAGGCTGGGATACTGCCCAAATCAATGGGGTTGAAATTGGCGGTGTAGGGTGTTTGGTTCTTGATTCGTATGGTTTGTGAATCAATTTGATTGTCGTAAAGTGGATTGAAGGTGATGGATGGTGCGCTATAGCTGAATTGCCCCATGTCAGGGATGGGGGCGGCATTGGGATCGATCTCTTCCTTCAAAACCTCGCCTTCTATGTCTAAGTGCACCAAAGGCGCATTGACGGCGTTGGAGTAGACGGAAATGGATTTTTTAAATTCGCCAATTCGGTTGGTGGTTTCGTATCTTGCTTCGATGTAACCCTTGCCGCCGGGGGGGATTGAATCACGCGTCCAATCTGGGGTAGTGCAGCCACAGGATGTGTGCACTTGTTGGATGAAGAGGATTTGTTTGCCGGTGTTCGTGAACGGGTATCGGTGCGATGCGAATTTGATGGATTCGGAG
Organism: Bacteroidota bacterium; assembly: GCA_005788145.1. Taxonomy (GTDB): domain Bacteria; phylum Bacteroidota; class Bacteroidia; order NS11-12g; family UBA955; genus UBA955. The sequence continues at coordinate 7,225 of SXYY01000006.1, forward strand.
ACCTTTCCAAAGTTGTGTAGGGTATGATCGAAAATGATTTCTGGACCACCGCCGGATTTGGTTGGATTTTGGGCAGAAATGAATGCGGTTTGAACAAAAATGAGTCCGAAAACGAAAGAAGTGAAAATTCTCATGGTGTAATGTTGGTGGCAGTTGAATATCAAAAGTAGTACCAAAATGGCAGACGATGAAAAAAAGATGAAAGTTGCATGTGAGGGTGGAATAACAGCGTTTTTGGGAATTGGCGATCGAATTTGACATCGATTTGGTGAGATAATTGCGAATGTTTTGAAAACACAGCCATATTTTTTTCATACGGTCTTGATTTTGACAAATGAAAAGCGTAATTTTGCCGTCCTTTTTGGGAAAAATATGCCAACTATACAACAGCTAATTAGAAAGGGAAGACAAGAAACTGTTTGGAAGAGTAAGTCTCCAGCACTTGATTCTTGTCCGCAGCGCAGAGGTGTTTGCACCCGCGTATACACAACCACTCCAAAGAAGCCAAACTCAGCGCTTCGTAAGGTTGCTCGTGTACGTTTGTCGAACGGAAAAGAGGTGAATGCCTACATTCCAGGCGAAGGCCACAACTTGCAAGAACACAGTATCGTTTTGGTGCGTGGCGGCAGGGTGAAGGATTTGCCGGGTGTGCGTTATCACATCGTACGTGGTGCTCTAGATACCGCGGGTGTAGAAGGACGGAACCAACGCAGAAGTAAGTACGGTACGAAGAAACCAAAGGCTAAGAAATAATAAGAGTAAAAAGTCATGAGAAAATCGCGCGCTAAAAAACGCATATTGTTGCCTGATCCCAAGTTCAACGACTCGGTTGTAACTCGCTTTGTAAATGGAATGATGTACGATGGCAAAAAGTCTTTGGCCTTCAACATCTTCTACTCTGCTTTGGATATCGTAGAGAGCAAGGTTACTGAAGAGCCAGGAATTGAAACTTTCCGTAAAGCCTTGAATAACGTAATGCCCACTGTAGAAGTAAAGGCACGTCGTGTTGGAGGTTCTACATTCCAGATCCCCACGGAAGTTCAGCCCCGCCGTCGTATGGCAGTAGGCATGAAGTGGATGATCGGTTACGCTCGCAAGCGCAACGAAAAATCAATGGCTGAGAAATTGGCCGGCGAAATCTTGGCAGCTGCGCGTAACGAAGGTTCTGCCGTGAAGAAAAAAGAGGATACACACAAAATGGCAGAATCCAACAAGGCGTTTGCGCACTTTAGAGTATAATAAAAGAGAAATACAAGCATGTCACGCGATTTATCGTTAACAAGAAATATTGGTATTGCCGCTCACATTGATGCCGGTAAGACCACCACAACTGAGCGTATTTTGTTCTATGCTGGTGTAAACCACAAGATTGGTGAAGTACACGATGGTGCCGCTACGATGGATTGGATGGCGCA
>SXYY01000153.1 GCA_005788145.1 Bacteroidota bacterium
ATGAGCAGTAGCGCCATCACCAAACACGCCAATGTTTTCAAAGCGGCTGTGGCCGTGGCACCGGTAACCCACTGGAAATTTTACGACAACATTTATACAGAGCGATACTTGCGTCGCCCAGTCGACAACCCCCGAGGCTATGAGGACAATTCGCCACTGAATTACACCGATGGCATTAGGGGTAATTACTTGTTGGTACACGGAACGGGCGATGACAACGTGCATTGGCAGAATTCCGCTGAGATGATCAACGCAATGATCAAATCGGGTGTTCGATACGATGCGGAAGTATATCCCAACCGCAACCATGGCATTGGCGACCGCGCTGCGAGCTATCATTTGTATCGCAGAATGACGGAATTCTTTATGGAAAAATTATAACATCTCTTTTTTTAATTGCAATTTTTAAAACACAGAAGGGGCGAACTTTGCAGTCTATCAAACGCTTTAAGCAATTAATTGTTAAACCATCATGAATCTTAGCATTGGAAACCCCGCCCCTAACTTCTCTGCACCCAACCAGCGCGGAGAAATCGTTACTTTGAACAATTACACCGGTAAAAAATTGGTGTTGTATTTCTATCCGAAAGACGATACCCCCGGTTGCACTGCGGAGGCGTGTAGCTTGCGCGATAATTATGAGGCTTTGTTGGCACAAGGGTACGCCATTTTGGGGGTGAGCCCAGACAAAGAGGCCAAGCACCAAAAGTTTATCGAAAAATACAATTTGCCTTTTGATTTGCTAGCTGATACTGACAACGCCTTGGCATTGGCCTATGGTGTTTGGGTGGAGAAAAGCATGTACGGCAAAAAGTACATGGGGATTGCCCGTACCACGTTTGTAATTGACGAAAATGGCAATTTGGCTGAGATCATTGAGAAGGTGGACACAAAAAATCACGCCAACCAAATCATCAAATAAGGATTCCAAAGAATGACAGAAAAACAATCTCCAATCGGTATCGTGGGCAGTGGTAGTTGGGCCACTGCATTGATGAAAATGATTTCCGATCGGGGGCGTCCTGTCAAATGGTGGATTCGAAATCCCGAAAAAGCCACATACATTCAATCCCACCTACACAACCCAGACTATTTATCCAGTGTGGAAGTCCATCCCAATTGGGTGAGTATTTCCAATGATTTGCAAGATGTGCTCAATACTTGTGAGACCATCATCCTAGCCATACCCTCTGCATTTTTGCATCAAGCGTTGGGCAGTGTTAAACTGCCGGTGAAACACACGTATGTTTCGGCCATCAAAGGAATTGAGCCCAATACCCAGCTGGTCATGGCCAAATATTTGGAATTGCACCATCATATCAACGCCGATAACATCGCAATCATTACAGGACCATGTCATGCAGAAGAAGTCGCTGCAGAAAAATTGTCCTACCTAACAGTTGCCGCCAACCAATTGGGTGTTGCCGAAAAGGTCAAGCAATATTTGGTGGGAACTTACATCCAGGTAAAGTGCAGCAACGACCTGATGGGAGCCGAATATGCTGCGGTAATGAAAAACATTTATGCCATTGGAGCAGGGATCGCACATGGGTTGGGCTATGGCGACAACTTTTTGGCATTGTACACAAGTTGTGCAATCAGAGAAATGGAGTCCTTCCTGAATGCATTGGATCCGAATGAATTGAGAGATGTGAATGAGGCAGCCTATTTGGGCGACTTGCTAGTGACGTGCTATTCTCAGTTCAGTAGAAACAGAACCTTTGGTAATATGCTTGGCAAAGGTTATGGTGTAAAAGCCGCACAGCTAGAAATGAACATGGTGGCGGAGGGATATTACGCATCGAAACTGGTATACGAGAAAAGCAGCCAAAGCGGCCTAACATTGCCCATTGCCGATGCCATTTATCAAATCATTTACGAAAATTCCAATGCCAAACGCACCTTCCGCGCTTTGAGTGAGGTAAGCCTTCACTAAACCCATTTACAAAACGGGGAATTCATATTCCTTGATTTTATGTTGCTATAAACCAAACAAAAGGGTGGTAACTTTGTATATTTATTGAACATGGGATTTAAGATTTATACAAAAGCTGGAGACGACGGGAAAACGGGCTTGATTGGTGGTGAGCGCGTCTCTAAGCATCATATCCGGGTTGAGAGTTACGGTACAGTAGATGAACTCAACAGCCACATCGGAATGATACGCTGCCATGTAAAAGGTGAATTAGAAGAAGTATTGTTGGCCGAGGTACAAAACGATTTATTTACAATCGGTTCTTTTTTGGCTGCTGCCCCTGGATCAAACATATCCTTGCCCGCATTGGGCGAAGAAAAAATCGGTCGTTTGGAAACAGAGATCGACCGATTAACCGCTGTTTTACCGGAATTAAAAAACTTCATTCTTCCCGGCGGATCGGTTCAAGGCGCACAAGCCCATGTGGCTCGATGTGTTTGCCGCAGGGCTGAACGCTTGGTTGTTCACTTGCGCGACATTGAAGATGTTCCTGGTTTTGTGGTGAAGTATTTGAATCGATTGAGTGACTATCTGTTTACCCTCGCGCGCTTTTTGGACCACCAAAATGGAGGTGTCGAAATCATCTGGAAAGGATAATAACAACATGGAAAATATAGAAATACTCGTTCTGACAGGCATAATCTTTACGCTATTTGCCCTTTTCATTATTGGGCCTCTCTTTTACGCACATCAAATAAGCCAAACTGGAGCGAAAAAAATGGATTCAACCTCGAAGGATTATAATCCGCAAAAAAAAATAGAAGCCCTAAACCATATCTATCAGGATATTTTGTCCGAGCCAAACCTCTCAAAAAAAGAAAAATCCACGTTAACCAAAATCATGAATCGTACGATTGCTGATATGGAATCTGACGGAGTATATTTTCCGAAGGCTCTGCCCAACAACCACGATAACAACGCAGGCGAAAACATTTTAACAGACAAAAGCAAATAACTTCAGCATGAACTTCAAAAATTATAAACTCAGCGAATTACTGATTCTCATTTTTTGTATTGTCATCATTTTCGTCAGTGAATACATATTCATTGTGCAAAAAGACGCCACTAAAGCAATATTCATTGGGCTTTGGCCACCGACAATGCTCGGTTTACTAAACTTTTTCAACAGCAAACAAAATAAATAAAATAGCAAAACAAAGCTTTGTTATATTTACGCTATTAAGCCATTCTGCGATTACCCACCCAAACCAATCGGCGGTTGACGTATTGTGCATCGGTGAAGGATGCATTTCCACTGGGATTGCCACCTGTTACATGAAAATCACTGAAGGCCGCATGTTGGTTGACAAATGCCGCGCCTCCGAAATTGAAACTTACGGGTGTGAATGCCTCATTCATTTCATCCTCTATCCGATTCATAAATCCTTCGTCAGTGCTGTAACAAGAACAAGTAATGGCACCCAAATTGGCTGCACATTCTTTGGCCAAAGCCAAACTGTGGTCGGGGTTGTTTGTTTTAACCACAAAAACAATCGGACCGAAACACTCATGCTTCCATTGTGCTACATCTGCAGCATCTACG
>SXYY01000029.1 GCA_005788145.1 Bacteroidota bacterium
CCAAGGCCCTGAGCATTCCAGTGCGCGTTTGGAGCGCTACCTGCAGTTGTGCGCCGGTTCCAACATGCAAGTATTGAACTGCTCTACCCCGGGTAGTTTGTTCCATGCGATGCGTCGCCAATTGAAGCGTGACTTCCAAGTGCCCATGGTGATCATGAGTCCCAAGAGCTTGCTCCGTCACCCCAAGTGCGTAAGCAAGATGAAAGACCTCAGTGAGGGAGAATTCCAAGAGGTAATCAACGACACCCAAGTGGCGAAAAAGGTGCGCAGAGTGGTTTTCTGCACCGGTAAAATCTACTACGATATATTGGCCGGAAAGGAAGCGGGCAACCACAGCGATGTAGCCGTAGTGCGCATCGAACAGTTATATCCATTGCCAGAGTGGAAGTTGGCTGAGATTTTCGAGCAGTACAAAGGCGCCGAATTCTGCTGGGCACAAGAGGAACCCAAAAACCAGGGCACCTGGTTGCATTTGGCTCGCTACGATTTCCCATCCGCTTTGCGATACATCGGCAGAAAGAGCAGTGCATCACCGGCTACGGGCTACAAGAAAATCTACGACAAAGAACAAGCCGAGATTGTTGCGGCGTGTTTTGCGTAATGACGTTCGCCCAAAATCACTAACTATTAAAGAAGGTTTGTTTTAAGCGATAAACCTTGGGTTTTTCTGCACTTGCATGAACAATTGTGCAACTTGTATCGTTTAGTATATTGTGATCACATCATCAGGAAAAAGCGGTTTTTACTTCAAAGAATTTGAACCCAAAACCATTTCACCTTTTGACAAACTGTTCGATATTTTCAAAGAACTCATCGTGCATACCTCGGGCGACTTCGACGAAGCCATAGAATGGTTGCGGGAGCTCGACAAAGAATATGCACTCACCGATGAGCACTACACCATCGATGATTTTATTGAAGACCTAAAAGCAAAAGGGTATATCAAAGACGATGTTGACCCCAATGGCGAAAAAGGCATCGCCCTAACGGCTAAAATCGAAAGGACCATTAGGCAGTCGGCCCTGGACCAAATATTCGGAGATATCCGCAAAAATGGAAGCGGCAACCACAAAAGCAAGGCTACCGGACAAGGCGATGAGCTGACGGGTGAATTCCGACCTTATCAATTTGGCGATGGCATTGAAAAAATCTCCCTCACCGAAAGCCTGAAAAATGCGCAAATCAACAATGGTGCGCAAGCTTTCCAGCTCACCGAAGACGACTTGGTGGTGGAAGACACCCAATACAAATCCCAAATGAGTACGGTTTTGATGATCGACATCAGCCATTCCATGATTCTATACGGTGAAGATCGTATTACCCCCGCCAAAAAAGTGGCCATGGCCCTGACTGAACTCATCACCACACGATACCCCAAAGACACTATCGACATACTTGTTTTTGGCAACGATGCCTGGCGAATCCCCATCAAAGACATTCCCTATTTAACAGTGGGACCGTTTCATACCAATACGGTGGCTGGACTGCAATTGGCGATGGACATCTTGCGGAGAAAGCGAAACACCAACAAACAAATCTTCATGATCACCGATGGCAAACCCAGCTGCGTTCGTGAAAAAGACGGCTCCTATTACAAAAACAGCAATGGTTTGGATGCCTACATCACCGAAAAGTGCTACACCCAAGCCGCCCAAGCCCGAAAACTCCACATTCCCATCACTACGTTCATGATCGCCAGAGACCCCTATTTACAGCAGTTCGTGGACACCTTTACTGAGGCAAATCAGGGAAAAGCCTTCTACACCGGGTTGCAAGGACTGGGAGAAATGATCTTCCAAGATTACGAATCAAATAGAAAAAAAAGACTGAAATAACATGATAACAAATTTAGGTGAACTCAAATCCTCAGGATACCAAAGTCAGTCTATCAAAGATGAACTTCGCAACAACCTCATTCAATACCTAGAAGCCGGAACCACCGTATTTGAAGGCGTTCATGGCTTTGAAAATTCTGTCATTCCGGAATTGGAAAGAGCCATCCTATCCCGACATAATATCAATTTATTGGGATTGAGGGGACAGGCAAAAACCCGCCTCGCGCGGCTGATGGTTCAACTCCTGGATGAATATATTCCCGTGGTTGCGGGTTCCGAAATCAACGACGACCCGCTCGCGCCATTATCGCGCTATGCCATTGATTTGATTGCCGAAAAAGGCGATGATACCCCCATCACATGGCTGCACCGCTCAAACCGATTTTCAGAAAAATTGGCCACCCCAGATGTAACCATCGCCGATCTCATTGGCGATATTGACCCCATCAAAGCCGCCCATCTCAAACTCTCTTATGCTGATGACCGCGTGATTCACTTTGGGATGATTCCCCGGGCCAACCGCTGCATTTTTGTGATCAATGAAATCCCCGATTTACAGGCGCGCAACCAAGTGGCCTTGTTCAACATCCTTCAAGAGGGCGATGTGCAAATCAGGGGCTTTAAAATTCGCTTACCCCTAGACGTTCAGTTTGTGTTCACAGCCAATCCGGAAGATTACACCAACCGTGGCAGCATCGTTACCCCACTGAAAGATCGAATCGGGTCTCAAATATTGACCCACTACCCTGAAACCATCGCCATTGCCCGAAAAATATCCGCCCAAGAAGCACGGATCAACGCAGCGCAATCGAGCCGGGTATGTGTGCCCGATTTGGCCTATGACCTGATAGAACAAATCGTTTTTGAAGCACGGAAAAGCGATTATATCGACCAAAAAAGTGGCGTCAGTGCCCGCATGAGCATTTCTATGTTGGAGAACCTCATCAGCACCGCCGAACGTCGTGCCCTCCTCAACAAAGAGACGAAAACCACCCTCCGTGTATCCGATTTCATGGGAACAATCCCAGCCATCACCGGCAAAGTGGAATTGGTCTATGAGGGTGAACAAGAAGGGGCTGCCTTCGTGGCCGAAGAATTGATCGGTGCTGCCATCAAAGAAGCGTTTTCCACCCGATTCCCCAAAATTGAAAAGCTTTCCAAACAATCCGAAATCGGTCCGTATACGAGCATCATGGAAACTGTTTTTGCCGAAGGGGGCGTTGTTCTGTATGATGAATCGGATTCAATCGAACACACCGAAACACTCAACAACATCGAACCATTGGAATTTTTGTTAAACCGCTACCAGCCCGATTTCCCAGAAACTGACAAATTATTCCTCAAAGAATTGGTCCTTTGGGCTTTGGTAGAATATCAAAAATTGGGGAAAGAAAGACTGAAAAACGGCTTTCAATTCATCGATTTGTTTTAATCCCGCAACTCCCAGAGTCCCACGTTCTCCACGTGGTGCGTATGGGGGAACATGTCCACGGGCTGAACCTTCACCAAACGATACGCCGCATCCAACAACGCGGCATCGCGGGCCTGGGTCGCTGGATTGCAACTCACGTAAACAATGCGCTTGGGTCTGGCCTCCAGCAATCGCTCAACCACACTCGGATGCATGCCATCGCGCGGTGGATCTGTGATTACCACATCGGGTCTTCCGTGCTCCGCAATGAACTCTGCCGTGAGAATATCCTTCATATCGCCAGCGTAAAATTTGCAGTTCTCCACCCCATTCAACAACATGTTATCCTTGGCATCCTTGATCGCCTCTTCCACATACTCAATCCCCACAACTTCCCTCGCCTTATCGGCCACAAACAAAGCAATGCTGCCCGTTCCCGTATACAAATCATACACCAACTCATCGCCCGTTAACCCGGCAAAATCCTTGGTGATTTCATACAAATTCTC
>SXYY01000154.1 GCA_005788145.1 Bacteroidota bacterium
AAACCCCGCCAAGGCGGGGTTTTTCAAGGTTTTCTCGAGGTTAGGATTAGATACCAGCGTTCAAATCAGCACCTGCTTTGAATTTAGCCACTTTCTTTGCTGCAATTTTGATTTCAGCACCAGTCTGTGGGTTACGTCCTGTGCGGGCGTTGCGCGCACTTACTGAGAAAGTACCGAATCCAACCAAAATTACTTTGTCACCTTTTTTCAAGGCCTCAGCAGTTGCGGTGGTGAAGCTGTTCAATGCAGAAGCAGCTTGAGCTTTGGTGATGCCAGCATCGCCAGCGATTCTTCCAATTAAATCTGATTTGTTCATGTTTATAAATTTAGTTTTTGTTAGTGTTCCAAAAGTAAACAAGGGATTTAGTTTGTCAAGTAGTGCAATTACACTAGCCTCATGAACTTTTACACGAGAAATTAACAATTTGAAAAAAACGGCAGATTAATTAATGCTAACTAATTGATTAACAGCACGATAAAGAAAATCACTTGGTTCGCTTTTATTCCAAATAATTTTTGCTGAACCATAGTAAATACTGCGTTTTTCGGCAATTTCACTGAGTTTTTTCATGATTTCTTCCTTGTCGCACCCTTGAAATAGGGGTCTTTCAGCATCATTTTTCGCAATTCGCTGCACCAAAATGTCAAAGGAAGTATTTAAAAATACGGTTAAACCGTGGGCTTTCATCCAATCCATGTTCCCATGAAATGCCGCCGTTCCCCCACCACAACCAATGACTACATCCCTAAGATTGGATGTCTCACGCAAACATTTGGCTTCCAATTCCCGAAATAAATCCTCTCCCACGGTTGAAAAAATGTCTCGAACCGACATGCCCATTTTGGATTCAATGTATTCATCCAAATCCAGAAAAGTCCATTCCATTTTATGGGCAAGCCACTTCGCAGTGGTTGTTTTTCCAGAAGCGGGCAAACCAACAAGGTATAGTTTATTCATAGCGTACACGAGGATCTATCCAAACATACAACCATTCGGTAATCGTGTGCAAAATGAAAAACACACAAGCTGTGAATAACACGGCTCCCATTACCACCGGAAAATCGGATTGTTGAAGCGCTTCGATCGTCACCTTCCCCAAACCGCGCCACTGAAAAATATATTCTGTAAAAAAAGATCCTGCGAGCAAACTGCTAAACCACCCGCCAACACTCGTTATTAAGGGATTTAATGCATTGGGCAACGCATGTTTGATTGTGGCTTGCCATTGTGAAAGTCCTTTCGCTTTTGCCGTGCGTACAAAATCTTGGGCAAGCATCTCAACCATGGTATTTCGTGTTAATTGTATAAAGACGGCGAGAGGACGAATGCCCAAAGCCAACGCGGGCAAAACCATGTTACTCCACATCCAAAGGCGATTTTCACCCAATTCATCAATCTCCCAAAGGCTGCCCGTCATGGGCAGATGCGTATACTCATGCCATACAAAACCAAACAACCAAGAAAATAGCATCGCGGAGAAAAAGCTCGGCATGGAAATTCCAACCGCCGAAAGACCCACAATTCCGTGATCGAGCCATTTCCCTTGCTGCATTGCGGCCAGCACCCCCAGGGGGACGCCAATAGCCAGTGCAATCAACATCGCGGCCAAAGCCAATATCATGGTTCCTACGAATGCTTGAAACAACATCGCGCCAACAGGCTGCTTAGACTGAAACGATGTGCGCAGGTAGGGCAATTTCAACCACCATTCTACTGGGCCGGTTGCAATGGACAGTCCCGTCAAATGAACGCGCTTTGCGGAGGATGTATCGTAACAAGCAATGGGCGATAAATCGTTCAAATAATACAGTGCTTGCGTGTGCAGTGGCTTATCCAGACCCAACTCAGCCACAATGGCTTGTTTGGTTTTGGCATCTGTACGCTGAGTGGTCAGCATTTCTTCCGCATTGGGAAGGGCTTGAAACAATACAAAGATGAAGAGCACGAGGCCAAGCAGCACCGATAATAGGAATCCCGATTTCTTCAGCAACGCCTTCATGATGAGTTCTTGCGAGAGAAAATTTTGGCGATACCCGTCTTTTCTCCCAATGCTTTCTTTTTCAATTTTTCCAATCGCTTGGTCGATGGCAAATCCACCCCACTCCATTTACCCAAAACCACAGGCCCTTTGAAAAAATAAAGCGTGGGATTGAACCGAGCCATGGTGATCAACATTTTTTGGTCGGCTGAGTAAAACTTCATGGCCAAACCATGTTCCTTTATGAAGGCCGCAGCCGGCTCAGCAGAGACTGCACTCAGTCCATATACGCGAACGCCCGCGTGTTTCGTCCATTCCAGTATGGTTTTCAAATCTTCCAATTCCGACAAATTCGCCGACTCCAAATAAGGAACCACCCAAACCAACTGAAAACCTTTGCTCTGCAAGAAGGTATCTTTCATATCCGCACCATTCGTTTCATCATTGATGGCGAAATCGTGGATGGGCGATTTATAGCCTTCGATCACCATTTTTCTGCGCTGCGATTTTTTGTCATCATATTGATAACCTTCTTCCATCTTTTTGGAGAATTCCGCTGTACTGCAAACCACTGAATCGATACCACCGTTGGCATTGGATTTATAAAGCACCCATGATATCTCAATGCTATCGGTTGCTCGCTGTCCTTTTGGCACATCATTCATCACCTTCAAAATATTATTCCCCACCTTGTAGGGCAAGAAATCCCATATTGGCAAGTAACGATAGCAGTATACGCCAAACCAAAGTGTTAGCATGGTGAGGACGCACATCAATTTAACCCCAAATGATTTTGAAAACCAGGGTACATTGTGTTTTATGCCCGCAATCATCAAACCCACCAATCCCAACAGCACCAAATCTTTGTAGAAGGATTGCCAAGGCTTGAGTTTGATAAAATCGCCAAAACAACCACAATCGGTTACTTTGTTGAAGTATGCACTATACCCCGTGAGAAACGTAAAAAACACAATCAACGCGGCCGTAATACCAATGGTCCATCGAATATTCCATCCAATGATCATCGCCAAGCCTAGTAACA
>SXYY01000155.1 GCA_005788145.1 Bacteroidota bacterium
GGGACCCCAAACACCATCGCCATCGTTGTTGGCATAGGCCAAGAAACCATTCGACAAATTCAAATTTTCGATGCGCTTCAATCCGCCCGACAAATTGTTTGGAATAAATGCCGACCACATACCGCTTACGCCGATAACCTTGTTCTTTACTGCTGTAGGTGTGAGGGATTTCCAACCCGCGCTTACCGCAGAATTTTCTACCAAACCAATCGACAGAGGACGAACCCCAGCGGTACTAGTAACATCGTACAATGCAACGAAGCTCTTACCAACGGCTTGAGAACTACCCCAAACCAATGTAGCATTGGTTGAAGCGGTTCCGTAATCCTTGAAGTTAATGCCATCTGCACAGTAACCAATCAAAGTATCATTGCTCGTCAAACTTAAGGCAACGAACAAAGGATAAATGGTTTTTCCTGCTGCAAATCGGGCATTCGAAGTATTGATCAATCCAAACCATCCTTCGTACTCACCCATCATGTTGGTTTCAAACGTATCATTCTTACCGGCCGTAGACAATGATTGGCTGGAGATGTATTTGAATGTCCCATTGGTGTTGAAGGTAATCATGTTACCCGCACCCGCTGTAGACAATGCGCGTGTTTTTAAATCTGTTGTATCTGAACCTTTCGTGATGTACTTGTACTTTTCATTTGGCTTCAGACCATTGATTCTAACCCTAAAGATGATTGGGGTTCGGGTTGTATCCCCAGTAGATGCTTTGGTTGCACCCGCATACTTTGGAACCAAAATCGGTCCGATTTGAGAGGATGTTACCTGAGCCTTCGCTTGACCCAGCATCACAACACCCAAAAGCAGTAGTATTTTCTTCATTTTCGTTATTTCAAACAAATTTACACAATTTCACGACCAATCAAAAATCGCATCATACCGTGAAGGCCAAACTCATCACCGAAGCCTGTTTAATGCCACCAACATATAGCGCTCGTAGGCATCGCTCTGCAGTAGCGCCCGTTGTGAAAACATCATCAACCAAGGCCACATGATGCAAGCTGGAACAATCTCGCCCTGCCTCAAAAGAATGTTGTGTTTGGTACCATCGATCCAACCGATTTTTCTTGGTTTGTGATACCGTTGCATTCCGCTTTAAAAGGGCGCTTTGGTTTACGGGAATGCCCATACTCCTCGACAATCCCTCTGCAATCAACAAGGCAGGATTGTATCCCCGTTTTAGTTCTTTTTTCGGGTGCATAGGCACAGGAATCAGTGCTTCGCAATGCATCAATGTGCCCGCCCTCAACAATTCATCCCCCATTAACTCACCCAACTTCTTTGCCATTATCACGCCTCCGTCATATTTCAACGATTTCAATACCTTGGATGTCATTGTTCTGGATTGGTAGTTCAATAAATAATAACCGCCGGTGACAGGAACCCGACCCCAAAGGGATTTTGCAACGGGGTTATTGATCCCATATTCATGTACGGAAAATGGCAATCGCGCAAAACAAACCCAACAAATTTCCATTTCCGACTTTAACAACAAATCGCCACAGCTGACACAAGACCGTGGAAACGCGAAATCCATCCAATCATCTACCGCCCCACGAACAAATTGTATTGCTCCTTTTCTCGAAACCATGTCAGATAAACACCCAATTGTTGATGCTCACCCACCAATTTGGCAAAAAACGCAGAACTTTGCACTATGGCAGGACCCCACAACCAAAATCGCGACATACCCAAAGCCAAAATTTCATTACGAGCCTTTCAGAACTCCATGCGCTTGTTCCGATACATGTCGGCCAAAAACCGCGGATGGTTTTTACTTGGTACACTATTCCTGGCGATTTCCGCAGCCGCCTCTCTCATGTTTCCCAAATTGTTGGGCGAACTCATGGATGGCGCTTTTGTGTATGGCAACAATGGTATTTCCAAAGCCCCCAATACCGAGTCACTGGAAAAAGTTGCCGTATACTTTGTGTATCTATTTATTGTTCAAGCCGTATTCAGTTTCGGTAGAATCGCGATTTACGTACGTGTCACTGAGGACATGACATACGGACTTCGAACAGATCTTTTCAAAAGTGTAATCTCCCAAAGCATGACATTTCATGCGCAGCACCGCGTGGGTGAGTTACTGAGCCGATTTTCGGCCGATATCGCACAAATTCAAGATGCCTTTACCACCAATCTGGCGATGTTCTTACGTCAAATACTTGTGCTCATTGGGGGTGTGGTTGTACTCTTTATTACATCAACAAAGCTTGCTGTGCTGATGTTGGCAACCCTTCCGGCAATCATTATCATCGCGTTGGTTTTTGGTCGATTCCTGCGCAAAAAATCTAAAGAACTTCAAGACACAACGGCCGCCAACAATGTGATTGTTGAGGAATCACTTTCTGGCATACTCTCCGTGAAATCCTTTACAAATGAACAGTTTGAAAGTGACCGTTATGGACAAAGTGCTTGGCAGCTGAAAAAAGATTCCATCCTGCGTGGATATTGGCGTGGTGCTTTCAGTTCGTTCATCATCATTTGTATGTTCGGCGCGATTGTATGGCTGATTTATCAAGGGCTGGGACTCGTGCAAGCCGGTGAAATGGGTGTGGGTGAACTATTTAATTTTATGATTCTTACAGCGTTCGTGGGTAGTAGCATCGGGGGCATGGCAGAACAATTTGTGCAAATTCAAAAAACTTTGGGTTCCATAGAACGAGTTCTTGAACTGATAGATACCCCCACTGAACTCAGTACCACCCAACTTCAAAGCCAAAATTCACCCAATTGGCAGGGTGCCATTGCATTAAATGGGGTGTCGTTCAGTTATCCATCCCGACCAGAATTTTCCGTTTTCAAGAACCTAAATCTCTCGATTAATCCAGGCGAGGTGCTGGCTTTGGTGGGACCTTCCGGCTCAGGAAAATCAACGCTTGCCAGTTTATTGTATCAGTTTTACCAACCCACGAATGGCAACATCACACTTTCCGATAAACAAGTCACAGAATTTGATTTAGCCGAATATCGTCAGGGATTTGCATTGGTGCCACAGGAGGTTTTGCTCTTCGGCGGAAGCATTTATGACAATATCCGATATGGCAAGCCAGATGCCACCACCGCTGAGATTGAGGCGGCGGCACGAAGTGCCAACGCCGCCGACTTTATTGAAGCTTTCCCCGAAAAATACCTCACCAAAGTCGGCGATCGCGGTATGCGGTTGTCGGGCGGACAAAAACAGCGCATTGCGATTGCACGAGCCATCTTGAGAAACCCAAAGGTCCTTATCCTCGATGAAGCCACCAGCGCCCTAGACTCGGACAGTGAATTGGAAGTGCAAAAGGCCCTACAAAACCTAATGCAAAACAGAACTTCTATCGTCATTGCACACCGGTTGAGCACCATTCGCCACGCCCATACAATAGCCCTAATCAAACACGGCGAAATCGTTGAACAAGGAAATCATGAATCATTGTTGAAATTAGAAGGTGGACAATACCGCAGAATGGTTGAACAACAAATAGACCCCAGCGATTATTTCCAACAACCCAACACATAAAAGATGACCGCGCGCCATTTTCGAACCAACATGTCAACAGCAAATCAGTGGCAGTTTCCGCTAAAAGGACTGCTGCTCGCATTTTTGCTATGGTTTGGATATTTGCCTTTGGCCGCTCAGCCCAACCCAACAGAGAATGGCGACCCAAACTATGCACTGGCCCATTTGCTCTTTGAAAAAAATGAGTACGCCAAAGCGGAAGTCCTTTTTGAAGACCTCGTAGATGTTTATCCCACAGATGAATATACCCAACAGCGTTATTTACAGTGCCTGGTGAAACTTGGGGAACAAGACAAAGCCATCAAATGGATCAAAAAGAAAATCAAAAAATCACCCCAACCCCTCTCCTGGGTCATCGATGAGTGCTGGGTTAACACCACCTATCCCGAAGGACCCGAAAAACCAAAACACACCCAACGAGCCAACGAACTGCTAGAATTGGTAATAGATCAACTCAAACCGCGTGCTGCAGAACAAATGGGCAACATGCATATTTATGCGGCAAATCGTTTTGAAAGACTTGGTTTGAAACCCCAAGCCATTGCCGTTCTGTCTTCGGCGGAAGACCTTTTGGGTGAAATTCCAGAAATCTCCAACGAACTCGCCATGCTTTATATGGAAACCGGGAACCGGGAAAAAGGACTGGAAAAATACACCAACATGATGTTGGCCGGTCTCCCATTCGAAACCGTAAAACCCGTATTTGAAAGCCATGTCACAGATAGCCTTGATTATGTCATCATGCAGCGGTTGTTGCTGAAAAAAATCCAAGAATATCCCGAAATCACTGCGCTATCTGAAGGTCTAAAATGGACCTTCCTCAAACAAGAAAATTGGAGTAGCGCTTTTCTCTACACACGATCCCTAGACAAGCGACTCAAGGAAAATGGTACCCGCGTATTCGAACTCGGACAATTATGCCAATCCAACAAACAATTCAATATTGCCATTCAGTGCTTTGAGTATTGCATCAACCTAAAAGAAGCCTGCTTTGACTTGCCCGCTTGCCAATCGGCCCTCATCGATGTAACCTATGAAAAAACCATCCTGGCGAATCCAGACGCCACGACCCTGATTGCGCTGAGAAACCGCATGCGCGATTTTGAAACAAGCTACGGACCACAAGAAGCCACATTAAACAACGCCCTCAAACTGGCCGGGTTGTTGGTTCGATACGACAGTCTTTTTCAATCCCCTACATCCCCCAAAGGCGTTAGCGAAAACACCGCAAACAAATCAACTGAAAGTGGTTCTAAAGAAGCAGAATCCTTGCTGAGAAAATACCTCAACGAAGGCAGATATTTGAAAAAAACCTCGCTGGCAAAAATCAAACTGACCCTTGGCGATGTACTTATTGCGGCGGGTGATGTATGGACATCCGAATTGTTGTTTGCGCAAGTGGAAAAAGACTTCAAGGAAGAGGAGATGGGACAATTTGCCAAATTTAAACGGGCTGAACTTAGCTTTTATCGGGGCGATTTTGACTGGGCGAGTATGCAGCTAGATGTACTAAAAAGTGCAACTACCCAACTCATTAGTAACGATGCCATGGAATTGGCTTTGGTGATCATTGACAACCTCGGAATCGATAGCAATTACCAAGCACTTGAATGGTATGGAAAAGCCCTTTTATACGAAAAACAGCATCAATACAGCCAATCTTGGTCGTACCTAGACAGTATTGTAATCAACCATCCAGGACATGCACTCTCAGATGAGGTATTGTTTGTAAAAGCAAGAATTCGCCGCGATCAAGGACTCTACGCACAAGCTGCAACACTCCTAGAAACGCTGTCACTCGCTTTCAACTTCGATATTCTGGCCGATAATGCGCTGTATCAATTGGGCATGCTGTATGCCTATCAACTGAACGATCAAGAAAAGGCCAAAGCGGCCTTTGAAAAATTGATTGAGAAATATGAAAGTTCGGTTTATCTGGTAGATGCACGCAGAGAATTCCGAAAAATTCGTGGGTATTGAGTTAATTGCAGCATGAATTTCCGACGCGCACAACCCAAACCGATTTCATTGGCAATTGTGTGTCTTTTCGCATTCATTGTTGCACCGTCAGTCAACGCCCAGATCAACAACGACATTTTCAGCCTTACTCCAAAGCGCTATTATTCTTTCGGTAAAAAGAAACCTCAGTACTATGATAGCATGTTACAAGGGGTGGACTCCGCCAATATCAAACAATTGGATAGTGTTATGAATGAATACTTCATAGCCAAGGAGAACGAAGAATTTGAAGAATCAGAACTAGACATGTTACCGGGTCTTAGGAATCCACATTGGGGATTTCTTCACTATAACAAAGACAACGAGTATTTGCAGCGCATTAATCCAGGCGAAACCTTTTTTGGCAATCAATTGTGGGCATTCAACACCTTTGCTCTTGGTCATTCCGATGACTTTAAGGAGTCCATCTCACTTTCCTTGGGCGGTTTGGTCAAATACGATTTTGGGGGATATGAATCGAAAATGCGCTTCAGCCCAATCATGCAAATCAAGTTGCAAACCAAAAAAGGAACCTTGATTGCAGGCAACCTCATTTCCCAAACCCAGCACAAATTGCCAGAGCCTATGATCAACTACGACCTGGCCTTTAAACGCCCTGTAGAATATGGCACGCAGGTTTTCAAAAAAACCAAACACTGGGATACAGAAGCTTGGTTGGATTGGCGACAGATGCTGGATACGCAGACTTTCCGACAAGAAATCATCTCCTTTGGCACCCGAATAGAATATCAATTGTTTGAATCGCACAAGCATGCTGTGAACGCCAAAATGCAAGGGTATTTGATGTTGTTACACCGAGGAGGAGAGGGGTTTCGATATTTTTTACCCTTGATGAATCGCGGTACCTATTCCACCGGTTTTACGCTGTATTCTGATCGCAAAGAGGCCAAATATTGCAACATCCCGAAGTTCTCACTCAATGTTTGGGCCTTCTATCAAAAGGACTTTTCACCAAAATTGTCTCAGCCCATGCGCGAAGGCACGGCGATGATGGTGAATCTCGGTATCCGCCTGAATCGCAATCAGCAGCTCATCTTCACTGGATATCAAGCCAACAAATTCACCACGCCTTTGGGTGCACCTTTTTATCAATGTGTGAATGAGACCAATCCCATCTATTTCAATCCCGTTCGGAAAATCGTAGCCGCCCGCTTTATCCAGCGATTTCATTTGGTTTCCCAGCGCTTCCAACTCGAAAGCAGACTGGAACCCATCTACGATTTAGACGATCGATACTTGTTGTATTCTTTGGGCCTGTACCTAAAATACGCGATGTAGTTATCAATTAAATTCCACTACAAGGTGTAGGACAATCCCCATTCCATGTAATCTGCTGTAGACAAGTGCGCCTTTAATCGTGCGATGGCTTGTAAACGCTTATTCACCTGATAACTCAACCCAACCCCTTCGTAATAAGCCCGCTTAGTATCTTTTGGACGATACAAATACAATCCCGCATCGGCCAAAATCCCCCATCGACCAAACTGCCACCGATGTCCGAAAGTCACCGCAATTTCAGTAAAATCATGGGGTGAATATGCATCGCTACCCATGCCGAATTTCGTATACAAATATGAGTGGTCGAAAAATACATTGACACCATATCGCCAGCGATGACCGCTTTTCCCTGTTGCATATTCTGCGGTATAATCCAACAACGTATTCACAAATGTTTGACGCTGATCAAGTTCAATTTGCCGCCTGCCCATTCTCATTCCAATGGTTTGATACCATCTGGGCCCTCCCAATGTTCTTTTCTGCTCATAGGTTGACGGGTGCTTCCAACCACGGTTCGGACATTCGCGCAAATCACTAATTTCTGTGCGATGAACCCCTACGCGCTGCTTGTCGTTGTATTGCCGGAAGTAACTATGCACCAAGGATTTCTTCAATCCCAACGCCAAATAGGGGACATTGATCCCGAAATTGGGCTGACTCCAGTTGGCATTGCTAAAATGCATCATTCCAACTTCCATATTCAACTTCCACAAGTGTTCAATTTGCGTACTTTTTGGGGTAGGTTTTACCGGCCACGAAGCCAATTCTATATGATATCCCAATTGCATGGTGCCATTTAAACGACTCCCGATGGCCACATTTTTGGGATTTTCAATGGCATCAAATTTCTGGGTGAGGTACCCCAAGCCCATACTCAATAAGAAATATCCATTTCTCCCAGATTGAGCCATGAGTAAGGCTCCTGAACCAATACCATATCCCGCAACATCACTGCCAAGGTCCATCACATTGAGGGTAAAGCCGTAGGTGAGTTTGTCCCTAAATTCACCCAAGCCTTCTGGGGCTTTCATTGCTGCGCGATACCTAAAACCGACCCCTGAAACATGCTTGTACATGGCCATCATATTGGAATGATGGGGCAACAAAAAACCGCGAAAGGGCTGAATCGACCACTCGGCTGATTGGTTTACAATTGGCGCAAATGCAATCTCTGATTGCTCTTTGGCCGAGTCCTGTGACTTCAAAGACTCATTGGCAAAACCCACATTTTGCGCCCCCGCCAATTGGTTCAGCAGCAACGGGGCTATTAAACCAAGGGCCTTTGACAGCATTACTGATTGGTTTTGTCGGTGGCAAGCACCATTTTGATACCCAAGTTTGCACCTACCTGCATCACATCCACCATGTCCTGTACTTTGAGGTCTTTGTCGAGTCGTAACACCACATTCAACAAGCTCTTTCCTTCGTCAGATACTCCCGCCTTTTCCTTTTCCTCGGCGAGAATGTCATCGAGGTCATCGAACGCTACACGATCTTGTTCTATGTAAATACCCAATTCCTCATTTTCACTGCCCTTGTTCTCTATACGCACGGTCAATGGCAACGTTTTGGTTTCCATTTGGGTGGTCGTGGAGGCCTTGGGCAACATGATATTGATAACATTCGGGTTGGCCAAGGTGCTTGCTATCAAAAAGAACAACATCAAAAAGAACATGATATCGTTCATTGACGAAGCTTCCACTTCGGCTTCTTCCCGTCTGCGTCTGCCTACTCTCATGGTTTCAGGAATTAATGGTTTGACTTGTTAAGCACTTCCAAGAAGCTCAAACTCTGTTCTTGAAGGCGCTCTGCAAAACGGTCCACTTTACGAACAAACAACTGATAGCCGATGAATGAAATAATTCCCACCAACAAACCAGCGAAACTCGTTACCATTTTGATATACAAACCTTCAGAAATACCGCCGATTTCCAAGCCGTTGGTTTGGGCGATGGTATAGAAAATGTTGATTACACCCCAAATTGTTCCCACAAATCCCAACATTGGCGCAATACGCGCAATCAAACTCAAATAACCCAAGTTACCTTCCATGGCACTCAATTCTACGTTCGCCCTGGTTTCCATCGCGCTCTCGATTTCACGCATGTTGCTACCCAAGAAGTTCAATCCAGTTGCCATAACCTGTCCTTGAGCGGTATTGGTGCGCTGGCAATAGGCCAAGGCTGCATCCGGACGGTTTTCTTTCAAGTTATCTTTGACTACACTCAACAAATTGTGGTCGATCTTGGTGCGTTGATTGATATAAATGAATCGCTCAACAATGAAATAGATGGCGATCAACATACACAACGCCAAGAAGATCATAACAACTCCCCCTTTGGTCATAATTTCCAAAACGGGAGCCGAAACATGTTCTGTGGCTTTGGCTGCTGCGCCAGCAGCGGCTGAATCTTGCGGCAGGGCCGCCTGAAGTAAAGTGAATGCTAGTGATAACATAGATTGCGAATTAAGGCGTTAAATCAACAGTATAACGCCATTTGAACCCAAAAATTATCCCCATCCAACGGGGAACTATTTTAAGTTGGTTGCACCGCCACTCAAAACGAATTTGGTAACATCGCCACTTTCTTTGTCGATCCGTCGAACCCGGCTTTTTTCAACCACAGTGGTTTCGCCCGATAGCGTGTAACTGTAAGGTAGATAAACCGCACAACAATTGGGCAAACCAACAGCACTCATGTCCTCCTGGGTCAGGAATCCAATTTTGTAGACACCCTCAGAAATTTCTACCACCACGGGTTTGGTGAACTTCTTCTTTTCACCCACAAAGGCCTCGGTCATGTCTTTGGTTGTACCAAAAATAAAATTCAGTCCAGGTGCCTTGTCGATGATGCCCTCCAAAAACCCCATGATTTGTTGGGCAATCACTCCTTTTGTAAAAAACCCAATCACGGCAATGGCAAACAATCCAGTGGTTCCATACAACAAAATCGCACCCACGGATAGCTGGTCTAAATACAAATATTTGCCAATCCCTTTCAATAACCAGCCGAGAATGCCTACCGTTATGGCTACAGGTAAAACCACCAATAATCCACGTAAAAAATAACTGATGAACAACTGTCCGGGTGTTTTCAAACGCGATTTCAGCAGTTGATCGTATGGCGTAAAATGTTGTTTTGTCATCTTGTTAATATTCAACTTATGATAATCTCATCAAATCCAAACCTATGTCCGTGCGGTTGAATTTTCCTTCAAAATGTATCTGCGATGCCAACTCGTTCGAACGCTGCAGCGCTGCAGCAATGTCATCGCCCAAGGAGGTAACGGCAATGACCCGACCACCGTTCGTTACCACCCGATTGCCATCTTGCCTGGTGCCCGCATGAAAAAGCCACTGGTCCACACCCCGTAAGGCGGGCAATTGAATTTCTTTTCCTTTTTCAATTTCGCCAGGATACCCACCGGATACCAAAAAAATGGTTGCTGCAGTGCGGTTATCCAGTCTCACATCCACACTTGAAAGCGAATTGGTCGCCATCGCCTCCAACAAATCCAACATTGGGGTTTGCAACCTCGGAAAAATCGCCTCTGTTTCGGGATCGCCCATGCGCACATTGTACTCAATCACAAATGGTTCACCATCAACATTCATCAACCCAACAAACAAAAAGCCCTTGTAAGGATGTCCCTCTGCCACAAGCCCTGCATAAGTCGGTTTCATGATGCGATCCACAACCTTCTGCATAAAGGTCTCATCTGCGAAGGGAACAGGCGAGATTGCGCCCATACCACCGGTGTTCGGACCTTCGTCATTATCAAAAATGCGCTTGTAGTCTTTCGCCGAAGCCAAAATTTTCCAATCTTTTCCATCGCTAATTCCAAAAACGCTCAACTCAATGCCTTTCAAAAACTCTTCAATCACAACAACCTCTCCGGCCTTACCAAACTTGCTACCGTCGGTCATGACTTGCAGTGTTTCCATCGCCTCATCAAAGGATGGAGTGATAATGACCCCTTTACCTGCCGCCAATCCATCGGCCTTCAACACGAAGGGTGGTTCCAGCGTTTTTAAAAATGCCGCCGCTTCGTCTAACTGCGACAACTGAAACGACTGATACCTTGCTGTAGGGATATTGTGTCGGCCCATGAACGCCTTGGAAAAATCCTTAGACCCTTCCAACTGGGCACACCAAGCGCTGGGACCCGCAACAACTATTTGTAATCCATCGGTTGCTGCTGCCGCTTCTATATAATCTGTGATACCCGCCACCAAAGGATCTTCATTTCCGGGAACCACCAATGAGATTTGATGTTCTTTGCAAAAATCGTACACCGCAGCGAGGTCGGTAGGATTCACATTTACATTGATACCAAAATTAGCAGTGCCCGCATTTCCCGGAGCGATATACAGTTGGTCGAGACGACTACTTTCAGCCATTTTCATGGCAAAAGCGTGTTCACGACCACCCGATCCTAATAGCAATACATTCACAAAACAAAGATACCCAATTCCCTCAAACGGAACACTTCTTCAAACCTGCAATCAACAGGGATTTACCCACAATTATCTCAATCTCAAAGCCGCCGAGATGGCCACTACCGCCGTTTCTGTCCGAAGTATTTGAGAGCCCAAATCCAATGGCTTCCAACCCGCTTGAATGGCTTCTTCGATTTCAACTTTCGAGAAATCTCCTTCCGGACCAATCAATATTGCCGCAGGCAACGATACAGCCGACACAGGGATTTTTTCTTGCTCACCGCAATAGGCAATATATCGACCCCCAACCGCATTTGCCTCTAACACTTCTTTCCAACTAAGCTGCGAAATTTCAGGCATCCATGCCCCATGGCTCTGTTTCATTGCAGAAACTGCAACTTTTTGCATTCTCGCCAAGTTGGCTTTGCCGCGCTCCCCATTCTGCGATTGAAAAAAAACCATCGAGCTCACCCCCAATTCTGTGCATTTCTCTACGGCCCATTCCATGCGATCACCGGATTTCAAAATAGAAACATATACATGCAACCCAGTGGGCTTTGCAATCGATGTCTTCTTGGCAATGCTGGCTTCAAAACCCTGCTTATTGCCTTTGGAAATTACCCCATCATA
>SXYY01000156.1 GCA_005788145.1 Bacteroidota bacterium
CCCGCCGCTGCCAACCATTTGTCAACCTTCACAGAGAGCAGTAATACAAACATGCTCAACATGGCCACAAACAGGAAATTGAAAGGTGACTTCACCAGACCGAAAAGTTCAATTACTTTGTATTTCAACAGTAAACTGCCCTGTTCAATGCCCGTAATCAAACTGCCCGGCATACCCGAAAACAAACGATCATTCCACTGGGGCAATGTCCCAGTTGTCTCCTTCACTTGTTCTGCGGCATAGCGCATCAAACGCACTTGTTGCATATCGCCTTGTTTCAGGACCATGCCCTCGGATGGAGGAGACAAATACCACATAGTGATAAACCAAAATCCAATCACAAATAGCAGAAATAACCCTGCCTGTTTCAAAAAATGCTTGTTCAAATTCATGAGTTTGTAGGGCGAATTTCAACATTTTCATCGGAAACCCCGTTACCCTTTGGTAAAAATTGCAAATCCACAAAAGAGTCCAAGTTTTTTTTTCGAAGATTGTGAGCGCCCGAATGAAGATTGTACCTTTGGAAAACCATGCAACGAGATTCTCAAGTTTTTGACCTTATCCAACTCGAATTAAAGCGACAACAGCTCGGCATTGAACTCATCGCCAGTGAGAATTTTGTGAGTCGGCAAGTCCTGGAGGCAACAGGTTCTGTGCTTGCGAATAAATATGCAGAAGGACTTCCGGGCAAGCGGTATTACGGTGGTTGTGAGGTCGTGGACAAAGTGGAACAGCTAGCCATCGATCGATTGAAGGAGCTATTTGGATGCGCATGGGCAAATGTTCAACCCCACTCCGGTGCTCAGGCCAATGCAGCGGTGATGTTGGGAGTCCTAAAACCTGGAGATAAAATTCTTGGGTTTGATCTGAGCCACGGCGGACATTTAACCCATGGAAGCACAGTGAACTTCTCGGGTAAACTCTACACCCCAAGTTTTTACGGTGTATCCAAAGAAACCGGTCTCATCGACTGGGATAATGTGGCAGAAATCGCCAAAAAAGAACAGCCCAAACTCATTATTTGTGGTGCAAGCAGTTACAGTCGCGATTGGGATTATGCAAAACTCCGCCGCATTGCTGATGAGGTGGGTGCTTTGTTATTGGCCGATATTTCTCACCCTTCGGGCCTCATCGCCAAGGGCTTTCTCAACAACCCCATTCCCCACTGTCATATCGTTACTTCAACCACCCACAAAACCCTTCGCGGACCCCGTGGCGGTGTAATCATGATGGGCAGTGATTTCCCAAATCCATGGGGCTTAACCACACCAAAAGGGGATATTAAAATGATGAGTGCTATTCTCGATGGTGCCGTCTTCCCGGGTACCCAAGGCGGTCCGTTAGAACACGTAATCGCCGCCAAAGCCGTTGCATTTGGAGAAGCGCTCACTGATGAGTTCTCTGAATATTGCAAACATGTCATGAGCAATGCCCAAGCCCTCGCCAAAGCCATGGTAGAAAGAGGTTATTCAGTGATTTCGGGTGGTACAGAGAACCACATGATGTTGATTGACCTGCGTACCAAAAGCGATACCCTTACAGGAAAAATCGCTGAAGAAACCTTGGTAAAATGCCACATTACCATCAACAAAAACGCCGTGCCATTTGAGACCAGGAGCCCATTTGTTACCTCAGGCATCCGCCTCGGAACTCCTGCAATTACCTCTCGCGGGCTCAAAGCAGAACACATGCCATTGATCGCAGAGTTGATTGACACTGCACTCACACACTACGCCAATGATGCAGTTTTGGGAGAAGTCAAAATCCGGGTGATGGATTTAATGAAGGGATTTCCGCTTTACGCAGAAAGCGATTCGTAGCACAGAAACCCAAGAATTGCCATTTTCAGAGGAAAACAAGCGATATCTCGAAACAAGCAAAGCGTATCAAGCAGATTTTCTCTTGGCGATCCAGCCGAGAACCTCATCGCGGAACAGGTAAGATCCCACAGCCACTGCATAGGCAATGCCAGCGAGTATCAATCCTTTGAATCCTTCCATTTGAATCCCCAATTTCACCAAACCAAAGCCCAATACCCCCACTACAACGGTAATAAAAACAGTATCGGCCTGCTTCCAATTCCAAATATAACCGCCCATCCGATGGGTTTTCCAAATGCAGGAGAATGCAAATACCCATTGGGTTAGTAAGCATCCCACGGCGGCGGCCAATGCGCCAGCTTTTGGAATCTCGAGATAATTGAACGCCACATTGATGACCACACACAACAGTGCAAGTTGTGCCAACCAGCGCATCTGACCCGCCGCCGTTACATAGGTACCAAAAACATGGACCAAAGACATCGGTATAAATGCGAGCATCAGTACCTTAAAAATCATTGAAACATTCATGATTTCAGGTGCATAAACCATCGTGCGCAAAACCTCAACCCCACCCGCCTCGGTCACCGCGCCCAACTGCATTTGTCCGTGATACAACCAATTCATCAAAAAGTCACCATAAAACCATGCTGCACTCGCAACACCCACGGAAACCATGAATACCAAACGAAAACCAAGTCCCAAGACCGCATGATTGTCTTCACCCGCCGATAATCGACGGCTCAACAATGGCAACAATTGTGTACTGAGCAATGTGCTAAAAATTAAGGCTGCGTCCAACAATCGATACCCTTTGGCATAGACCCCAATCTCGCGATACCCTGCCTCTGCTACCAATTTTAACCCATCCACACCGGGGAGACCAGACAATGCAGAACCCGCATAGCGCTGTATCATCTGCACATCAATGCGGGTGAACAAGCTCATCGCCAATGCCATTACCCCAAACCAAACCACTTCCTTACTCCAGTCACCAATTGATTTTGACGGAGGATTTTTTTGCGAAACACCCCTTGTACGAACCGTTGAAGACAAATCGGAATCCTCTACCGAAGGGACCGTTTCTAGGGCAGACTTACCACCCCAAAACACCAACACCAGTCCCACCAATAACGCCATTGAATAGCCAAAGAACTGTGCCAATTGGAACATCAATACCCCGCCTTCGCTGGCAAACATATCGGTTGTATAAACGAGCAACATCCAAGTACAAATTGCCAACGCCACAATTCTATCCATCACGCTTAACCAACTATCCGAAACAAACCGCTGTTTACCCTGCAACACCGACCTTAACATCAATACCACCGAGGCCAGTACTTGGTTTAGCAGCGCATACAATAAAAATTGTCCTTGAATCCCCGATTGCACCTGAGCCACTAACAATATCAAAATCACATAAACAATCCCGAGACCCAACCGCAGGAAGAACATTCTTTTGGGGTGGGCCAACCGTCCGTGAGCTGCAATTTCCCGAGAAACATAACTGTTTAACCCGGCGTCCAATAGCACTGCAAACAAGAGTACCAAATTAAAGTGTAAAGTGTAAACACCATACCACGCATCGCCCATCCGCAGCTGAATTTCACGCTCAATCCACAATATCCATAGTGGTTTCACCAGCCAGTTCAATAGCTGTAACCACAACAAATTTTTGACAAAAGCAGCGCGCATCGCATCGCGAAGGTAAGAATTAAACAAACAGACCTTGCTATCTTTGCACCGTGCACGACCTCGAACCGCATTTCGCTTGGATCAACTTGTACTCCGCTGCGGCCGACGAGCGATCACCCTTTTTCAATCGGGAATACAACGAATTCTACTTCGACAAAACCGTTTACAACTATTACATCCATCCCCAGTGGGACCATTTTGGGTCGAATACACTCTATATCAAAATCCTGTTTGCCGACTATCAAGAAGGGTTTGCCATCATCGAAATGATAGGGGAATGGAATGATGCACTGTACAACGACATCATGCAGCTCAAACGCGAAGTACTAGAAATATTGGCGCAAGAGGGTATCAACAAATTCATTTTGATCGGCGAAAATGTACTCAACTTTCACGCCTCCGACGATTCCTACTACGAAGAGTGGTTTCAGGATGTAGAAGACGGCTGGATCGCGATGCTCAACTTCCGTGCACACGTGGTCGATGAATTCCGTCGCGAACGCATCGATTACTACCTCAATTTCGGGGGTGAGCTGGACGATATCGCTTGGCGAACGCTGGGTCCACGACAACTATTTGCTACAGTTAATGGAATTCTTGGACGGCGGTTGAATTAAGAGATTGGGTACATAAAAAATGCGAGAATTATATAGCTATAAATGGCCATATAATTCCCGCATTTTTTTAGTTATAATGAGTATTTACACAATCTAATTCTTCTCAACTTATGCAGGTCCTAAATCACCCGTTATGATACGAATTAAATCAATCAATATCCAAATACCAAGACCCCCTAATGTTAGTATCTGAAGCACCCCAATCAAAGGATATCCCAAATAAAAACGATGAACGCCAAGACCCCCTAAGAATAAACACAAGATGAAAGCCACCCAATCAATTTCTTGCGACAGCCCCTTGTTACTCACACTAGAAACTGACTTTAATTTGGCTTTTTTTGAACTTACAGTTGATGATTTAACTGCGTGAATAGATGTTTGATCAGCATTATTTACGGTTGCTACTTCGTTTTTTGCCAAAATATTATTTGAAACGAAAGCTTTAGCAACGGTAGAAGCTTCCATGGCAGTATTTTCTGTAGATTTAACAGATTGAACTGAGACATTACAAGCATTTTGAGCAACGGCAACAACATCTGACTTGGCCTTAACTTTCTTTGGCATTTGTGCAGCAGGATTGTTGTTAGCGGCCGATCCACCGCCCCAAGC
>SXYY01000157.1 GCA_005788145.1 Bacteroidota bacterium
AATTCCTGCTTGAATTTATCTTTTGAATGTTCTTGAACGGCTTGAGCGGTAGTGGTTTCCATCGATTATCGTAATCACAAAGATACAATTTTCACCGCGGATGATCTCTTGGATGGTGCGGCAATATTTTTTCGATTTGCCCATGGCCGATGTGGTCTAAGCAAAAAATGCATTGTAAATTGCGGGTATGTCAGTAAACCAATACATCGAACAAAACCAAGACCGTTTTCTTAATGAGTTATTTGACTTATTGCGTATCCCAAGCATTAGTGCAGATCCTGCTTATGCCGGAGACGTTCGCAAATGTGCCGAAACTGTGGCAGATCACTTGAGAAAAGTGGGCGCTGAGAATGTGGTATTGGAAGAAACCGCAGGTTATCCCATCGTTTATGGTGAGAAAATCATCGATCCGGCGTTGCCTACGGTATTGGTTTATGGCCACTACGACGTTCAACCCAGCGTACCCAACGAATTGTGGGACACTCCCCCATTCGAACCCACGGTGCGCGACGGCAAGATATATGCGAGAGGTGCTTGCGACGACAAAGGTCAGTTCTTCATGCATGTGAAAGCGTTTGAGACCATGATGCAGACCCAAACATTGGCATGTAACATCAAGTTCATGATCGAAGGTGAAGAAGAAGTGGGATCCAACAATTTGGGAACCTATTGTAAATCGAACCGCGACAAATTGAAAGCCGATGTGATTTTAATCTCAGACACAGCGCTGATTGCCAATGATATTCCAAGCATCGATGTGGGATTGCGCGGCCTGAGCTATGTGGAAGTTGAAGTGACTGGTCCGCGTATTGACCTTCACTCAGGTGTTTACGGTGGTGCCGTTGCCAACCCCATCAATGCGTTGTGCACCATGATTGCGAGTCTGCACGATGAAAATCGCCACATCACCATTCCGGGATTCTACGACAAAGTATTGGAAGTTTCTGCTGCTGACCGTGAGGCGATGGGCAAGATTCCTTTCGACATCAATGAATATCAAAAGCACCTCGACATCGATGATGTATTGGGTGAAAAAGGATTTTCTACCATTGAGAGAACCGGCATTCGTCCTACACTCGATGTGAACGGTATCTGGGGTGGTTATATTGGTGAAGGTGCCAAAACCGTGTTGCCTAGCAAAGCCTATGCGAAGATTTCTATGCGATTGGTACCCAACCAAATTAGCGACGAGATCACTGAAATGTTCCAAAAACACTTCGAGAGCATCGCTCCTGCCGGTGTAAAAGTGAAGGTTACCCCACATCACGGTGGCGAGCCCGTGGTTACACCCACAGACTCAATCCCATACAAAGCTGCTGCCTTGGCGATGAAAGAGACCTTTGGCATCGACCCCATCCCTACCAGAGGCGGTGGCAGTATTCCCATTGTTGCATTGTTTGAAAAGGAATTAAAAACCAAAACCGTATTGATGGGGTTTGGCTTGGATTCCGACGCCATTCACTCGCCCAACGAGCATTATGGCATTTTCAACTACTTCAAAGGCATTGAAACCATTCCTCAGTTCTTCAAACACTTCGCTGCTTTGACTCAATAATGGCATTGTTACAAGGACCAGTTTATGAAGCGTATCGCACGGAGTTACTCAAGCGGTACAAGCACTTATTGCGAAGCCTTGGTAAAAACATTCCAAAAGAAAAGATAAAACTGGTTCGCGATGCCTTTGACATGGCAGCGAGAGCCCATGAAGGCACCGTCCGGAAAAGTGGTGAACCTTACATTTTTCACCCCTTGGCTGTGGCAGAAGCTGCTGTATCTGAATTGGGACTGGGCGCAACTTCTGTGGTCTGTGCCCTGCTGCATGATGTGGTTGAAGATACCGACATCACCCTTGAGGATATTGAGCATCGCTTTGGTAAAGATGTTGCCAATATCATCGATGGATTAACAAAAATTTCCACGGTATTTGAAAATGTAGACAAGGACCATAGCATCCAAGCGGAAAACTTCAAGAAGATGTTGCTCACCTTGGGCGATGATTTGAGGGTAATATTGATCAAACTCTGTGACCGTTTGCACAACATGCGCACATTGGGATCCGTATCGGAAAATACAAAACTAAAAATCGCATCGGAAACCCTGTTCATTTATGCGCCTTTGGCCCACAGATTGGGATTAAACGCGGTGAAAACAGAGATGGAGGACTTGTCCCTGAAGTTCACCAATCCCACCCTGTACCGCGAGATCTCAGATAAACTGGCAGACACGAAAAATGTAAGGCAGCGATATGTCAAAGAGTTTATTGACCCCCTAAAAAACGAACTCGAATTATCCGGGCTCAACATTGTCGAAATCAAGGGCCGACCAAAAAGCATCTACAGCATCGTCAAAAAAATGGAAAAACAACAAATTCCATTTGAGGAAGTCTATGATGCTTTCGCGATTCGCGTCATTGTGGATTCGCCGCTGTTTCTCGAAAAAGCAGATTGTTGGCGGGTATATAGCATTATATCGGACATGTATCGCTCGCATACCAACCGTTTGCGGGATTGGCTAAGTCATCCCAAAAGCAATGGTTACAGTGCGTTACACACCACTGTATTGGGGCCGAAAGGCCGTTGGGTGGAAGTCCAAATTCGTTCAAAGCGTATGGACGATATCGCCGAGCGAGGATTGGCCGCCCATTGGCGCTACAAATCGGGAGGGAAATCCGTTTCTACGCCCCAGGACATGGCCTTCGACAACTGGTTGGATGCGGTCAAAGAGACATTATCGAACAGCGACTTAAGTGCATTGGATTTGGTGAGTGAATTCCGAACAAGTCTCTTGGGAGAAGAGATTTACATTTTCACCCCCAGGGGAGATGTAAAAGCTTTGCCGGCGGGATCAACTGCATTGGATTTCGCATTCGCCATCCACACCGAGTTAGGAAAACGAACATTGGGTGCTAAAGTCAATAACAAGCTGGTTTCAATACAGTCTTCGCTGAAGAACGGAGACATCGTAGAAATTCTAACAACGAGCAAAAACCGCGTTACGCGAGATTGGTTGGATGTTGCCAAAACAGCACGGGCAAAATCGAAAATTCGTGAAGCACTCAAAGCTGAAAGAACAAAGAAGGCGGCCCAGGGCCGACTGATATTGGAGCGATTGTTCCGCAAACACCAGCTTCAGTTCACCGATAGCAATATCAAGAAACTCATGCACCATTTCAAATACCAAGTGGGCGCTGAGTTTTTTCACAGTGTTGCAGAAGGACAAATTCGTTTGAACCGCGAATTGCTATTGAAAATCGTTTTAAAGAAAACCGTTGAGCCCAATGATCAAGCAGAGACACTGCCCACCAAAGCGAATTCAACGGCTACAAATAAGCGGAAGAAATCAGACCAAATCATCATTGGCGATGATTATGAAATGCCTTACGCCCTATCCAAATGTTGTCATCCCGTTCCTGGAGATCCCATTTTTGGATTTATCACTGTGGGCGAGGGGGTTAAGATTCACCGGACCACATGTCCGAACGCCACCAGGCTAATGAGTCAATACGGATACAGAATCATCCCTGCCCAATGGCGGGGCGACGGGTATCAAAAAGCATTTGACACGGCCATTGCGGTGCGGGGGATCGACGATGTGGGCATAGTGAGTAGGATAACGGATATTATTTCCAAAGACATGGAAGTAAACATGAAGAGTATCAATATTTCTAGTAACGAAGACGGCACATTTGGTGGTAAGATTGAGGTGATGATCTATGATTTATTGCACTTGGAGCAGTTGATTGCGAAGATCAAAGCGACCCATAAGTATATCGAGGTGATGCGCGAGGATTAGAAACCCTTCTTGAGACGAAACCAGCAACTGAAACCCATAATCATAAAAAAAGGCGAACCAAAGGTTCGCCTTTTTCGTTGTATAAAATTTTTCTTATCCCTCCAGAGCAGCAACACCACCCACGATTTCAGAAATCTCACGGGTAATGGCAGCCTGACGGGCTTGGTTGTATGCCAATCGCAACGCACGCAACAAATCGCCGGCGTTTTCCGTTGCCTTATCCATTGCAACCATACGAGCACCATGCTCTGAGGCCAATGAATCCAACAACGCGCGATAAAACAATGTATTCAAACTACGGGGAATCAAATCCTCCAAAATTGCAACCTTACCAGGCTCAAACAAATAATCATTGTTCGTCTGGCTCGCTTCGCTCGCAGACGCCGCAATCGGCAACAACTGCTCGTTCACCAAAATCTGTGTCGCTGCATTCTTGAATTTGTTGTAAACCACCTCTACGCGATCATACTCTCCGGCCAAAAATTGGTTGATTACACCCTGCATGGCTTCAAACGCAGTTTCAGAAGTTGTATTCTGCGTTAGATTCACACGCTCCAAGTTTACTTCATATCCAAAACGCTTCAATGCTTCTCCACCCTTCTTGCCAATACACATCAACGTTACATTACCCGCTTTGTGTGCATCCCGATAATCGGTGTCCAACAATACCTTTACGCGTTTTACCACGTTGGCGTTGAAAGCACCACACAAACCGCGATCGCTGGTAATCACCAACAAAAGCACTTTTTTGGCTTCACGGGCTTCAAAATATCCGGCCAAACGATCATCTTCCGTGCTATCCTTCAAATTGCCCATGATGCCTTGCAACTTTTCTGCGTAAGGACGCATGCGTACTATGGCTTCACTTGCCTTGCGCAACTTGGTCGCAGATACCAATTTCATGGCTTTGGTGATCTGCTGGGTACTGATGGTCGACGATATCCGGGCGCGAATTTCCTTCTGATTGGCCATGGTATTGGATTAAACTGCGTAATTCTTAGCGATTTCAGTGCAAGCAGCGTTCAAAACAGCCTTCACCGCATCATCGATAACCCCTTTGCGCAATGCTTCCAAGGTATCTTTGTGCTTTACATCCAAATATTCCAAATAAGATGCTTCAAATTCGCGAATTTTGTTTACTGGAACGCTTCTCAACAAATTAGAAGTTCCCAAGTGAATGATGGCAATCTGCTTCTCTACAGTCACAGGACTAAATTGAGGCTGCTTCAAAATTTCCACGTTGCGTGACCCTTTTTCCAATACCGATTTTGTGGCGGCATCCAAATCAGAACCAAACTTCGCAAACGCTTCTAATTCGCGGTACTGCGCTTGGTCCAGCTTCAATGTACCAGCAACTTTCTTCATGGATTTGATCTGCGCATTACCTCCTACACGAGATACCGAAATACCCACGTTGATCGCTGGACGAATACCTGAGTTAAACAAGTTCGACTCCAAGAAAATCTGTCCATCAGTAATTGAAATTACGTTGGTAGGAATATATGCAGATACGTCACCCGCTTGCGTTTCAATGATTGGCAACGCAGTCAAAGACCCGCCACCCTTCACCTTGCCTTGCAAGCTATCGGGCAAATCGTTCATGTTACAAGTAATATGATCCGAAGAGTTCAATTTGCAAGCGCGCTCCAACAAGCGACTGTGCAAATAGAATACATCTCCAGGGTATGCTTCACGTCCGGGAGGACGACGCAACAACAATGAAACCTCACGATATGCAACGGCCTGCTTTGACAAATCGTCATAAACAACCAATGCGGGCAATCCCAAATCGCGGAAATACTCACCAATTGCGCAACCAGCCATCGGTGCAAAGAACTGCAAAGGTGCCGGCGCAGAAGCAGCCGCAGTAACAACCACGGTGTAGGCCATCGCACCACTATCTTCCAATGACTTCACTACTTGCTTCACGGTAGACTCTTTTTGTCCGCAAGCAACGTAGATACAGTATACTGGATTTCCTTTTTCGTAGAATTCTTTCTGGTTGATGATGGCATCCAATGCAATGGCAGTTTTACCTGTCTGAC
>SXYY01000158.1 GCA_005788145.1 Bacteroidota bacterium
AAAACATGGACAAACAGCGGCAACAATGGCTTAGACACGCAATTTGCGGTAGCCACACCTTCAGACAAATCACCTGTATCGCTTTGGGTCCGTTACAGCATCAACAACGATTGCATGGTAAGTCCGATCGCCCGCTTCTCAGCCACCACCAAGTCGTGTACACCCATCGATTATACCGCCCAATGGAGCAGCAGTCCGCTTTGCTTGGGCAGTAAGGCCACCCTATCGCTTGGAAATTTGCCCAAGGCCTACAATGTTTGGGTTAACGGCGCATCGCTAAAACAGCAATCACAGTTTCAGATCGATATCAATGCGTTGAACGGCAAGGTAGATTTGGCGGTACTGGATTCAGCGCAGGCGGTTTGTGGCACCACAAAAAAGAGTCTGTCTTGGAGTGCCGAATCGATCAGGGCAAACCAATTAAAACACGATTTGGATACCCTTACCCCCAAAATCATTTGTGGCGGAAGCATATGGCTTACCCATGAATGTGACACCACAGCGGTAAAAAAGGCATGGATTGTAGTGAACGGCAAACAAGTTACATCGCTCAGCAGCCCCAAATCCGGCATCACCAAAGTTCCGGTAAAACAAGGCGATTCTCTGTGGTTACAAGGCAGTACAGGAAAAGGCTGTGTGGCAAATTCGGCCAAAGCCCGCATCCAAGTGAACCCATTGCCCAATGCCAATTTCAGCGTAAGCAACCAAGGGGCATTGTATAGTTTTATCCCAGCAGATACAACGGGCGATCACATTTGGTATATTCAATCGGCACCGAGCTGGTTAAGTGCTCAAACCAAACCAACCCACAATCTTGCGGCATACAGCAACCAAACAGTGCGCGTTTTCCATGAAGTCAATCAGTGGGGCGACAGTTGTTTTGCACTGAGCTATCAAGACATCACACTGGGGGAATTGTCTACAAAACAAGTCCAAATCACCGTGATGTACGCGTTCCCCAACCCAGTAAAATCTGGCCAAACAATTCAAATTCGTGGAGGCAACAGATGGACGCACTGCGAAATCACCGATGCATCTGGTCGATTGATATCAAGGATGACGCGGGACAGCACAAGCCAAGATGGATTTTTGTTTGATGGCAAAGCCGGGTTGTATCGCTTGCGTTGCTATCAAGGCGATGCGATGGTAGGGCAAACAGCGCTCCTCTGCATTGAATAAAGATCGATAAAACCGCAACAATTCAACGGATGTTGCGACTACATTTTCTCGCAATCGGGCTTTTTATTGTCCTTCTGCTCTGCAGCGTCTTTTCTACGACGAATGAACCAGTCGTTTTTGGTGCCTTTGAGCTGTGAAATGGTGAATCCCAGGTAGATATCCGCATCACGCACATTGCGGGTGTAAAGGAAGTTTAATGCACTGTTGCTGCCGATGTAGAAGCATCCGGCCCGGAGAGAAAATCCTGCACGTAGGCTGCGGTAATCGTATTCCAATAAAACAGGAACAGACACTTCCCATTTTTCCTTTTCATAACGAGGCGCAATCATCGCGTAACTTTGGTATCGCATGTGCTGCGTAAATCGACCGCGCAGGCTCTGCATTACTTGATAATTGATAAATACGCGCTTGCTGTATTGATAATCTACCGATGCAATGAACCGGGTGGGCAATCCAATATTCTCTGTGCGCGTGCTTGTTGTAAACCCAGAAAGATCTTTGAATACATTGTTGAGGGGAGTGATACTGGGTGTTGGATCTACGCCGATGAATTGATCCCGAAAACCCGTGGCATCCCAAGTGGTTGTATTGGCATTCACGATATCGGTGGCTTTGACATCATCGTAACGGACAGCCCCCAAATCGAGCAAGCTTAGGCCAAATTTATATTTATACTGCTTGTGTTTTTTGAGATAATCGCCGTTTTGTTTGTAATCGGGCTTGTGGTAAATCATACCCCAACCCAAATCGATGGCTGAGCCTCTGCCGCGACCTTGGTACAAAGCGTAATGAATATTGGTCTGATCGAACTGCAATACGTTCTGCCTCACTTTGTGGATTTGCATATCATCCCATTTAAAATAGGCTCCACCCAAACCCCACACTTTTTTCAAGGTAGCCCCAAACATCATTTTTTGCTTCCAAGGAAGGTCTTGACTGTATGAAACATTGATCCCTGAGGATATATAAGCATTGGCATTCGCAGCACCGCGATCGAGGTTGTAGTTGTTGTTTTTGTCGAGAATGAAATAATTGAACGCACGCTTGTTGTAAGAAAGTTCACGCCGCAAGGCATAGGCCAAGGGCTCGTTCACGCCGGTTCCGCGTCCCAATACCACGGCATCGTTGAGCCAACCAATGTGAACTTTTTTGTATTGCAACAGCACGGAAGGCAAATAAGCCATGGCACCTACCCCCGCGAATTTGCGTTTTCGATTGAGGTCTTCGTAAAGGAATGCCGAATCAAAGCGGGGATTGCCGTTCACCGTCTTGTATTGCTCAGGCATCGTGTTAAAAATGGCATGATATGCCGAATAAGGCAATTGCAAATTGATGTAATTGTTATTGACATTGGCCCAAGCACCCACAATGTTGATGTGCCACTTATAAGGCGAATTGGCTGTTAACGCCGGATTCACTTTGGCCGCATGTACACCACTGTATTTCCCCACAGCGATGGGTGCGAAATGCTGGGCATGGATGGCGCTCACCACGAACATCAAACTGAGTACGAGAGAAAATTGATATCGCTTTGCCCTAAACATCCAATGATTAACGCTCAAAGATACACATATGTTGTGGAGGGATGGAATTCAGCAATATATCGACGAACATCAAAACAAAAGGGATTGTACATGTGTTCTTTCATCAAATTTAGTATTATGCAAAAACGATTTTTGGTTAATTGGATTATGGGATTGTCCTTGTTCGCATCAATTTCCGCAAATGCACAAGGGTTCAAGGGTTTGGGATTTTCCTGCTACAACAATCAGTTTAAATTGGAGTTGACAACAACCAAAAGCACCATCACCACCTGCAACGATACTGTGCAGCTGAGTGTATCGTGTATAGGGAATCCTGATATTTATTGGACCGATGGATACTCTGGAAAATCGCGCGTAGTGAGCACCAACGGCGTTTTCCAAGCCTATGCCTATGATAGCGCTTTCAATTGTGTTGACACCACTGCCGGCGTAGCGATTACCGTAAACGACGCCTATATAAATATTTACAGCGGCGCAGGAACCAATCCCACAAAATTGTGCGAAGGAAGTTACGTCACCCTCTATGCCTACTCTACCGCTCCAGTAAAATGGAATACTGGCGATTCAACCAATACAAT
>SXYY01000159.1 GCA_005788145.1 Bacteroidota bacterium
CTCGCCTTTCTTGCTCTTTACGATTTCTCGATTGTTCGCCACGATGCCCACCGCCCAGCCATCAATCCGCGCATATCCGCACAGAATCGACTTGCCATAGCCCTCTTTGTATTGCTCAAACTCACTGTTATCGACGAGTCGCTCAATCACCTCCACCGAATTGTAAGGCTTGTTGCGTTCATTCGGCAAAATCCCCCAGATCTCCTCCATTTTTTTGGTTGGCTGAGACGATGCGATGCGATCAAATCCCGCCTCCTCGTACTTGCCAATCTTATCCATGATGTAACGAATGCGATCCCAACAGGTTGCATCGTCTGGAAACTTATCATCAATCACACCCGAAATCTCTGTTTGGGTGGTCGCACCGCCCAAAGTTTCGTTGTCTACATCCTCGCCAATTGCGGCCTTCACCAGGTAACTTCCCGCCAAAAATATGCTGCCATTGCCTTCCACAATCAGGGCTTCATCGCTCATGATGGGCAAATAGGCACCACCGGCAACGCAGCTACCCATCACCGCGGCAATCTGGGTGATACCCATGGCACTCATTTGGGCATTGTTGCGGAACATCCGTCCGAAATGCTCCTTATCAGCAAAAATCTCATCCTGCATGGGCAAGAAAACCCCTGCACTATCCACCAAATAAATGATGGGCAAGCGGTTTTCCATGGCGATTTCTTGGGCCCGCAGATTTTTTTTGCCCGTAATGGGAAACCACGCACCGGCTTTCACCGTTGCATCGTTGGCCACAATGACACACTGCTTGCCTGATACATATCCAATGCCGGTAACCACACCACCACCCACACATCCACCGTGTTCAGCATACATTTCATATCCAGCAAAAGCACCTATCTCTATCCACTCAGAATTTGGGTCGCGCAAGTAATCAACACGCTCCCGACAAAGCATTTTCCCCTTCTCTTTTTGTTTGGCCGCAGCTTTCTCCCCACCGCCTCCATAGATTTTATCCAATCGCGATTTTGCCAAATCCCACTCCTGCTTGTTCAAATCTTGATTCTTGTTAAATTGAATGTCCTGCGTGCTCATACAACGTCAAAAATACAATCAATATAAGTTTATATTCTATGATTTATACCAATGTTGACTTTTTCTTTGTATCTTCGCGCCGCTTAATTCATCTAGAGTCAGTCTTTAACAACGTGCTTTCATTGCACGTTTGCGATAAAAACACTAGCTCAGAAGTGTTTCGCAGAAAGACAGTAATCTAAAAAACATACATGCAATCATTTGAATCATTGGGGTTAATCGCCCCCTTGGTGAAGTCTGTTTCAGAACAGGGCTACACAACCCCAACGCCAATCCAAGCATTGGCCATTCCAACCATTTTAAAAGGAAGCGACCTTTTCGCTACAGCCCCAACAGGCACAGGCAAAACGGCAGCGTTTGCCATCCCCATTATTCAACAAATCATGGCCAACCCCCAACGCAAAACACATGCATTGGTATTGGCTCCGACCCGTGAGTTGGCGCACCAAATTTCCGACAACTTCAAGAAGTACGCTAGCGGAACAAACTTGCGCATTGCCTTGGTATACGGTGGTGTGTCACAGATGCGCCAAGTACAAGAAATTCGTCGCGGTTGCCAGGTGATCATCGCCACGCCCGGACGTTTGCTCGACTTGATCGAACAAGGATTTATCGATCTTTCAGGCATCCAAACTTTTGTATTGGATGAGTGTGACCGTATGCTCGACATGGGCTTCGTGGCCGATATCCGTGCCATTGGCAAATTGATGTTGGCAGAATGCAAGCAAACTTTGTTGTTCTCTGCTACTGCACCCCGTGAAATCAAGCAATTGGCTTCAGAAATGTTGGTGGATCCCGAGCACATCGATATCCTTCCAACAATAGAAGACAAACCAAAAATCACCCAGTGGTTGTTTGCCGTTGACCGCAACAACAAATACGCCTTGTTGCGCGATATGTTGGAAGATCCAGCCGTAGAATCTATGCTTGTCTTTACAAAAACCAAGCACGGCGCCGACAAATTGGTGATGTCGTTGAAAGACGATGGTTATTCAGCAGTGGCCATTCACGGCGACAAATCACAGCGTGAGCGTTCAAACAACTTGGATATGTTCAAACGCGGACGTGCCAAATTGTTGATTGCAACGGATGTTGCTGCCCGCGGTGTGGACGTAAAAGAACTTAATTATGTATTGAATTTTGATATCGCGATGGATGCGGATACCCACACTCACCGAATCGGCCGTACAGGTCGCGCCGGCGCCGAAGGTATCGCCATTTCATTCTGCGAACGCTCAGAAGTAAACTTGCTCGAACAAATCTACCGCATTCACGGTCGCGAGTGCATGACTGAAATGGAACACGATTACCGCATTGAATTGCCCCAACGTCGCAGTGGCGGTGGCGGAAACGGTGGTGGATCGAGCTTTCACCGCGGTTACGGCAACAAGAGTCGCGGCGGAAACGGTGGTGGCGGATATGGTGGAAATCGCAGTGGCGGTGGTGGATACGGTGGAAACCGTGGAGGATCTAGTTATGGTGGAAACCGCGGTGGCTCTAGCTATGGCGGAGGTTCTAGCTATGGCGGAGGTTCTAGCTCAAACTACAGTGGTGGAAACGGCGGAGGATTCAAAGGTGGATCTGATCGCGGTGCCGGATTTGGATCTGATCGCGGTGGAAACAAGCCGGGATCAAATTTCTCTTCATCACCACGCGACAGTCGCTCTGAAAGACCTTCTGGTGGCTACCGAGGAGCAAATGCTGGCGGTTCGGGTGGAAATGGCAACCGCAACAACACCCGTTGGGGTGGAGCTGGCCGTAGCCCAAAGAAAACAAGTCAGTACTAAGATTAGGAAAATAAAAAAGGCGGTATCGCGCCGCTACAACCCATTGTCCTTGCTGCCTTCCGGCCCTGGGGAAGTGAATGGGGAGCTGGCCGTACCGCCAGTGCAAATGTAGTGATAAATTGTACCACTTAAAAGGGCTTCCGCGCAGCGGAAGCCCTTTATTTTTTGCCCTATATTTGTAAAGATGAAACTACGCTCAGAACATTTGGTGAAACAATATGGTGCCAAGCGCGTCGTAAACGACGTGAGCGTAGAAGTAAACCAAGGTGAAATCGTAGGACTACTCGGTCCAAACGGCGCTGGAAAAACCACCTCCTTCTATATGTTCGTTGGATTGGTGCGTCCGGATGAAGGCAAAGTCTTCCTCGAAGATACCGAAATCAGCACATGGCCCATGTTCAAACGCGCCCAAAATGGCGTGGGTTACCTCCCACAAGAAGCCTCTGTTTTCAGGGAACTCAGCGTAGAAGAGAACATTCAGGCCATTCTTGAGATGACCGCCCTATCCAAAGCCGAACAAACCGATAAACTGGAGTCGCTCATCGCTGAATTTGGACTTGGTAGGGTGAGAAAGAACCTCGGCAAAGTGCTTTCTGGCGGTGAACGCAGGAGAACCGAGATTGCCCGCGCCTTGGCAACCGACCCAAAATTCATCTTATTGGATGAACCGTTTGCAGGGGTTGACCCCATCGCCGTTGAAGACATCCAACAGATCGTGGCCAAACTCAAACAAAAAAATATCGGTATTTTGATTACGGATCACAACGTACAAGAAACCCTCAGTATCACAGATAGGGCCTATCTATTGTTTGAGGGAAAACTACTCAAACATGGCACCGCGGAAGAATTGGCCAGCGACGAAATGGTGCGAAAAGTGTACTTGGGACAGAACTTTGAATTACGTCGCTCAAAATCGGCCACCTGATGTCCAACACCTTTAGATTCATTGTCTCTCCCTCCACAGATGTATACTACAACTTGGCGGCAGAATCGCATTTTTTACACCATACTTCGGAAAACCTCTTTTTATTTTGGCAAAGTGAATCGGCCGTTGTTTGTGGCAAACACCAAAATTTGTGTGCCGAGATCAATTACGCTGCCTGCCAGCATCTTGGTATCAAGGCCGCCCGCCGCGTAAGCGGCGGCGGCACCGTCTACCACGA
Organism: Bacteroidota bacterium; assembly: GCA_005788145.1. Classification (GTDB taxonomy): domain Bacteria; phylum Bacteroidota; class Bacteroidia; order NS11-12g; family UBA955; genus UBA955. Next base: position 4,001 of record SXYY01000159.1, read on the forward strand.
CCTCGGCAACCTCAACTTTGCCTACATCCAAGACCTAGGCACCACCCTCGATAAAGCCGTAAACTACAAGCGATTCCTGGAGCCTATCCGACAAGCACTATCCACTCTTGGCATTGAATCCACTTACTCACAACGCGACGACTTGCTCTATCAGGGACTCAAATTCTCAGGCAACGCACAGCACATTTTCCAACAACAAAAACGCGTACTGCACCATGGTACCCTGTTGCTGAATGCCAATATACACAACCTCGGAAAAGCCCTCAAGACCAATGGGAACTACCAAGACAAAGCCGTAAAAAGCAATCGCTCCGAAGTAACCAACCTCGGCGACCACCACCCAAAATTGACCGATATTCCCAATACCATCGATCAACTTTCACAAGCACTCATCCCCCTGCTCCAGGCACAAGCATCCACCATCGCCCCAGAAGAGCACCAAGCCATCATCGCCCTGCGCAATGAAAAATTCTGTACAGACGAATGGATTCTTGGCTATTCCCCCAACTACAAACACCAACGCGCGTTCACCGTTGACAACCATAGCTACCACCTAAACATGGAGGTAACCAAAGGACGTATTAGCCAATTTGTTTTGCTCGACAGCAACCTTACACCCGTATTTGAAAAAGCCTGCAAACAAGTCATCGACAAACCCATTGTCCCACATACTTTTGAGCTCGCCTTTGCCGATACTGCACTTTCATCGCCCCATCACCACCTCCACTTTTTCTAACCCATGAAAAAAGCCGAACGCGTACAATTCATCCTCGATACCCTCGAGCAATATTACCCCGAAACCCCCATTCCACTCAACCATACCGATGAATATACCCTGCTGGTATCCGTGCTGCTCAGCGCACAATGCACCGATGAACGGGTGAATCAAATCACCCCGCTGCTGTTTGAAAAAGCCAACAATCCGGCTGATATGCTCAAACTGAGCGTAGAAGAAATCCAACAAATCATCAGACCATGCGGCCTTTCACCCATGAAAAGCAAAGGCATCTATGGCCTCTCACAAATGATCATGGAACTACACAACGGTGAAGTACCTGCCTCCTTTGAAGCCCTTGAGGCGATGCCGGGTGTTGGACACAAAACAGCCTCTGTAGTGATGTCACAAGCCTTCGGCGTACCCGCTTTTCCGGTGGATACGCACATTCATCGATTGGCCTATCGCTGGCGCCTTAGTGCAGCCAAAAGCGTGGAAGAAACTGAGCGTGATCTCAAACGCCTCATTCCCAAAGACCGCTGGAACAAAGCCCACCTGCAAATAATCTTTATGGGTAGGGAATTTTGTCCGGCTCGTGGACATATCATCGAAAAATGCCCGGTATGTTCAGTGCTCGGATGCCGTGAAAAAGCCAAATAATTACAAACAAATGGCGCCGATAATCTTATCGGCCGTGATGCCTTCCGCCTCTGCACGGAAATTTCGGACAATTCGGTGTCTCAACACCCACTTGGAAACAGCAACCACATCCTCGCGATCTACCGAGAACTTTCCATGCATCAATGCATGACACTTGGCCGCCAAAATGAGATTCTGTCCCGCCCTTGGTCCGGCTCCATACGACAAATACTTTTGAGCCATCTCATGGGCCTTCGGCGTGTTAGGTCGGGTTTGTTGAACCATTTCTACCACCTGCTCAAACACAAAATC
>SXYY01000160.1 GCA_005788145.1 Bacteroidota bacterium
CTGTTGGCGGTGGGATTGGTGATGGGGATCAGTGCGATGTTCTTGAATTCGGGCGATGGGATGACAACCCAGCAGGCAGTGCAAAAGGGGATAGAGGCGCGCACGGGGATGGCCACTGTGGGAGCGATGGGGGGCGATGGTGCTCAGGTTGCAGTGTCGGGGTCTGCGGGGGCACGGGATTTGGCGGCGGAGTTTACGGAGCCGCTGAGCAATTTGCCTTATTTTGAAATTATAGGGGTGTTTTTACTCTTTTTTGTGGGGGGATATTTGTTGTATTCGAGCATTTGTGCGGCCATTGGGTCGGCTGTGAATCAGGAGTCCGACGTGCAGCAGTTTATGATGCCGGTGACGTTGCCCTTGGTTTTTGGGTTTGTGATTGCCCAAACGGTGGCGTTGAAAGCGCCGCATGGGGCCATGGCCAAGTTGTTTTCGATGATTCCGCTAACCAGTCCCATTGTGATGGTTGTGCGGGCGCCGTTTGGAGTGCCATTGAGCGAATTGGCTTTGAGTTTTGGTCTGCTGGTGCTGATGTTTGTGCTGATGGTGTGGCTGAGTAGCCGCATTTACCGCATCGGTATCTTGAGCTATGGCAAGAAGCCCACGTGGAAAGACTTGTGGAAGTGGTTGCGTTAGTGTCGGGGAGCGCCAGTGTTAGCGCCAGAGTGGATTGCGCGTTTGACGGGTTTTGAGGTTGCTGATTCCTAAAGGGTGTAAGTTAAGCCATAGGCCAGACCAATGGAGTTGATGCCCGCACCGAGTTCTGCGTGGTAACCAAAATTTCTCAAGCCTTTGAAGTGTTGTTTGATGCCAAGGATTGTGACTTGAAACCCATTCAAGTCCACGCCGCCATTGAAGGCAGGGATGTAAGAGGTGGACGAGTCGTAGTTCATCCGAACGGTGTTGTAATCAATTCGGCTGTTGCCGAGGGCGATGCCTGAATACAGGGCGTAGCTCCTTTTGGCGGAATTTTTAATTTTCCAGGCGTAGTCGATACTGGCCAAGAAGGAGTTGAGTTTAACCACGTATTGGAAGTAGCCGTATTGGTTGATGCGGTCGAAGTCGGGGTAGGCCAGGGTGTCGGACGTGACTTCGGCCCAAGTGTATTTGATGCCCATGGTCCAGCGGTCGCGGAAATGGTATTGGTAACCGATGGTGGTGGGTTTGGCGGTAAGGAGCGAGTTGCCAACATTGCCGAAATTGGGTTCAAGTTCTTGTTGAAGTCCGTTGCCGATGGTGTTGACGAGCGCATTGGAGTTGTTGGTCCACATAAAAGTCATGGCCTCTTTTTGGATGGGGTGAAGGGTTCTTTTTTTGGCGATGGTTTTTACCGCGGGGGATGTATTTGCGGTGGTGTTTGCATCTTTGGCAGTCGTGTCAAGGCCACCATACTGGGCGATAGCGGGTTTCATGGTGAAAATGGCGATGGCAAAAATTGTGGCGATGGATTTCCAGTGCTTTACGAACATGGTACCAATTTAAACTTCTTTTGGGAGTTTTTGTCGATACGGGGCGGTTTTCGTCGGATGGTTGTTGCGATTGTGGAATGTTTTCACGATATTTGTTGTAACAAATAAAAACGATATGACAACACAATCTATGGCACAATGGAACTTGGATCCTACGCACAGCGAGGCACAGTTCAAGGTTAAGCACTTGGTAATTTCTACAGTTACTGGTACTTTCAAGCAGTTCACAGCGTCTTTGCACGCGGCCAGCAGCAAAGATTTTTCGGGTGCATCTGTAACTTTCAGCGCTTCTGTTGATTCAATTGATACGAACAATGCAGACCGCGATGGTCATTTGAAGTCGGGCGAATTTTTCGATGCGGCTCAGTTCCCTAGCATTGATTTCAGCAGTACTTCTTTTGAGAAGGTATCTGATAGTGAGTATAACGTGATGGGTGATTTGACCATCAAGGGCATTACCAATAAGGTTGCTTTGAAGGCCGAGTTTGGTGGCGAAATGGTTGATCCATGGGGCAATCACAAAATTGGTTTTGAGGTAACAGGCGTTGTGAAGCGCGAGGAGTTTGGTTTGACTTGGAGTGCGGTGACTGAGGCTGGTGGTGTAGTGGTTGGCAGCGACGTGAAGTTATTGTTCAACGTGCAGTTTGCGCCAGCGCAAGCCTAAGTTTGTTTCATAAATACTGTAAACGGTGGCCGCGTTGCGCGCGGCCCCAGTTTTTTTTTGTTTCTTTGTGTATGCAGCAATCGAAAATCCGACAGAATAGCTTCTTGTTGCTGTTGGTCGTTTTTGGACTATTCATCGCCTCCCAGTTGTTGGGTTTTTTATCGGGCTTTCTCGGTGCACTTACCCTGTATTTTTTTCTGCTTAAACCGCAAGATTTTTTGGAAAAACGGTATCGCTTGAGCAAAGTGAAGTCCACAATCTTGTTGTTGCTTGGCAGCTTTATGCTGATTGTTGTCCCTGCGGGACTGATCATCGGCGAGGTTACCGCTCGTTTGGCCGAAGTGGTATCGCACAGTCAAGAAGTACTGCAATCCATCAATGCCTTCATTACCCAACAAGAACAGCGTTTTGGATTTGAAATCCTCACGGCTGAGAACCTCAAGCAAGCCTCTGCTTATGTGACTGCCGCCGCTACCTCCACCGTGGGCGTCATTGCCAATTCTTTTGCCACTGTAGCCGTGATGTATTTGGTGCTTTATTTCATGCTGATTAATCGCCGAGCGATGGAAGCTTGGTTCTATGCGTATTTGCCGCTGGAGGACAATCATGTTTCGCTGATTGGCAAAGAGCTCAATGCCTTGGTGGTGTCGAATGCGGCTGGGATTCCAGCAACCGCCTTTGTGCAAGCCATTCTCGCTGTGATTTGCTACGCCATTTTGGGGGTAGATGATTTGTTGTTTTGGTTCTGTGCTACCGCAATCGCGGCGATTATTCCGTTGGTGGGAGCGAGCATCGCTTACATGCCCTTGGCGGTGTTGCAGTATACTTCCGGACATACAACGCAGGCCTGGGTGATCTTGGTCTTTGGTTTGGTGGTGTTGGGTACGGTTGACAATTTGGTGCGCTTGTATATTCAAAACAAATGGGGCGATGCCCATCCGCTGATTACCATTTTTGGGGTGATCATGGGTGTGAATATTTTTGGGTTCATGGGTTTGATTTTTGGGCCGATTTTGATCAGTTTGTTCATTCTGTTGGTGAAAATTTACATGCGTGAGTTTCATGTGGCCGGAATGACTTTGCCCACAGATGTGGATGTAGCGAGGGAGAATCATGTCGATTTATAATTACGATCAACAATTTGAGCATATTCATGCTTTAGAAACGCCTTTTGAATTGGGGGAATACGAAGAATGCGTTTTTTCTCATGTTGATTTTGGCGGCGCCAATCTCACCGATTTTAATTTCTCGGGTTGTGTGTTTGAGCATTGTAATTTGAGCGGGGTGCGATTGGACGGTGCGATTTTGCGCGATTGTAAATTTGAGCATTGCAAGTTGCTGGGACTTCGGTTCGAGACCTGTAATACGCTTATTTTTTCGGTGTCGTTCGCAGACTGCCTGCTTGATCATTCATCGTTCTATCAACTCAAAATCAAGAAAATGCCCCTACTGCGTTGCAGTTTGAAGGAGGTTGATTTTACGGAAGCCGATTTGAGCGAGGTCAATTTTGCCGATTGCAATCTCATGGACGCGCTGTTTGATCGGACCATATTGGAGAAGGCGAATTTTACCACAGCGCAATATTATCGCATCGATCCCAATACCAACAACATCAAAAAGGCCAAGTTCTCCTTGGATGGATTGCCTGGCCTGTTGTCGTCCTACAACATCGAGATTTTGTAGGTTAATGTGACTTTGGTCACCATGGGGCGTTGTTCGTCGAAGAGATTGCGGCTTTTATAGTACTTTGTATTGCATAGTACTAAAATTCTACACTATCTTTGCAGCATGGATTTGGAAAACACCCAATCGCAGATGCGCAAAGGCATATTGGAATACTGCATCTTGCAGATTATCTCGCAGGGGGCCTGTTATTCTTCAGATATCCTGGATCGGCTGAAGCAGGCGAAATTGCTGGTAGTGGAGGGTACTTTGTATCCCTTGCTCACCCGCCTAAAAAATGGGGGACTGCTCAGTTATCGTTGGGAAGAATCTAAATCAGGACCACCGCGTAAATATTTTGAATTAACGCCGGAGGGACAGTCCTTTTTATCCTCGTTGCAGGCCACCTGGACCGAGTTGCAATTCGCCGTTGAGCACGTTTCGCAAAATCCCGAATCGGCCTCGGCAAATTAGAAATCAATACATCAAACAGAAAACCCATCATAACCCATGAATCGCATTATTTCAGCCAACATCAATGGATTTGTATTTCAGATCGACGAAGTCGCGTACGACCGATTGAAGCAATATTTGGAGTCGCTCCGTCTCCGAATCACCGAAAAGGAGGTCTATGACGACATTGAAAACCGGATTGCCGAGTTGTTTAGCCATCAGTTGAATTCGGGGGCGCCGGCCATTTTTATCAATCAGGTGGAGGATGTCATTGCCCAGGTGGGGTCGGCTGAGGAGTTGGGCGATGCCATGGATAGCGTGGACGGCGATGGGTCGTTGGGGGATGCGGGGACGGCTACATCGGCTACATCGGCTACATCGTCTGCGATGGGCGGCGAATATGCCAAGCGTTTGTATCGCAACGAGGACGATGTGGTGGTGTATGGTGTATGCAGTGGGATTGCGGCGTATTTCGGGTGGGATCCGGTGTTTGTGCGGGCGGCGTTTGGGATTTTGGCTTTTGCTTCGTTTGGAACGGTGATTTTGGTGTATGTCTTTTTGATGGTCATCATTCCTGCAGCGAGTACGCCGGCGGAAAAGTTGCAGATGCGGGGGGAGCCAGTGAATTTCGACAATTTGGCCAAGGTGGTGGATCAAAATGTGCGTTCGGCGATGGAAAACGTAAAGCCCCGCGCGAAGCGCGGGCTGGGCAAAACCGGTAGGCTCGCGGTAAAAGTGTTGGCTGCGATTGCTTTGGTGGCTCTGTTCTCGATTATTGTCCCTTCGGTCATTGGTGCGGTGCTATCGGCCGGTATGCTCGCGTTCGTGTTTGACGCCTTCTATGATTATTTCTTATTGGGGTATACCTATTTGTTGGGTACGATCGTGGCCCTCTGTGTGGTGGTTTTGGTGCCTTTGATTCAGATGATTTATGGGTTGATTCGCGTATTGGTCAATGGAAAGCGGATGAGTCCTTTCTTGCGTTGGCCTTTGAATGTGTCGTTCTGGATTGCCTTGGTATTTCTCACCGTGAAATCGGTAGAAATCGGTCGCGGATTTTCCACTTCTGCCTCGGTGAATGTGGTGAAACCTTGCGAACAATTAGACAGTAGCAAAACGATTACTGTGAGAACGGAAGCGGTTCCTATGAAATGGGAGGCGGGTGAGGATGGTCCCACGCGGGAAGAATTGGAGGCTACCTTGAACGATGCCGACATTGAAATTACGGTCAACGGCCGCTCTCATCGCGAAGATGGTCGGGATTTCTACGACTTGATGGTCAACCGGGCCAGCAATGATGTGTCGTTAACCATCGCCAATACACTGGAGAATAAGCCCTTTGTTACTGTATACAAGCGCAGTAGGGGCAGTCGAAAAACGGCGGTATCGAATGCGGCGGGATTGCGTTACGAAGTGCGATGGGACTCTACCACATTGCTTTTGCCCGATGTGTTGATTTTGGGTAAAAATGCGCCTTGGCGAAATCCTGAGGTGGAGGTGGTATTGCATTTGCCGGTGGGATATACGGCCAACATCGACCGCAGTTGTAAAGACCTGATTTCTTACGCCAACGACCAGTATTTGGGGTTGGATGAAATGGAAACGGGCTATGCCCGTGTGAAGTCGACCGACAGTGGCATCGAGATGATTTTGCCATAAATTGAGTAAATTGCCATACTTATGAAGCACATCGCAATGGCTTTGGGTATGGTTTGTTTATCAAACTTGGCCATCGCCCAGACCCAAGGTACTTGGCAACAAGAGGTCAATTATACCCTCAAGGTAACCCTGGACGACCAATCGCATATGCTGCGTGGCTCGGAGGAGTTTGTATATACCAACAACTCTCCCAATACGCTGGAATTCATCTACATTCATTTGTGGCCCAACGCTTACAAGAATAAAAATACAGCCCTTGCCCGTCAGTTGATGATGTCGGGCAAAGACTACCTCTTTCTCAATGATCCTGAATATCAAGGGTTTATCGACTCATTGAATTTTGAGGTAGGGGGGGTATCGGCGCAGTTGACATATGATGCCAAGCACATTGATATTGCCAAGCTAACCTTGCCGAAGCCATTGGCGCCGGGGGAGAAGGTGGTGGTGAAAACCCCATTTCGGGTGAAGTTGCCCTCAGGACAGGTGTCGCGCATGGGCCACATCGATCAAACCTATCAAATCACGCAGTGGTATCCCAAACCCGCGGTATACGATGAGGCTGGGTGGCATCCGATGCCGTATTTGAATCAGGGAGAGTTTTATTCGGAGTATGGAACGTTTGATGTATCGATCACCTTGCCCGAGAACTACACAGTGGGTGCTACGGGAGATTTGCAAACGGAGCGCGAGATCAAGCGGCTGAATTTGCTGGCCGAATACAATGGGGTGAGCTCGCGGAATCCAAAATCCGAGGGAAAAAATGAGGTATATCCATTTCAAGAGGACGGAAGCAAAGAGCTGATTCCCGCTGGCATGTATCGGGCGTCGGACATCCCCATGAAGCGGTCCGATATCGATTGGAGCAATATTGAAAAGCATTATCAAAACAGTGAATCGAGTCGGGTGATGAAGACCATCCGTTATACCCAGTCGCGGGTGCATGATTTTGCATGGTTTGCCGATAAATCGTTTCGTGTGTTAAAGGGAGAGGTGATTCTGCCTCAGAGTGGAAGGAAGGTGACCACTTGGGCGATGTATACAGAGAATTCTGCGGACTTTTGGAAGCCCCATTCCCTGGAGTATCTGCACGATGGCATTTTGAAATACTCACAATGGAATGGCGATTATCCTTACAATCAGGTTACGGCGGTGGACGGGACCATCAGTGCGGGGGGTGGCATGGAGTATCCCAATGTAACGGTGATTGGCAATGTATCGACCATTGAAGAATTGGAAGTGGTGATTGTGCATGAGGTGGGACACAATTGGTTTTATGGTATTTTGGGCAGCAACGAGCGTGATTTTGGTTGGATGGACGAAGGGTTGAATACGTTGAATGAGATGCGCTTTGTGGCGGAGAAATACCCCGAAAATACCCGGTTGAGCGATGCTGATGGTGCTTTAGGCTTTGCCAAGAAATTGGGCTTTGTGGGATTGTCGCACAAGGACGAGGGCGATGTGCTATACCGATGTATGGCTTCGTTTGGCGTGGATCAGCCGATGCATACCCATTCCGCAGATTTTTCACAGGCCAATTACGGCGGGGTGATGTATCAGAAAACGGGGTTGGTGTTTCATTATTTGAAGGCCTACTTGGGCGATTCACTGTTTGATTTGTGCATGCACACCTATTTCGATCGATGGAAATTTAGGCATCCTCAGCCTGAGGATTTTCGGGCGGTGATGGAGGAGGTGAGCAAGCAGAATTTGGGGTGGTTGTTCGATGATTTGATAGAAACGCGAAAGGTGGCTGATTTCAAATTGGTTGGCGTGAAGAAGACAGGTGCGGGCATGGATGTGAAAGTGAAAAACGTGGGTCCGGTGGACGGTCCGATTGGCGTTCAATCCATTCGCAATGGCAAAGTGTTGGAATCGGTTTGGGTGTCGCCACAGGATTTGGAAAAATCGCAAGGAAAGGTCCATCTTATGTCTTGGGCCGATACGGTGATGATTGATGCGGAAAGGAACATTCCGGAGGTGAACCGCAACAACAACCTATGGACCAAGGGTGGTCGCGAATTCAAGTGGAAATTTGGCACGGGTAACGATTTGCCGAATGAGCGAAACCATTATTGGTTGCCGACGGTGGGTTGGAATCAATACGACCGGATGATGCTGGGATTGGTGTTGCACAACACAAGTTTGCCTGCGCCGAAGTTGAGGTATTCGTTGGTGCCCATGTATTCTTTTGGACGGAAGAATCTTTCGGGCCTGGGCGATATCAGCTACAATCCCTTGGGTGGCAAGCGATACAAGACTTTGCGGATTGGGGTGAGTGCGATGACCTTTCAATATGGTGAAACCCAAACGGATGGAATTTTTGCAAACAATCCCCGACATCCGAGTTTTTCAGTGATCAAACCCTATGTGGTTATGGAATTGGGTAATCCCAATCGCAGAAAAGGATTTTCGAATTTTATCGAAGTTACGGGGCTATTGGATTGGCAAGAAACCTTGACAGCAACGTTTCCATGGTCTGAGCAAAGTGGTTTGCTAACAGTTAGTGGTGTCCGTTTGAATTATTTTGGCACCAAGCGTGGACCGGTGTCTGTATTCGAATACAAATCCAGTTTTGAGAGTGTGTCTCAGGTCTCTGATTTTGTTAATTCCGTTACCGGCAGGGTGCAGTTGGAGGCCAAGTATACATGGAACTATATCGCCGAGAAAAAGAAGGCCAGAAACATTGAATTGCGCGGTTATTGGGGCAAAGTGGGTATGTTAAGCGATGGTAGAACTCCTGACCGGCGGGCTCACACTGAGAACATGTTTTTGATGTTGAGCGGGGCCTCAGGTCAGCAGGATGTGTTTTACGATGAGTATTTTAGGGGGCGAAATTCCGCGCCTACTTATGCGAATAATTCTTGGATGGGCCAATATGATTTTACCACCAACGGACAGCAGCGCATGAACAACATGGGTGGTATGGGTACGGCAACATTTATGGGTAGTAGGAGTAGTTTGACAGCGATTAACTTTTCGATGAGTTTGCCCAAATTGCCGGGATTCATTCGGGTATTCGCCGATTATGCGAGTATGCCGGCTGTGACTGTGAGTAGTCCCACATCAGCCAATAGCCTCGCAGGCCCAAGCCAGTTTTTTGATGCCGGCCTGATGATCCGCACGGGATTTTTGCAGGTGAGTGTGCCGTTGTTTATGAACAATGATTTGCAGAAAACCTTGGGTGGTATTGAAGAAGTCGGCGGACCGGGCGGAATAAAACAATACGTTTTGCCTACCTACAAGCAACAGTTGCAACGCGGGATTCGCTTCAGTTTGAATATACCGCTAAACTCCGGTTTGTTCTTGCGTAAATCGTTGTTGCCTTCGATCTAAATCGAC
>SXYY01000161.1 GCA_005788145.1 Bacteroidota bacterium
AATCGACGATGAGGTTAAAGCCTTGGGTGGATTGGCGATCATTGGTACTGAGCGACACGATAGTCGCAGGGTAGACAGACAGTTAAGAGGTCGTGCGGGCCGTCAAGGAGATCCCGGAACATCGCGTTTTTATGTGAGTTTGGAGGATGATTTGATGCGAATTTTCGGATCAGAGCGCGTCAGCAAACTGATGGATCGATTCGGCTATGGCGAGGACGATGTCATTGAAAATAGCATGATGACCCAAACCATCGAGCGGAACCAAAAGCGCATGGAACAGAACAACTTCGGTGTTCGTAAGCGTTTGTTGGAGTACGACGATGTCATGAACAAGCAGCGTACAAACATTTACCGCATGCGCAGCAATGCCCTGTTTGGTGAGCGTTTGAGCATTGATTTGCGCAACATGTTGTACAATTGGTGTCAAGAAACGGTTGAACAGCACAAGAACGGCGGTCAATACATGGATTTGGAGTTGGAAGTTATTCGCACCTTGGCGATGGACCTTCCCTTTGATGAAGAGACTTTCAACAATGCCAAATCAGCCGAAGAATTGGCCGATCAATTGTTTGATGACTTAACCCAGCGATATGCCCACAAAACCGAAACCATGCGGGCACAAGCATTGCCTGTATTCAAGAGCATTCGCGCCGAACAAGGTGAGCGCATCGAGAATGTGGTTGTTCCGATGACCGATGGCACACACCAATACCAACTTACAGTGAACATGAACAAGGCACTTGAAACAGATTGCCGGGCCATGATTCACGAATTAGAGAAGAGTGCTACCCTATCCATATTGGACGATGAATGGAAGGAACATTTGCGGGAGTTGGATGAGTTGAAACAAAGCTCACACAACGCACAATATGAACAGAAAGATCCTTTGTTGATTTACAAGATTGAGAGTTTCGAGCTGTTTGGCAAGATGCTAACACGCATCAACACCCAAGTGTTGGGTATGTTGTTCCGTGCACGCATTCATGCAGAAAACGAGGTATCTGAGGCCCGCCCTGCTTTGAAGCGCCAAGACCCAAAAATCCAAACCAGCCGACCTGAAATGGAAAGCATGGGTGGCGATATGGGCTCAATAGGCAATTCACCCTCTCCTGAGGTAGCAGCACCGCGACCAACCCAAAATCCCATCATCAATGATTTGAAGATTGGACGGAACGACCCTTGTCCGTGTGGCAGTGGTAAAAAGTTCAAAGCTTGTCATGGCAAAGACTGATCCCAAGGTTGAAAAACCGGAAGAGGCGGATTACTATTTCGAAAACGGCTTTTTGGTCTTCACGGGGGCCTATCACGAAAAACGCGGATTTTGCTGTGGGAATGGTTGTAGGCATTGTCCATACACCCCCAAACACCGTCGGGGTAGCAAAGATATCGCCCCAAAAAAGGGTGAGTAAGACCTCCCCTCAGAATATGTCCTTGCGGTTGTGAAAAACTTGGGATAAACTTCAGTGGATTGTTGCCCTGATTCAAGGCATTTAGTCCTAATTTCGCGCTGTGAATTCACCCATTCAATCTGCATTGATTTCCGTTTTTTACAAAGATGGATTAGACAAAATCGTACAAGCACTGAACGAAAAAAATGTAACCATTTATTCAACTGGCGGAACCCGCAAATTTATTGAAGACATGGGAATCCCATGTGTGGCTGTTGAAGACATTACTGGCTATCCTTCTATTTTGGGTGGTCGGGTAAAGACACTACATCCAAAAGTTTTTGGGGGCATTTTGGCGCGCAGAGAGTTGGATCAAGACATGCAAGAAATCGCGCTGTATGAAATCCCACTGTACGACCTCGTCATGGTAGATTTATACCCATTTGCAGAGACGGTGGCTGCAGGCGGCAGCGAAGAAGATATCATTGAAAAAATCGACATCGGCGGTGTGTCTTTGATTCGTGCGGGTGCTAAAAACCATGCCCACACAACCATCATCGCCCATAAAAACGAATACGATGCCTTCCTAAAAGCGTTTACCGCGGGCAATGGCAGTTTGAGTTTGGCACAACGCAAGGCATTTGCAGGAAAGGCATTTGCCGTTACTGCTGAATACGATGGCCTCATTGCCAATTGGTTTGCTGGCAACAAAACTTGCACCCTACGCTATGGTGAGAACCCCCACCAAAAGGGATATTTCAACGGTAATTTGGAAGCGATGTTCACAAAGCATCAAGGCAAGGAATTGTCATACAACAATTTGTTGGATGTTGATAGTGCCGTGTGTTTATTGAACGAATTTGACGTAAACGCGGGCTCCACGTTCATCATCATCAAGCACAACAATGCCTGTGGGGTCGCCACACGCGCAACCGTTTTGGATGCATGGAAAACAGCATTGTCTTGTGATCCCGTGAGCGCCTTTGGCGGTATTTTGGCCACGAACAGCAGGGTCGATTTGGCCACGGCCACAGAAATCAACCAGTTATTTTTTGAAGTATTGATTGCGCCGGCATATGACGAAGATGCCTTGGAATTGTTGAAATGCAAAACCAATCGCATTGTGTTGGAAACCACCGGTGAAATCGCCCTGAACCCCAAAATGGTAAGAACTGCCTTGAACGGTGAGCTTATCCAAGATCGCGATAGTTTGACGGAAACCCAAGCGAACATGACAACGGTAACGGAAACTTTACCGACAGAATCGCAGCTTCACGACCTAGAATTTGCAGTAAAATTGGTGAAACAAACCAAGAGCAACACCATTGTTTTGGTAAAAAATCAGCAGTTATTGGCCAGTGGTACCGGACAAACTTCGCGTGTAGATGCCTTGCAGCAGGCCATTGAAAAAGCCAACCGTTTTGGTTTCGAATTGGAAGGTGCAGTCATGGCTAGCGACGCCTTCTTCCCTTTTCCCGATTGTGTGGAAATCGCAGATAAATCGGGCATCACCGCTGTGGTACAACCGGGTGGAAGCATCAAAGACCAACTTTCGATCGACTACTGCAATGCAAACGGCATGACCATGTTGACAACCGGCGTTCGTCATTTCAAACACTAAGCAAACATTCACGCGTTTCATTGCGTCTATTAGCCTAGAACCAAACCATGTACAACCTCCTAAAATCGCTCCTTTTCCTTTTATCACCAGAGGTCGCCCACGAATTCGCGTTGAAAAGCTTGCGGATTGTGTTGCGCATGCCCGTGATTGGTGCGTGGATTAGGCAGAGTTTTCAGCCGGTGAATGCCAAACCTGTGGTGGTTGCTGGCATCACTTTCCCCAATTCAGTGGGATTGGCTGCAGGATTCGACAAGAATGCCAAATGGTTGCATCTGTTGAAAGATTTGGGCTTTGGCCACGTAGAAATAGGGACTGTTACACCATTGCCACAACCCGGAAATCCTTCACCCCGATTGTTTCGCTTGCCGCAAGACAGCGCATTGATCAATCGCATGGGCTTCAACAACGATGGCATTGAAGCCGTGGTGGCGAGGTTGAAAAACCGTCCTGCCGGATTGGTGGTTGGCGGAAACATCGGCAAAAACAAGGTCACCCCCAACGAACAAGCAGCACAAGATTACACCATTGCTTTCGAGGCCATTTACGACCATGTTGATTACATCGTTGTGAACATTTCTTCACCCAACACACCGGGTTTGCGGGATTTGCAAGAAGACGAATTCATTTGCGACTTATTCACCAAAATGCAGGCCATACGCGCTGAACGTAGAATTTGGAAGCCAATTTTCTTGAAAATCGCCCCAGATTTTCAGCAATCGCAGGTGCATGCATTGATTCAAACCATTCGCAAGGCAAAAGTAGATGGTGTGATTGCAACCAACACAACCATAGACCGCAGCAACCTAAACACTGCCAAATCAAAGGTGGAACAAATGGGTGCCGGGGGATTGAGTGGGAAACCCGTTTATGAAGCATCCAATACCATTTTGGGATTTTTGGCCATGGAGCTTGGCAGCGAAATTCCATTGATTGGTGTGGGTGGGGTTTTCACCAAAGAAGATTATGAAGGCAAAATTTCTCGCGGCGCGAGCTTGGTTCAGGTCTATACTGGTTTCATTTACGTAGGACCTCGCATTGTGAGAAAAATCCTATCTTAGCGGGGCATGTTGCCCAAACAATCTCCTCAAATTATTCAGTTTAGCGAAAGGCCGCGGTTGCGAAAATCATCGCGGTTTGCTTTATGGCTGACGGCATTTTTGCTAACCCTACCCGCTTTCCGATTACCCCAACAATATTCTTCCACTGGACAACTCATCGATGCGTCTGCCAATTACACATCTCGTTCCGCTGTTTCTCCCTCATGGGGCTGTCCATTGATCAATGCGGGCGAAAAAATCACCAAGCACAGTGCCTACTGCGTTTCATACAACCACAAACACATGCAAGCCAATTGGGTGGCATATGAACTTCGATTGTCTAATACAATTGGGGCGGCGGAGCGCGAGAGTCGCTTCATCGTAGACCCCATCATCATTCCTCGCACAGCGAGAACCGAGGATTACACCAAATCTGGGTTTGATCGCGGACATCTCGCGCCCGCCGCCGACATGAAATTTTCTGAGCAGGCGATGAAAGAATCCTTTTACACAAGCAACATATCGCCTCAACGTCCGGGACTGAATCGAGGCATTTGGAAACAATTGGAAGAAAAAATCCGCGATTGGGCACCCGCCAACAGGCCGCTGTTCATTGTGACAGGACCGGTACTCACCGACACCCTCTCCCAATACATCGGTCGTTATAACCGCATTTCAGTCCCGAAGCGATTTTTTAAAGTGGTATTGGATACAGCCCAGCCCGCTCGGGCCATTGGGTTTGTCTTTTCGAACATGGGCTCCACCCTTCCCTTGAGCAATTTCGCGCTGAGCATCGATGCCGTCGAAAAAATCACCGGCCGGGATTTATTCCCTAACCTCAGCGACAATCGGGAAAACACCTTGGAAAAAAGTCTGCAATTACAACGCTGGGATTTCAATTAAACGCCCATCATCCAAGAAACTTCGTTGACCCAAAAAGCCTGTCCATCAATCCACCAGAGCTGAAAACTCAGTACATATTTGAGTTTTTTGTACTTAACGGTGTAATCGTATTTCGTGATGCCATCCCCCGCAGCACTCACTGTAATTCGGGGTCGTGGAACCACTTCTGCAAGCTTAAAGTTCACCTTGCTCTGTTTCATTTTAATTTGAGTTTTGAGCAATGACTTTTTGAATTTGAATTGATAGGTTAGCCAAGTGCCCTCCACCACCTGTTTCAAGGTTGTTGTATCGTGAGAACGCCATTGCTTAATAAATTCTGCCTTGGTCACATAGCCCACATTCATGCTGGGCTTTTTCATTAGCAGCCAGGCAATGAGCGTATCAAGTGCCTGTTCCTTGCTTGAGAAAAAGAAAATTGCGGTGTCTGTATCCTTTTGTGCAGGAGGAGATTGGGCCATCAACGGAGGCGGAACACACATCGCATAGAAAAAAAGAAGGATATACCAAATCCCGATACGACCTTTGCGCTGCTGCTCCACCATGGTATAGCAAAAGTACATCAACCCACCAAAAAATGTCGCATTCTCCAACCCTAAACCCACATACTTCCCAACGAGGTTCGAACGAGCCCAACCGACTGCTTCAGGCCAACAGTCCGTATTTGTTGCAGCATGCCCACAACCCGGTGGATTGGCAGGAATGGGGCGATGTGGCTTGGGCACAAGCAAAAGCTGAGAACAAATTGGTGTTGGTGAGTATTGGCTACAGCACTTGTCACTGGTGCCATGTGATGGAGCACGAGAGTTTTGAGGACTTCGAAACTGCGGAAATCATGAATTTGCATTTGGTGAGTATCAAGGTGGATCGGGAGGAACGTCCGGATATCGACATGATTTACATGGATGCTTGTCAGATCATGACAGGAAGGGGCGGATGGCCTTTGAATGTGATTTGTTTACCAAACATGCAGCCCATTTACGCCGGCACCTATTTTCCAAAGGCACAATGGCAGCAAATCATATTGCAGTTGGCGGATGTATACAAGACCGAACCCGAAAAGGCCGTTGAATACGCCCAACGAATACAAGAGAAAATTCAGCAGATCAACCATTGGGAATCGGGAGATCGTGTGGGTAGGAAGGAAATGTTTGGCATGTTTGATACGCTGGCAGATCAGTTAGACTGGCAGGAAGGTGGACCCAATCGGGCACCCAAATTTCCGTTACCGGGTCAGTACGAATTCATCTTAGACCACCACCTGCTCACAGAAGGGGAAGCAGCCAAAGATTATTTGCATTTGAGTTTACTAAAAATGTGTCACGGCGGCATTTACGATGTTTTGCGCGGTGGATTCTGTAGGTATAGCACCGATGCGATGTGGTTTGCCCCGCATTTTGAGAAGATGCTGTATGATAATGCGCAATTGATTTCGTTGTATGCCCGGGCCTTTGCATGGTCGGATGCACCCCTGTATAAAACCATTGCCGAGGAGTGTTTGCGTTTTTGCGAACAAGAATTGCGGTTGGGCGATGGCACGCCGGGATTTGGTAGCGCACTGGATGCAGATAGCGAGGGGATGGAGGGCAAGTTTTATGTCTTTACGCAGCAGGAGTTGGAGACCTTGCTGACGGAGCAAGACATGACATTGGCTACGGTGCAGTTTGGACTGAAACCGGAGGGCAACTGGGAACATGGCTACAACATTTTGCATCAACCGATGGCGCCTCTTCAGGTAATGGAAGCCATGGGGATGTCGGCCAGCGACTATTTATCTGGTTTATCGCGGATAAAGGAAACATTGAAGCGGTATCAGGATACGCGCGTTCGGCCTGGGTTCGACGACAAGGCGATATGCAGTTGGAACGCTTTGCAAATAAAAGCCATGGCTGACGCCGGCTTTTATTTGCAAAGCGCGGACCAGGCCCAATCGGCCGCCGCGACGGCCGATTGGGCCTGGAGTACATTTTGGGACGGACAAAACCTGCAGCGCATCCACCGAAACAACAAAACACACATCACCGGCTTCCTGGAAGATTACGCCTATTTCTGTGAAGCGCTCATCGCCCTCTATCGCATCAGCCGAAACCGAGAATACCTCACCAAAACAGAAATCCTGTTGAATCGCGCCATTGAATTATTCTACGACAAAGACACCGAGCAACTCGCATTCACGCCCAACAATGGTGAACAACTTTTCTACCGAAAAAGCGATTTAAACGACGATGTAACACCCTCCCCCAACGCGTCTCTTGCCACCGCATTGTTTCAGATGAGCCAGTACACAAACAACCCTGTTTTTTCAGCGTTGTCCCACACCCTCATCGCCCAAGTGTCCAAAACGATGACCAAAAGTCCGGGATGGTATTTCCATTGGTGCAAACTTGCCCAAGCCCAAACGCTCGGTGGCTGCCATGTCACATTTTATGGAGAAACCACAGCATCTTGGGACAATGAAGATGTCTTAACACTGATGAAACAACTGCCATCATGGGCTTTGGTGGAATATGCAGAGACAACATCCGCCAAACACATCGTGATTTGCAGCGGACAGCATTGCATGCCCCCGTTGAATTCCATTGATCAAGCTTTCGAGGTCGCGTTGGATTGCTGCCGACTCGTGGATTAACTTCAAAATATCATGGTTTGTTTGTCGTTTCGCCGAAACGTCAAATTTTGAGCACCCTTCCAACGAAATGCTTGTTTTGTTGAGTGTTATGGCGAATCCCCAAAACCGAAATAAATAGACGCAGCGAGATTAATTCACCAACAAACGGGCAGTACCACTGCCCTTCTGGGTCTTTACACGAATAAAATACAATCCCGGTTGCACACCGTGTAAATCCAAACGATTTTCACTCAGAGACAATCCCTGAACCATTCTACCCGAAATATCAAAAACCAACACCTCGGTTATTTTCCCATCGATACCCAAAGAAACCCAACCATTCGCTGGATTTGGATATAAATTCAAGGCCTGTTTCTCATTCAATTGAGCAATGCCATTCTTCATGTCCCACAATGGCTGAGAAACCGATGTCAAAATGTTCGCCTCATATTTGTCCAAATAGATTTCTTCGTTGATACCCGCACCAAAATTACTGGCCACAAATCCAACAACCGACAAATCAGCGGGCTTAAAGCGGGAGTAAATGGCGCCTGTAGGACCAAAATCGGCGGCCTTCGGCATACCCAACGACAGCATTGTATCTGGGATGGTGAGGGTAAATGAGTACGCGTATTTATCACCTGATTTCATCACATCAACGGCCGAAGGTATGGTTGCGCCATGTTTGCCCCCATCAACTGCCCATATCACCCGGTTGTGGTAGTATCCTACCAAGGTCTTGTTCTTGCCAAAGAAAATACTCTGACTGTCTTTGGTCAGTGCGAAATCAACTTTCTGATCCCATCCTGCGCCCAATCCACGAACCCCTTGTTCACGCAACATCACACCGAAACGCAAACCTGATTTTACCCACGCGTCTTGTGCGGTCATTTCCATGGTTCCGGTTACTTTCCTTGTACTGGGGTTGTATACCAAATTTGTAAATTTCAACTCAACGCCTTTCGAAGCCGCAGCCACTGCCGTCTCAACGGATTTTTTTATTTCTGAAGCATTCCCAACCATTTGCTGACGATTCACCACCACCAACGGCATGGAATCAATCTCCAATGGCGCCAATTTGTTGTGCATGTTGTCGTTGATGTGGTGGGATATAAAATTTGCTGCGCCACCCAATTGTGTTTCCAAGGAATCCAAGGCCACATTCACGGCAGGACATTGACTACACCAAGTTGCAGTGTAAGATTCTACCAATGCTTTGCTCACGGCATTTCCACCACCCTGTTGGGCCACAAAATCAAACACCAATGGCAATGTATCATTTGAAACTCGGCCATCGGTTCCGCCACCATTCGGGGATATCCATGCTCTCACTCTCGCTCGGTCGGCCGGTTGCATATCGCGAAAAATCGTATGGGATATTTGGGCACTGTGATAATCCGAAAAGTTCACAAAGGACAGAGGGGTGGTTACCACCGCTTCATTGTTCACCTGTGTATTTAAATTGTAATCGGTATTTTGTGTGCTTCCATGCATGGTAAAAACACCCGTAATTTCCAAGGGCACTTGGTTGCCACTTTTTACATAGGCAGTTCCAGCAGGCTTATTGGTATACCCTGTTGAAAAAGAAGCATCGTTCAACTTCTCAATACCGGTATAAAAAGACACGAAAGAGTTATCAGAAAAATCCTTGCCTTGTTTTGCTACAACATCGAGCAAAGAACTCACGCCAGCCAGCGGATAGGATTCAAATGGCCCCAATTGTATTCCGTTGGTTTGTTCGTTCTTGATTGGCAGATTGTTGGCGTACCAAGCATGTTCAGAACCCCAACCCATGCGAACAACATGGATGGCATTGCTCCCCTCTTCCAACACAATTGCATTGTAAGAATAGCTCCCATATTTGTTGGCTGTATCTGTGCCCAGGGTATACGATTGAAACTTGACCCAAAACTGTCTGTGCGGCGCATTACCAAAAGTTTTCACCACAACACGGTCGTTGGTACTGCTTGCGATAATACCGCCCACAATCACTGAATTGTTGGCAACACGGGGATCTGGCAAACTATTGATAACAAAGTTAGCAGCAGGCAACGCTGTGCCACTCGCCTTAAAGTCATTGAACGTAATGGTCCCGTTTTTTGTCGCCCGGAATTTCCCATCCAACTTCACATTACCCGCACCATTGAAAGAAAAGGCAAAAGGCAAAGCCTCTTCCAATGTGTATCCATTGGTTGCCGTATCCCAAGCCAGGGCTTTCCAACCCTGTCCTTCCGCCAAATCATCACGCTCCCGGTTCAAGAAACGTGGATTCACCCCCGTCTTTCCTGAGGCGTTGGTTTTAATTTCAGCGATGTGATATTTGTTTTGGGCATTGGCCGATGAAACAACAGCCAAACCAGCCAATAATGGGATAATTCTCTTAGGGATATGCATTTTGCAAATGATAAGTGGGGTAAATGGCGTGTGGGCTTATTACAGAGCCTTCACTTCATTGACCAATTTTTGTAAGCTCGCTTTGGCATCACCGAACAACATTCCACACTTGGGATGGAAGAACAACTCGTTTTCGATGCCCGCGTATCCGGCTTTCATGCTTCGCTTCAACACGATGATTTGCTTGGCCTGATCTACATCCAAAATGGGCATTCCGTAAATGGGACTAGTAGGATCCGTTTTAGCGGCAGGATTCACAACATCGTTTGCTCCAACCACCAATACCACATCGGTTGTGGCGAATTCTGGGTTGATGTGTTCCATTTCGATGAGTTTATCGTATTCCACATTGGATTCAGCCAATAAAACGTTCATGTGACCTGGCATACGTCCCGCTACCGGATGAATGGCATACTTTACTTCAACACCTTCGGCCTCGAGCAAATTCTCCAATTCGTGACACACGTGTTGGGCCTGGGCTACCGCCAAACCATAACCAGGGACAATGATCACTTTTGAAGCGTATTTCATCATGATAGCAACATCGGTTGCTTGCACTTCGCGAACAGAACCACCTGAGGAACTGGTGCTGCTTCCACCACCGTTTCCACCTGCCATACCAATCAACACATTCATCAAGGAACGATTCATCGCCTTACACATCACCACGGTAAGGATCGTACCTGCGGAACCAACAAGCACGCCACCCATCAACATGACTTTGTTCTCGTACAAGAAACCACCACAAGCGGCGGCCACACCTGTAAACGAGTTCAACAATGAAATAACCACAGGCATGTCTGCACCACCAATCGGGAATACAAACAGCAACCCATAAACAACGGCCAAGCCAATGGTAACAAAAAAGTACAATGAGGATTGGGTTGCATTAAACTCACCATAATTCAAATAGGCAACCCCCAAAATTGCCACCAACACCACTGCGTTGATGATCTGCTGAGATGGAAAACGAAAATCGCCAATTTTGCCATTCAATTTACCCCAGGCTACAATTGAACCCACAAAAGAAATGGTACCAATGATCAATCCCGCAATCACGGGAATATACATCCCCAAACTCACAGCGGGGGCGTTGGTCATCGCCTCGGGAGCGGTTGCCTCGTGCAACAAATGACGCCATTCTATGATTGAAATCAACGCAGCACTCAAACCACCCATACCATTAAACAAACTCACCATTTCAGGCATCGCAGTCATCTGAACACGCTTCGCCATAAGGGTTCCCACCACCGTACCGGCCACAATGGCGGCAACGATGTAAGTTAGGTTATTGATTACGTGAAACCCTTTTGAGTTGAAGAACAACGCCGCAATCACGGCCATCGCCATACCAAAGGCAGCCACCAAATTTCCCTTGCGTGCAGAATCCGGCTGTCCCATCATCTTCAATCCTACCACGAAGCTCACAGAGCCTACGAGGTATCCAATTTCCATATACGGCATCATGATGCTTTTTCTCCTTTCGGCTTCTTCTTAAACATTTCCAACATGCGGTCGGTTACCACGAAACCACCAATGACGTTCAGTGTTCCTACAAATACTGCCAATGTACCGAACACCAATGACAAGGTATCATCGGGCGATGCGTTCCCCATCACAATGATGGCACCGATCAAAACGACCCCGTGAATGGCGTTCGCACCGCTCATCAAAGGCGTATGCAACACGCTTGGCACGTGTGAAATCAATTCAATACCCACAAAGATCATCAGAACGACCAAGTAGATTAGGTTTAAAATATTCTGTTGTTCGTATTGCGCGATCAAATCGGCAATGCCTTGAAAAAATGCTTCCATCGTTTTCTAATTATGCGTTGTGATAAATTTCATCGTTCGAGCAAATCAAACAGCCTTGTACAATTTCATCGTTGCGATCCAAGATTAACTCACCCTTGGGAGCAATCAATTTTAACAATTCCCAGATGTTTCTGGCAAATAGTTCGCTGGCGTTGGCGCTCAACTCAGAAGGCATATTCACAGCGCCCACCAATTTCACACCACCAACAACTTTCACCTTACCCGCCTCTGTTTGGGAACAGTTCCCACCTTGCTCAGCCGCCATATCGATCAATACCGAGCCCGACTTCATCAAGCCCAATTGCTCGTCATCCACCAAAATTGGGGCTTTTCTACCTGGCACCAATGCCGTGGTAATCACCAAATCGGCTTGAGCCAAACTCTTGTTCACTGCTTCTCTCTGGGCAGCTCGATATTCTTCCGTAGCCTCTTTGGCATAACCGCCTTCCGAACCCACTTCTACCCCTTTGACTTCGATAAACTTACCGCCCAAAGACATAACTTGCTCTTTGGTTTCGGGACGCACATCCGTGGCTTCAACCACAGAGCCCAATCGTTTTGCTGTAGCGATGGCTTGCAAACCGGCCACACCCACACCAAAAATTAATACCTTGGCGGGCGTAACAGTTCCCGCAGCCGTCATCAACATGGGGAAAATCTTATCCAAATGATATGCGCCTTCAATGACCGCGCGGTAACCCGCTAGATTGGCTTGAGAACTCAACACATCCATGCTCTGGGCCCGAGAAATACGGGGTATCGCATCCAAACTCAACACAGACAAACCCTCAGCATTGAGGGCTGATACCAATTCCGGATTGCTGCGGTGATACATCAAACTCACCCACAAACTGCCTTTGGCCAAAAGTTTGGCATCGGTTGGTTCGGGCATGTTGATCTGAACATACATCGCGGCATCTTTCATCGCGGAGCGGTCGACCACTTGTGCTCCGGCTTCTTTGTACAAATTATCTGAAAAATGCGAGCCCAATCCAGCGCCCGCCTCGATCAAAACTTCATTGCCCATCTGAATCAAACTCTTGGCAACCTGGGGGGTAATGGCTACGCGGTTCTCTCCAACACGGGTCTCTTTTAAGACGGCTATTTTCACAATTGTTAGTTAGATTTTGAAGCGAATATACACAAAAAAAGGGGGCTTACCGCCCCCTTTTGCTCGCTATTTGCTGATTATTTACAATTTACAAACCTTCACTACACCATGGCCATTGGTCAGGGTGTACACCCCCGATTTCCAGTCGCGCACATCCATCAAGCCAGGCGCAATCCATACCACCGGTACTTCCGCACCCGCCAAGTCAGTAGCCACCCAAACATCCGAATGCAAACCACCCTCCACCTGCAACAAATCCACTGCAGGATTGGGGTATACCGACACTTGCATGTTCTGATTTACACCAACGCCATCCTTCACATCCAATCGACCAATAAATCCATCCCGATACCTCACCTGTGTGGGCACAAATTTGCCCGTAATTGCGTTTACCGTACCACTGACCTCCATCACGGGAATGCGCTCATTCAGCGACAACCACTTGTATGAAAGCGTTTTGCGGGGCAACGGAAATTTTCCAAATTGAGAAGTCACCGTATCAATCTCATCCACGTAGGTGCGCAATCGCAACACATTGGTGTATTCTTTGTAAGGCGTTTTGATTGTCCCCCAACCATCCGCATCGTTGTATCGCGTGCCATCTTGCACCAACGCAAACAAATCGCCAGGAATACTAAACTTGAAATTAAAAGTAGACGTATCCTTGTCACCGAAGTTCAACGGGAACTGATATATCTCGTCTTCGTCCTTGTACATCGATGCCAAGGGAAAGCCAGAGTATTGATAACCAATTCCTTCGGCCTTGAACACCTTGCTACTGTTGGTGTAGAAGGAATAAACATTCGTCAGTGTAATGGGACCAGCACCAATGGTGTCGGCTGTTTTCTGTCCGATCTGACCAAAGAAATAAAACGAGTACGGCGTTTTTGTCGCACTGTAATAATTCAACAACTGCTGTCTTTGCGGGGTCATTCCACTAAAATCCCAGGACATGTTTGCCCCACCGGTTTCATAGTTTGAAGGCAGTTCTGTGGGCAATGCATTCGAGTATCTTAGCGTATCGCCCGACTTCGGCATTTGGCTCGATGTGATCGTTGGTTGCGCGATGACTTGGGCTGCACACAACGAAACGACGAAAAAAATCCATGATTTCATGATAAACAAATATACAATTCTGAATGAAGTTTGGGTTGTTTATCTGCGCAAAAAAGCCGATTTTTG
Source organism: Bacteroidota bacterium (assembly GCA_005788145.1). Lineage (GTDB taxonomy): Bacteria > Bacteroidota > Bacteroidia > NS11-12g > UBA955 > UBA955. The sequence goes on from SXYY01000161.1 coordinate 14,059, forward strand.
CAGAAGTTATGGAAAATCGTTGGCGCGCAAAACCTCTACCCAATCAGGAACAGGTCTTGCAACTCTCCGAGAGCATTCGAGTGAATCCATACATTTCTTCCATCTTGGTCCAGCGAGGTATCGACACCTACGAAAAAGCCGAGAAATTTTTCCGCCCCAAACTTGAAGATTTGCACAACCCCTTCGAAATGAAGGACATGGATGTTGCCATCAAAAGAATCCAGACGGCAGTCACAAACCAAGAGGGCATTTTGGTTTACGGCGATTACGATGTGGATGGTACCACTGCGGTGAGTATCGTATACTCCTATTTCAAATCGTTCAACCAAAATATCGAATACTACATCCCCGATCGTTACAAGGAAGGTTACGGTATCAGCAGAGCCGGCCTCGAATATGCCGCCGAAAAAGGATTTACCTTGGTCATAACCCTCGATTGCGGCATTCGTTCAAACGATTTGGTCGATTACGGCAATTCTCTGGGACTGGAGATGATCATTTGCGACCACCACTTACCGGGCGATACCCTGCCCAAAGCGGCCGCTATTCTCAATCCAAAACGTCGCGATTGCACCTACCCCTACAAAGAACTTTCTGGCGCAGGCATCGGCTTCAAGCTGATTCAAGCCTACAACGAAAAACAAGGCATGCCCACCGAAATGGTCTATGACTATCTCGACATGGTGGCCGTGAGTATCGCCTCTGATTTGGTCGACATTCGTGGCGAAAACCGTGTGCTGTCGTTTTATGGGCTCAAAAAGCTCAACGAAAACCCAAGCATCGGCCTTCAAACCCTGTTGGACGATTGTCCGAAAAAAGAACAATACACCATCTCTGATATCATTTTTGGTATAGGCCCTCGCATCAACGCTGCCGGCAGAATTGCCGATGCCAAAGCCGCAGTGAAGGTGCTCATCGAAAAAGACTATAACACGGCCAAAAAATACGCGAAAGTGCTTTCTGAAAGAAACCACGAGCGCAAAGAATTGGATTCCGACATCACCCGCGATGCAGTGGACATGGTTCAAAAAAGCCCCCGTCTCATGAGCAAATACTCGATGGTCTTGCAAGGCGAAGGTTGGTCGAAGGGCGTCATTGGCATCGTCGCCTCCCGCATGGTGGAACAATTCTACAAACCCACCATCGTTTTTTCTTTGAATGATGGGATGCTTACCGGCAGTGCCCGCAGCATTAAAACCTTCGACATTCACGAAGCCATCGGAGCCTGTGGCGAATTGGTGGAGCAATTTGGCGGACACAAATACGCAGCGGGACTGAGTATCAAAGTTGAGAATTTCGATGCGTTTGCAGATAAATTCGAAGCCATTGTGCGTGAATCCGTTACCGCAGACGACCTAGTACCTGTTGTGGAATACGACCTAGAAATGGAAACGTCGATGATCACACCGGGCATGATGAAGATTCTCAAGCAACTATCGCCCTTTGGTCCTGGAAACTCGATCCCCGTATTCCGAAGCAACAACTTGCGCGCCAACCAAACGGCCAAAATATTGAAGGATCGCCACTTAAAAATGCAAGTTCAAACCCCCAATGGTCCAATGGACTCCATCGGTTTTGGCTTGGCAGAACATTGGCCATCTGTTACCGATGCGCAGATTTTCCACGCTTGCTATTGCATTGAGGAAAACACCTACAACGGACGCACGAATTTGCAATTGCGGTTGCAGGACATCAAAACCAATTAATCAAGAATTTCTTATCTTTCGGGGGTGAAGCGTAAACATTTCATCCAGTATTTGGGAGCCACAGCGGTTGGCACTGCTTTGATACCACAATCCTTGGCCGGACACTCAGATTCCAGCAAACCACCCAAAGGCAAAAAGCCTTCAGTATACATTGTTCCGCAAGGAGCAGAAATTTCCAACGCACCCCACAACGAAAAATACTGGGGCGCGGTTGCTTCCAATTTCATCCGACCACAGGGCTTTATCAACCTGGAAAATGGGTATTTCAGCCACCAACCACAGGGCACACTGCGCTACCACATCGATGCGGAAACCGCCATCAATACGCAAACCAGCCACTTCATGCGCACGGCACAAACCCAAGCCATCGAAGCGGCTAGAACTGCATTTGCCGATTTTCAAGGATTAATTCCGGAAGAAGTCGCTTTCACCCGCAATACCACAGAAAGCCTCAACATCATCATCATGGGCACTCAATGGCAAGCGGGCGACGAGGCCATCATTGGCGACCAAGACTATGGCTCAATGGTGGAGGCGTTTCAGCAAGCCGTTGCCCGGTGGAATATCCGCCTCTCCGTGGCAGAAGTCCCCGTGCATCCAAAAAGCGATGCTGAAATCATCCGCGCCTACACTTCGTTGATCACGCCAAGGACCAAAATGTTGCACCTCACGCACATGATTAATCTGACAGGCCAGCTCATTCCCGTGGTGGCTATTACCCGAGAGGCGAAAAAAATCAACCCCAATATTTTCGTGGTAGTAGACGCTGCGCACAGTTTGGCTCATACCCCGATGGACATGTCAGAATTGCGAAACGCCGGCATCGATGCCATCGGCGGAAGTCTCCACAAATGGCTCTGCAATCCCATTGGCGCTGGATTTTTGTTCGTTAAACAGCGAAATATTCGGGAAATCTGGCCACTCATGGGCGACATCAGTGCCGATCGTACCGATATCCGCAAATTCGAACACCAGGGAACACGCCCCATCCAATCGCTGCAAACCATCGCCAAAGCCATTGAATTCCATCGACTGTTGGGAAGCGCAAGTAAATACAATCGCCTCACTTACCTCAAATTGCTGTGGATTGGCAACAAACAAGCCTTGGAGAACTTTGGAAAAGGATTGGGCATCCTCAACGACCCCATCTATCAAGCCAACATGAATGCAGTAACCGACCTAATGAACATGGATTCGTTCAAGTTGCAATCGCCACTTTTGCCATTTAATCGGGGGGGCGCAATTGCCACGGCATCGGTGAGCGGATACACACCTACCGAACTCGCCAACACATTGATGAACAAATTTGGGATATTCACTGTGGGCATCGACCACCCAGTCATTCGGGGCGTACGGGTAACACCGCACCTGAGCAGCAGTGTGTCTGATTGTATTGCATTGAACAAGGCATTTACGGCCATTTGTGTAGACCTCATTCCACATTTGGAACCCATAAAATAAACTGCGTTTGGGTACTAACCCAAAATCCAATTTCCTAATCTTGGAATTTCACCCGTACAATCACATCGTTGGTGGTGTCGGCATCCGACATTCCAGCGCTGTAAATGGTTCGGTACTTTTTAAGCGATAACAGGGCTGCGCGACCCATATTGCCATCCCTACGGGCATGAAAGTTATCCCACAAAATCACTGACCCTTTTGGCATCCAATCTTGGGCACCACTGTCTTTGGTATCCACCGACCAGATTGAAAGTGTTTTGCTGGTTTTTGGCCACTGGTTCACGGGTTTGGCATTCATCCACTCACCATTGGGCGATGTGGGATGCAACTGAGATTCCGCACCCCAAGGGTCAAGGTCCTTGAACACATTGATGGCAGGAATTTGATGAACCAGAATGCCATTTTTGTATTCGGTCGATGTTTCAATCCAACGCAAGGCTTGGGCTACGGGCTTGTTATCGTTATTCCCATTGTATATCACATCATTTTGCGCTTGCGACTGCCATGGATAAGGCAAACCAGCACCCGGAAATGCCAACAAGAACATCCCCACAGAAACGGTTGCTTTGAGCAAGCGATTGAGAAACTGAATTTCCACCCGCATGATCAAATCCAAACTGTACATCGACAACAGAGCCATCACGGGAGAAACAGTCATAAAAACACGCAGCAATCCGTGTGAGCCCATGGCACCCTTCCACCACAAAATACTGTGCGCCAAAAAGAAAAATCCGAGCAAAGGCCAATAAAGCCACAAGGCAATCTGACTATTGTTTGCTGGGGTCTTGCGATTGAGGCGCTTGACCACATATAGCGCGACCAACACGAGAGAAATCAAACACAATGCCGCCACAATGATTCCCATGATCTCTTTTTGGTGCATCGCGTAATGCCAAAAGCTACCATGTCCGGCATCAAAACCACCCGCTATCTCCTGTCGCACATAAGGATTCTCTGAAAAAAGCCAATTCCATTTCCCACTAATCAGCGCGCCAACCACCCCATACAAAAGCACACCAACCACCGACAGCGGCATATATTTCCAACGGTTTCTCAGCGCCAAGAACAGAAGAATCGCTCCCAGAAGGACGAACCCCTCACTGCGCACCACGGGCAGAAACGAGGCAACAATGATGGCTGTTTTCCATCGATTCCCGACAAACAAATAGCAAATCCAAACAAGCACCAAAGCATTGGAAGGTTCTGTGAGTACGGAATGTACATTTGACAAAACGATGGGCTGCCACGCAAACAAGAAGATGACCATCCAAGGGTTTTTGAAGCCCATTTTACGTGCCGTGAGGTAGGACAGCCAGGCGGTGGCCAAAACACAGAGATGATTTAGAAACAAAACTGCCCCTATTCCCAATTGGGCGAACGGCATCGCCAAGGTAGTAAAGAAAGGCTTACCCCACTGATCGAGGAGCAGTGTGGGATGTTGCCATGCCCAGCGCGCATAGAGGTAGTGGTTCCATGAATCCTGTCCGCCAGACGGAACGGACACATTCACCGATAAGTACGCATTGACCAAAGCCACCAAAAGCATGGCCATGGCTGCCGCACTCGAGTTGCGATTCCATTCAACGCGAAACTTGGGTTTGGTTGCCCACATGTGGCGAAGTTAATAAAAAAGGGGCGGCAATCTCACGATTGCCGCCCCTTGTACCAATTTCCTCGGACCGAGGAAGTAATTTCAATTAATAGGTGCTGTGAACCAACATCATATCGTGAATACGCTTCTCAGCATGCAGGATAGCCGCTTGTTGGTTGTTCACGTTCTCAAGCTCAGATTTCTTGTAGATTTCCAAAATCGTGTTATAGATATTCTCGGTTTGAGACATGGCGTTTTCACGAACATATCCGTTGTACTCAGAATAAACATTGATCAAACCACCGGCATTAATCACGAAGTCAGGGGCGTAAATAATTCCCTTGGCCTTCAATGCATCGCCGTGAATTTTCTCATCTTCCAATTGGTTGTTAGCAGCACCGGCAACAATTGCACACTTCAATTTTGGCAAAGTAGCATCGTTGATGATTCCACCCAACGCACAAGGAGCAAAAATATCGACATCCAATCCAATCATGTCTTCACCGCTCACAATGGTGGCTCCGAATTGACTGGCGGCCGCTTGCAATGCTGAATCATTGATATCAGCAACGTATAACTTCACACCTTCTTTGTGTAAATATTCCAACAAGTGCATACCCACTTTGCCGATTCCCATAACGGCGGCTGAGCGACCTGCGAGGCTATCATTGCCCCATGCCTGTTTGGCAGAAGCTTTGATTCCCATGTAGGTTCCGTAGGCGGTTACCGGAGACGGATCTCCACCTCCACCCATGCTTTCTGGCAAACCCACAACGTGGTCGGTTTCCATATTGACATATTCCATATCTCGGGTAGTTGTTCCGACATCTTCTGCGGTGATGTATTTGCCGTTTAAGTTCTCAACGAAACGACCGAATTTGCGCATCAAGGCTTCAGATTTCATCTTGGGATCACCAATAATGACTGCTTTGGCACCACCCAAATTCAACCCTGCTACAGAGGCTTTGTAGGTCATACCGCGTGATAAACGCATTGCATCACGGATGGCATCTTTCTCATGGGCATAATGCCAAAAACGAGTACCTCCCAAACCTGGGCCCAATACAGTGTTGTGAATGGCAATGATTGCCTTGAGTCCAGTAGCGTGATCTTGACAAAGTACGATTTGTTCGTGATTTGTAGATTCTAGGCCTGCAAATAAATCAAATGATGTTGCAAGCAAATTCTGAGTTTGAACGTCAGCCATGATAATGGGGCAAAGATACGGAGATTTGAGATAAAAAAATTGTTTTTAGAAGTGTCAAACCGACACTTAAACATGTGATGGAATGGGCCTTGGCGGGTATTTCGCAGCGGCTCGGGCGATGGCCCGAATGTGGTCTGGTGTTGTACCACAGCAACCACCAACAATATTCACCCAACCTTCCCTACACCAGTCTTCCAATACGGCGGCCATACCGTCTGGCGTGTCATCATACTCTCCAAATTCGTTGGGCAAACCCGCATTCGGGTAGCAACTGATAGGCACCCATGCAACACGGGCCATTTCTTCAATAAAAGGACGCATTTGCGGCGCACCAAGGGCACAATTCAGCCCCACACTCATCAAATTACCATGGGATATGGAAATCCAAAATGCCTCTGCTGTTTGTCCGCTCAACGTCCTACCGGAATTATCGGTAATCGTTCCGCTCACCATGACAGGGATATCGATGCCGCGTTGTTCTTTTACTGTATTGATGGCAAACAATGCAGCTTTACAATTAAGAGTATCGAACACGGTCTCGACCAATATGAGGTGCACACCTGCATCCAGAAGGGCTTCGGTTTGTTCGGTGTAGCATGTTACAAGCTCGTCGAACGATACGGCCCTAAATCCAGGATTATTTACATCGGGCGATAGGCTGGCTGTTTTGTTTGTGGGTCCGATGGAGCCGGCCACATACCTCGGTTTTGAGGGATCTAAGGCGGTGTATTCGGCGGCGGCGGCCAGCGCAAGCGCGGCCGCCGCCGAATTCAATTCTTTCACCAAATCCACCATGTGATAATCCAACATGGAAATGGCATTGGCATTGAATGTATTTGTCTCAATGATATCCGCCCCCGCAGCCAAAAATTGCTTGTGAATATCCAAAATAATTTGTGGCTGAGTCAATACCAGCAAATCGTTATTCCCCTGCAGAGAATGTCCAAAATCGGCAAATCGTTCGCCCCGATAATCGGCCTCAGTCAATTTGTGTTTTTGAATCATCGTGCCCATGGCCCCATCGATGATCATGATCCTTTCCCGAAGGTGGTCTTGAATATTCATTTTGCTATTTCTCGTATTTTTAAATCCAATATTTTCGCCATCAAATCCAAGGCGGTATGAGCGGTCATGCGATTCTCCTTGTCGATACACAATTCCAATTGCGCTGGGTAACCCACTTTGGCCACCAACATCAAAGGTGAAACAGGGGTATTTCCCTTCTTACCAGGATAAGCAAACTTCACAAAACTATTTGCTGCTTGCTGGTCGTTCACCTCAGGAAAATCTATAGATTGAGAAAGTCCAAACGCCGGTGCCGTGGAATAAAACACTACCTCAGGTTCGCCTTCATACAATGCTTGCACAGCGGGATTCTGCATCAACGTGTGGGTTTTTTCCGCAAAAACTTGATCAAATGCTTTTTCAGCCACATGATAATCGCTGATTGAATCGCTTGGCTTGAATATCACGAGCGCTTTGTATTTGAATGCCACATAGGCCTTGCCCGATGGAAACTCTGCATAAAAATACCGACCCTTATCGATCCCGCCTTTTAGCATATTCCGTTTTTTCAATGATTGCATGAACGATTTAAACCGCTCTTCAGAGGTAATTGACAATGCCAAAAACTGTCCCTCTTGCATACCAAATGAAACCACATCTGAATACAGCGCAATTCCCGGTTCTCCGGCGTCTTTCACCCCTCGGAAAATGGGGAGCTTTGATACAGTTCCCATGAGTAAATCAATACCTTCAGGAGCCTTGGTAGAACCTGAAAAATCGCCACGCAACAATTTGGTTTGCACATGAAAAAACCATTGCGCTGTAGATGGAACCACCAGCACCAAGCGGCTGCGGGCATTAAAATTGTACCACAGGTAAACACCCACCGAAATCACGGTCAGGGCTGTAAGCCCCATGATTGTGAAAGCGATTCTACGAAATCCTTTGTCCATCGCAACTGCAAAGGAACAACACAGAAACCATATCCGGGAGGGAATATCACACCTCCCAAAAATAAATTTGGGTGTCCACCAAATTGGCAAACACCCAAATCAAATTGTTTCAATTAAAAATAACGTGACTTACTTCTTGCTGCAGCAAGGCTTCCCTTCGGCACCACCCGCGCAGGCCTTCTTTACAGGTGCAGAACCTGGAGCAGCAATGGGCGCAGCAACAGCCGCTGATGAAGAAGCAGATGCAGAAGCATCACCATGTCCGGCACATTTGTGTTCGGCAGAACCACCACAAGCCGCCTTTGGGGCCATGGCAGGAGCTGCTGATGCAGATGCAGAAGATCCTTCTTTTTTGCAACAAGCTTTTACCTCACCGTTGGCAGCACCCGCTTTGCTGCAACCTGCAGCAGCACCTTCTTTCTTGCAGCAAGCTTTTGTTGGAGCAACCGCAGTTGCAGGGGCCACCTGTGCTACTTCAATAGCAGGCGTAGTATTGGCATTTTCGCCCGCAGTTTGGGCCTGAGAAGCGATTGCGAAACCCGCAATCAACAATCCGAAAGCAATGATTTTTTTCATAATTTTTATTCGTTTATACAAAGATACAAAACCGTACGCAAAATTACCACTTCGCTATGATGGTCTCTCCCCCTACCGTTTTTTGATCCAATTCCACCAAAATCTCAGCATCCAAAGGCAAATACAAATCAATGCGAGAACCAAACTTAATGAATCCGTATTCATCGCCTTTTTCATAGGCTTGCCCGGGCTTTGCATAGCACACAATCCTGCGGGCCAGTGCACCAGCAATCTGACGGAACAAAATCTGTTTGCCATTCTCCTCCATCACCACTGTGGTACGCTCATTTTCTGTACTGCTTTTGGGATGCCATGCCACCAAATACTTTCCTGGAAAATATTTCTGATACAACACCTTACCCGAAACAGGTGCACGGTTTACATGCACGTTGATGGGCGACATGAAAATCGACACTTGTTTGCGTTGGTCTTTGAAGTACTCTCCTTCTTCCACGTTTTCAATCACCACCACTTTGCCATCAGCAGGCGCGATGATCAGACCCTCTCCTTTCGGAGTAGTTCTTGAAGGGTTGCGAAAAAACTGAACAACCATGATGAAGAAAAATAGCGACAACCCCAATATGATTTGGGAAACCAAGCCTTCTCCCAGCAACCATTGAACACCAAAGTTCAAAATCGCCAACACCAAGGTGGTTACGAAAATGATGGTAAATCCTTCTCTGTGTAATCTCATCTTAGAAAGACCCTCTCAACTTCAACGTGCTAGCGACTTTATCCAAAGCCACGATATATGCGGCAATTCGCATGTTCACACCATACTTTTCTGCGGTAGCATAGACGTTATCGAATGCCTGCTTCATGGCGCGGTCTGCACGACGGTTTACGCGCTCTTCTGTCCAGTAGTAACCCAAACGGTTCTGCACCCACTCAAAGTAGGAAACCGTTACACCACCGGCGTTCGCCAAAATATCAGGCACCACCAAAATGCCTTTGTCGTTCAATATCGAATCTGCTTCAGCTGTTGTAGGTCCGTTCGCACCTTCAACAATCATTTTCGCCTTGATACGCGCAGCATTTTCGGGTGTGATTTGATCTTCCATCGCAGCGGGAACCAAAATATCGCAAGGCAACTCCAACAATTCGGCATTGGTCACTTTGCTTCCACCGGTATATCCATCCAAACTTCTGCTCGCGCTGTTCGCCACATAAGCGATGGCCGCATTAACATCGATTCCTTCGGGGTTGTAATAGCCACCGGTCACATCAGAAATCGCCACGATTTTCACACCCAGTTGGGCAATCAATTTCGCTGATATACTTCCAACATTACCGAAACCTTGCACCACGCAGGTAGTTTGCGTGGGATTCAATCCCAATTTTGCCATGGCGCTACGGGTACTCACCATTACGCCGCGACCTGTTGCCTCAACGCGACCCAAGCTACCGCCCAAAACCAATGGTTTACCGGTAACCACTGCATAGGCGTTGTGACCTGAAATTTTTGAAAACTCATCCACAATCCAAGCCATTTCTTGGGCACTGGTGCCCATATCTGGCGCAGGAATGTCTTTGTCTGGACCGAATACATTGCGCATGGCCAAAGTATAACCCCGGGTCAAACGCTCCAACTCGCCTTTGCTCATGCTGCGGGGATCACATTTGATACCTCCTTTTGCACCGCCATAAGGCACATTCACAACCGCGCACTTCCAAGTCATCCATGCAGCCAAGGCCTTCACCTCATCCAAGTGAACATCCATGCTGTAGCGAATTCCGCCTTTTGAAGGACCCAAATGCACACTATGTACAACACGGTAAGCTTCAAAAACGCGAATGGCACCATCATCCATGGTTACTGGAATGTTTGCAGCCACCACTTTGTCGGGGACACGCAAAACATTCGCAAATTGATCGTCCAATCCTAATTTCTCTTTCGCTTCATCGAAGCGTCTCTGCATGCTCTCAAGCGGATTGTATCTCGGAGTTCCACCGTTGTTAGGGGTTGACATAATGGTCTGTTATTACGTTAAGTGAGGCAAAAATAGGACTTATCCTTTTAGTTCACTCAACACACGGGGGCAGTGTTCCAAATAGTATACAAGAAGTACCGTTTATTTTGACGATGTGCGCTTCAGCAACCTCCTCACCAACAGCGAAATAAACGGCCATTTTATATCCTTTCGAACCTGCAGGTAATTACACAAAAAGAGGACAAAAAACGCCAAATTCACCGCCATCAATTTCCCTGAGTGATACAAGATATTCAACAACATGCGATCACCATATTGCAAAGACTCACCACTGTTTCCAGGGGATAACCCTTGTGTAGCGAGTACATCGACTGTATGCCAGCAGAGAAATAGCGTCAATAAAGACAATCCATAGCTCAAAATGAGTTCCTTGAAACGATTTTGTGCGTGAAGGTAATGTCCGATAGGCGCCGAAAGCCCCAAAAACAAGACCGCCGGTGAGATCAAAGCAAAAGTTTCTTTTAAGGTAGAAAACGTGCTCCCAAAAACACAAACATAGAGGGATGGCGGAAGCAGCCAGGCCCCTATGATCGCAACCAAAGTACCTAGGCCGGCAATCAAAACATAAAAGGCCAGCAATTTTCCAAATTTCGATTTGCGCGCACCCCAACGCAGCATCCGCGAATGCAAAATGGTACCGAATGAGTTGGCAAAAATCCAAATGGTATCGGCCATCAGGAGCGCGTTCGCCAATACCCCAGCTTCCGCGTTACCAAATTCATCGGCAACCCACCATAAGGGCAAACGATACAGCAAAAACAACAATATGTGGCCTGCCTGCGACATAAAACCACTGGAGAACATTTTCTTGGGCGGTAGGATGGAATTGTTCTGCGCCAAATTTTCGTTTTGGGTTCTGGATGCGGCACGCCTTTGTCTCAAAATGACACCCAAAGAAATCAAACACACCAAACCGGAGGCATATACCAGAATCCAGAGCACGGCAGTTTCGTTGAATCCACTCACGTAATGCAGGGTTTGGTCAGTTGGAATTTGAATGGCGGATTTCCCAGAAAGTTCAATGGCATCCATTTTGGGAAAAACAAATCCATACATAGCCTCAAAACACAAGGCTATTCCCATTAGTTTCAGTACTTCCAGCCCAACTTGTAATTGGTTGCGTTGCTGCACCCAACCTTTCACTTGATAAATGTTGTACTGAATACCCAAAGAACCCAGAAACAGGCCTTGAAAGAACAACAAATTGAGGATGATGATATTGGGGTGGTCTAAATTCAGTGGCAAGTTGCCTTGATTGGGCAATACATAACAAAACCAGCCAACCAAGTAGCCAATGATGAGCACCAACAGCAAAAAGGTCCAAGCGCTAGGCAGGATTCGTTTGGCAGGAAATTTTGACAGCAAATTTGCCAGTGCGCCGCCAGCAAACAGTTCACTCACCATGAGTACAAGCTGCAGATTAAGCAAAAGAATGGAAAGCGCTCCCCTTCCGTAGGCACCCATCCCCCTGGAATAAACAATCACAACCATGGCGGCGAGCAAGGCTTTTGCCATCTGCCACAAAAAGGTTTTTATGGGGCCACCGTCGGTTTGTTTCATGATTGGGGTGTATTGGGATGAAGAACATCAAGGAAGCAACCCACGGCTGCCCACCGAAAGAGTTGGGCGATCAAGGCATCTTCTTTTGGGGATAGTTTGCGATGCGTGGTGGATTTCTGTGCTTGCATTTCGTTCGTTTGCGCGATTTTCCGGGCGCGGGCGAGCGCCTTTTGGCGCTGCCCGCGCCCGGAAATACTGTCTAGGCGGTCCAACAGAATCCATTTCTCCCAATGCGTCATTGCTGACAAAGTCATCGACGATGCCGGAACGGTGAATCCTTTTTTATCTACCCGCCACAAGACCGACTCAGGCACCAGCCCCTCCATCGCCTTGCGCAAATACCCCTTGGAATATCCATTCACCAACTTCGACGACAAAGAGCCT
>SXYY01000030.1 GCA_005788145.1 Bacteroidota bacterium
AATCACCAACAGGGAATACAAAGACTTTTTGCGGGACAGTCAATGGATCAAGGACAACCTGGGGTTTACCGTGTCGCAAATCAAACCCGATACCAGTGTTTGGGCTCCATTCGCGGCCACTGCCGAGCGATCCGCGGTCACTATCCCATATACTTGGCTTTATTTTCAGGCAAATACCTACGACCAATACCCAGTTGTGGGGGTGAGTCAGTTGCAAGCAACGGCCTACTGCCAGTGGTTAACCCACGAACTAAATACATCTCCCGAATACGCTTCGCTCCAAGATGCGTTGAAAAAAGTGGGGCTTATGGTAATTGCAGAACTCCCAACCGCTGCCGAATGGATGTGTTTATACGAAATGAGCATACAACAACCCAGTCAAATTGGGGTGGGCAAGGATGAAATTGCTGGAACCTATTTTCGCAACAACCAAAAAATGGGCGGTGGGTTGTTCACTTTTATCCGTCATCAGGAAAACAAGAACATCCCTGTTGCCTTTGCAGGTACAAAAACAACGCGGGGTTTAAACATCCAAAATGAACTATCGGAAACCTTATTGAAGCCCCTGCCTTCCGAGCAAATCCCAGCCAAACCCTACCCCAACGTATCCCATCTCATTGGAAATGTGGCCGAATGGACATCCACACCAGCCTACGGACATTTATTCAACAACAAAACAACCATACTCAACACAAATGGACAACTGATCGAAAATGCCTATCAGCAAGTGAACGTTTTTGATTTTAAGGATTATTTGGTTGACGCAGAATCCCTGAAACAGCATTATGCAATCAAGGGTGGCTCATGGGCACAGGATTTTTACTACCTCGATCCGATGTCGGTTTTTTTCATGCAAAGCAACCATCGAAGCAACCATGTTGGCTTCAGGCCGGTATTGCACTTTTACCCCATAGACGAAAAAACCGCGAATTAATTCGTATCGATAGGGTCATTTCAACGGACTCGTTTTCTGCTGTTTGAGCACATCCCACGGGCAACCAAAAACTAAATCGTCATATTGACACTTTTTGTAATTGTAGAATTGACACTTATTTAAATTTTCTTTATATTGCCACCCTAAATTAAGCCTATGTTTACATTGATACCCACGCGTAAGGCCATTATATCTGCTGCCATTGCTCTGTTTGGCGCAGTATCGGCTTTTGCGCAAACAGGATCCTTGGCTGGTTTGGTGACCGATGAGTCGACCAAAAAGCCCATTGAAGGGGTCACCATTGAGGTGTACAAAACCGATTTCAAAGCCAAATCATTGGCCAACGGTTCATACAACATCAGTGGTATCGCCCCAGGAACTTACAACGTCATTTTCTCCAAAGACCAAATGGAGGATGTATTGGCCAAAGTAGAAATCAAAATCAACGAAACCACAAACCTCGATGCTGCGCTAAAAACGGCTGTTTCTAGCATGGGCGATGTAGTCATTGTTGGATACGGTCGTCAGAGTCGACGCAATGTAGTTGGCTCTATTGCTACCGTCTCGGGCAAGGAAATTACCGATATTCCAGCCCCCTCCTTCGAAGCGGCCTTGCAAGGTAAAGCGGCGGGTGTGCAGGTTATCGTTGGTAGCGGTATGGCAGGATCGGCTTCTTTGATTCGCGTACGCGGTGCTTCGTCCATTTCTGCAGCCGGTGACCCACTGTATGTGGTGGATGGAATCCCTGTTTCTCAGGACTACTTCATGAATAGAACCAATGGTTCTAACTGGGGTGGTGGATTCAACAACAACCCTTTGGCGAGCATCAACCCAGACGATATTGAAAACATCGAAATCCTGAAAGACGCCGCAGCTACAAGCATCTACGGATCGCGTGGTGCCAATGGGGTAATTCTGATTACCACCAAGCGTGCGCGCAAACAAGGGTTGAAATTCGATGTTAGCGCTCGTTGGGGAAGTTCAAGCCCTACACGCAAACCCGACATGCTTTCTGCCCCAGAATGGCTTCAATTGTACGAAGAAGCTTGGTACAATGACGGAAGAACCGGAACACCCGACTTGTCATTGAACGGCATTCGCATGAGCTGGGCCCAAGCCAACGACCCCAAAAACCACACAAACTGGATTGACCAAGTCATCGGTCATGGCTTCAAACAGAACTACAACCTGTCCACCAACTACATGGGCAAAAACTTCGCTGTCAAGGGCATTTTGTCGATGGACGACAATGGAAGTTTCATCATCGGAAACAAATACAACCGGGTTTCTGAGCGTATCAACTTAGACTATCGCCCAATCAAAGGATTGAACATCCAGTTATCGCAATCATTGAGCCGCGGCACAAACACCCGCGTGGATGCATCTTGGGCAGGCGGATTGGGATCTGCCATGAGTACCATGTTGCCCATTTACCCTCTGTCCCCTCTTTACGATAGCGCAAGCAAATCGTACATCACACCTGTTGGATTGCACACCATCCGCGATTTGAAAAATTGGCGCACCATCGAGGTACGATCAATCAACAATGCGAACGTGAGCTATGAAGTCAACAAGAATTTGACGGTTAACTACAGTACCAGCATCGATTACATGGACTACAACGAATACTTGTATGAGCCAGCGGCATTGATCAGAATGTACAATAGCAATTACCAACAAAACGGCAACGCGAAGTGGTATCCCAGTTGGACCATGAACCGCAACCAATTCTTGACCGCACAATGGAACAAGGAATTGAGCAAAAACCACAGCGTAAGTGCGATGGCCGGTACAGAATCTCAGCATAGCATCACCAAGAGCAAATATGTAGAGAACTTCGACGCTACAGGACCCATCGACGAGGTAGCGATCCCCGATACGGCCCTGCAAGCATTCAGCAGAACGCCTTATGAATGGGCCTTCATCAGTTACTTCGGCCGTTTCAACTACAGCTACAAAAACAAATTAAACTTCCAGTTAACCAGTCGTTGGGATGGTAGTTCACGCTTCGGACGCAACAACCGTTATGGCTTCTTCCCTGCCGCAGCCGTGGGCTATATACTCAGTGAAGAGCAGTTCATGAAACAATACAAATGGATTAACTTCATGAAGGTTCGCGCGGGCATCGGTAAATCCGGAAATGCAAACTTCGACAACTATGCACGATGGGGCACCATTACGCCAAGTAGCAACTTACCAAAGTATAACGGACAACCTCAGTTGGCGCCCTCGCGTTTGGAAAACCCCAATTTGCGATGGGAAAGCACTGTCAACTTTGATGCGGGCATAGAAATGGCCTTTGCAAAAGGACGTATTAGCACTGAATTAACCTACTACAACAAGGTTACCAGCGATGTAATCATGAATGTTTCGATTCCAGTTTCAACGGGTTTCGGTAGTTTCTATGATAACGTGGGAGGCATTACCAACGAAGGGGTTGAATTCAGCTTGAAAACGGTAAACATCCGCACGAAGCGCACCAATTGGACCACCAACTTCAGCATCGCCCGTAACGTGAATGAAATTACCAGCATTGGTGTTTACACACCAGATGCGATCAGCGGTGGAACCAACGATACCCGTGTGGTACTGAATCAACCAGTGGGTACAAACTTCTTGGTACGTTTCTCACACGTCGATCCCGCCACAGGAGCCCCTGTTTATTTCGACTTGAACGGCAACCAAACCACCAAATGGGACCCTGCCAATCGCGTAGCTGTGGGTAACGTATTGCCCAAGGCTTTTGGAAACTTGGCAAACACCATCTCATACAAAAATTGGGAATTAAATGCCAATATCTACTTCAACTGGGGCGGTAGCATTTTCGAAAGCTCAGTGAAACGTCAATTGAGTTTGATGACCGATTGGAACATGGATCGTCGCGTTTTGGATCGTTGGCAGAATCCTGGTGATGACGCCCTGTATCCCAAAATGACCTTGAGTACCTTTAACCACGGATCAACCACTCCCTGGATCAACACCGACTTGTGGTTGCAGGATGGATCTTACATTCGTTTGCGCAGTATCAACATTAGTTACAAACTGCCTGCTGCTTGGTTGAAAAAATCCAAGTTTGATGCCGCACGCATCATGTTGGTAGGAACCAATTTGTTGACTTGGACGCGCTACACAGGTATCGATCCAGAAATCGCCCGCGATTTCGAAAACCCAACCGACCGTAACATGTCGGGCAGTATCACCTACCTCACCACACCCCAAGAAAAGAGTGTGAGTGTGGCCCTAAACTTCAGCTTCTAATCATGAAAAAGAACTTATTCCATTCCTTCGCTTTGTTTCTATCGATGGCCATCATGGGTGGTGCGATGGTTTCTTGCGACAATATGATTGAGACTCCCCCACCCAACGAATTGTTGGTGGATGATGCAATCAAAACCACGGATGATTTGCAACGTTTGTTGAATGCTTCATACAATGAAGTGGCCAACACCTTCGGCGGCTTCTCACAGATGATGAGCGAGATGCAGTCAGACAACTTGGCCAGCCCCAACAACAATGACTTGCGTGAACTCCACAGCCACAACGTATTGTTCTTCAACAGTACCTGTGGTGGTTATTACAGCATTTTGTATCGCGCCATTTTCCGTGCAAACTTTGTGCAGGACAACATGGATAAAGTGGCCGATTTGAGTCAGGCCGACAAAGACCGAATGACTGGTGAAATCAAGTTCATACGTGGATTGTGTCACTTTACAGCGGTTCGCATGTTTGCCCACCCTTATGGTTACTCTGCTAAGAATGATCATCCCGGCATTGCGATTGTGAAAGCAGCATCTACCAAGCCCAGTCCGAGATTGACCGTGGCCGAGGCTTACGACGCCATTCTTAGCGATTTGAAAGATGCAGAAGCTGTTTTGCCGGAATCAAACGGCGACTACGCCGACAAGATGAGTGCAAAGGCTTTGTTGGCGCATGTTTACTTTCAAATGGGTAAATACACAGATGCCGCGAATTACGCCGGCAGTGTCATCGATTCTAAGAAATACACTTTGAGCGATACCGTCAATGTTTTCTCCGCTGATGCAGCGAGTGAGCACATTTTTAAGATTGTGAGCACCGGAATCAATGACAAACGGAGCGGCGGATATTCAGACAACTACTCTCCTGGAAACCCAACTTGTCAAATGTCCCGCGAGTTGTGGGCGAATTTGAATGTGGACTTGGCGATTGACAAGCGATTAAAACTGCTAACAGTGGTGAATGCGGGTGCTCAGAATGAATTCGTGAAAAGCGAAATGTTCAATGCGCCATTCTTCAATGTGCCTGTTTTGCACTTGACACAAATGCACCTGATTCGCGCCGAGGCCTTGGCCAAAAGCGGTGGCGATTTAGCCACAGCCACTGCCGATATCAACGCAATCATCACCCGCGCCTACACAGACAATAGCAAATTGGTTGCGAGCGGTTCATCCGCGAAGCAGATCATTGACGCAACGAGGACACAACGCAGAATTGAATTGTTGTTCCAAGGCGATCGCACTCCAGAAATCAAACGTTTGGGTGCCGTAGAAAGTCAGAATATTTTTGTTCGTGGACATCGTTGGGACTGCCCCGGTTTCTTACTGCAGTTCCCCATTACCGAAAAAACCACGATTTTTGAAATTAACCCAACAGGAGGTTGCAACTAATGAAACGCATATTTAACCTTGCCGCAATGACCATGGTTTTGGTACTGGGCATAACATCTTGTCGTCCCGAGAAAAAAGTCTTGGGACCCAAAGCAAACCAAATCGATGGAATCAGTACCCAGTGGATTTTGAGTCGGGTGGATCAAATCGATGTGAATGTACAATTGGCTTTTGTGGAGAGTGATACATTGAGAAATGTAACGGAAGCCTATATCGATGGCGCACCGATGGAAATTTCCTTCGACAAGAACGGTAGCTACACGATCACCCCGGGTGCCGGAAGTTCATTGTTCAAGAACACCACAGGCAAGTGGGCATTTGACAACGATGAGTATCCCAGCTATGTTCATTTCGATGCGGCGAGTCCAACCGAGAACAGCATGAAAATGATTCGTCCCGTTCGTCCACAAGACAATTTCTTGGTATTGAAATACAACAAAATTTGCGGTGGCAAGCGCACCGTGAGTTATCATTTAACGTTTAACCGCAAATAAGCCACAACATGAAAAAGTTATTATTCGTTTTTACGGCTGTGTTGATGAGTGTGGGCAAGTTGGTTGCTCAAAAAGCTTGGGCTACACCTGACCCCATCAACCCAAACGATTCCATCACCATCTGGGTTGATATCAAGAAATGCGATCGCCAACAATTGGCTGGGACAACTGATCCCTTGTACATGTGGACATGGACGCCAAAAGAGCATGCAAAAGGGCACCCACTGAATAACGGAACCTGGCAAGCAAGCAACGATGCCTTACAAATGCGCTCTGCAGGCAATGACTTGTACTTTTATCGAATGGTTCCCACCCAATTTTACGAGGTAACCGCAGCGGAGTTGTACAACAATGACATTAGCTTGTTGTTGAAAAAGAAAGACGGAACCGGCGGGGCCGCAGGAGAAGACAAGACGGAAGATTTAAAAATTGACTTGGCGCCTCCCGTGGTAGGTCCACAAAAGGTAGCGCCGTTTCCAAAATTGGCAAGAAAGGATACATTGTCTATTGGGGCGAGTGATGTATTGACCATTCTTTACGACCGCAATTTGGAAACAAAAGATACTTTGAAAGACAAAGAAGATTTCTACGTTTTTGCCAAAGCCCGAATTGGTGCTGGTGCTGCAGATTTCCTTCAAATCGTTCCTATCACGAAGGTGGCTACCGCACCTCAGTTGGCGATGAAGAACAATGGGAACGGCAAATTCTCTTTGAGTATGGTACCGAACAAATTTTTTGCATCGGTGAATCCGGGCGGACAAAAAATCTTGAGCGTACAGTTTCAGATTGTCCGCGGTAAGATTCGCAACTCGAACGACACGGTTGACGGCACGTACGAATACTTCTTGAACCAGAATTGCGAATAAACGAGACATATCTCTTCGGGAGGCGAATAATGGCTCAAACAACAGGGGCGGCGAGATTCTCGCCGCCCCTGTTGTTTACATCAACTCAGGAATTTCAACCTCATTACGGATGATATCATCCAACACCTCGCGTTTTCTGATGAGGTGTGCCTTGCCATCTTTTACCAAGACCTCGGCTGGGCGCAATCGCGCATTGTAATTGTTGCTCATGCTAAACCCATATGCACCGGTATTGTAAATTCTCAATACATCCCCTTCCCTAACCTCTTGCAATTTTCGATCATAGCCCAAAGTATCTGTCTCACAGATATACCCTACAACACTATAGAGACGCGAGGCACCCTCCGGATTCGAAATGTTCTCAATGTGGTGATACGCATCATAGAACATCGGACGAATCAAATGATTCTGACCAGAATCTACACCCACAAAAACAGTGGATGTGGTCTGCTTAATCACATTTGCCTTTACAAGGAGAGAACCCGACTCCGAAACCACAAATTTGCCCGGTTCAAACCACAATTCTAGTTCACGTCCGTATTCTTGACAAAAAACGTCAAAAGCATCAGAAATCTTCGCACCTATTTCTTCAATATCCGTGACAATATCGTCGTTTTTGTAACCCACTTTAAAACCTGATCCAAAATCCATGAACGCGAGGTCTGGAAAACTTCTGGCGGCATCAAACAAGAGTTCCGCACCACGTAGAAAGACATCCGCATCCAAGATATCGCTTCCTGTATGCATATGTAAACCATTCACGCGTATGTTCAACGATTCTACCACGCGCAGCACATGCCTCAGCTGGTAAATGGATATGCCAAACTTTGAATCAATATGTCCAACAGAAATATGGCTATGTCCACCGGCCATAATATGCGGATTCAATCGAATACAACATGGCACCTTGTCACCGTAGGCATTACCGAAATGCTCCAAAATGGCAATGTTATCAATGTTAATATGCACCCCCAGTGTCACTGCCTCTTGTATTTCTGCAAAA
>SXYY01000162.1 GCA_005788145.1 Bacteroidota bacterium
AAAAAACAAGATGAGATTGGCTACGATTGGAAACAATACGATCAAACGGCTGAGCGATATACGATGGTACCCAACCGCGTATATTTATTGAAAACGCCCGATGCCATAATCAAGATGAAGTTTGTGGATTTTTACGATGACCAAGGACGAAAAGGCTATCCAAAAATGGCTTGGGAAATTTTGCAATAACCTTTCCTCGCTTTTTTTGTTGCTTTGGTGTAATGTCATTTTTAATTCTCGATTTTTTGAATAATTTGCAGACAACAAATCGGTATTCCGATGCGATGTCTAACCAAAAAATCATCATCATGAGCAGCAAAAAAAACGACAAAGGCAAATGGTTCCACAAGTTGCACCAATTGCAAAAACGCATGACCAGAATGACTATGAATGAAGGCCACTCCGAAGACAAAATGGCCATCAGAAAATCACGCATCCGAACCTTATTAACCCAAATCAAAGGCAGGGGAAAATCCTACATCCCGCCCATCGCGATAGAACCGAACTTACAGTGAAACACATACTCCTTACTTTTACCTTGGCCAGCAGTGCTACCGCACTGCTGGGCCAAACCGAAACCCACAGCCATGCTGCAGCCACCGTTCAACCCGCCGCCGAGCCCCATTTAAAAAACCTCAGACAGTTGACATTCGGCGGCGATAACGCAGAAGCCTATTGGAGTTTCGACAGCAAAGCCATCACCTTTCAAAGCAATTTCAAGCAATGGGGTGTTCAGTGCGATCAGATCTTTACATCGCCCGTGAAGAAAATGGGCAAAGACACAACACGCAAAAGTCCGATGGTAAGCACAGGATTGGGCAGAACCACGTGTTCTTACTTCATGCCCGACAACAAACACATCTTGTATGCGAGCACCCACGAGGGCGACAGTGCCTGTCCGCCAAACCCCGAATCCAACGGCAAATATGTTTGGGCCATCTACCCCGATTTCGACATTTACGTGGCTGATTTGAAGGGAAACATTACGCAAAAACTGACCACCACCCCTGGATACGATGCCGAAGGAACGGTATCGCCCGATGGCAAATCCATTGTTTTCACCAGCACACGTTCTGGTGACTTGGAGTTGTGGATTATGGACATCGATGGCAGAAACCAACGACAGGTAACAACCGGTTTGGGCTACGATGGTGGCGCTTTTTTCTCGCCCGATTCCAAGAAATTGGTTTTCCGCGCAAGCCGACCACAGACCGAAGAGGAAATCACCAAGTATAAGGATTTGTTGAGTCGCGGTTTGGTTGAACCCACCAACATGGAAATCTACACCTGCAACGTCGATGGCAGTGATTTGAAGCAAGTAACACATCTTGGCAAGGCCAACTGGGCGCCCTTTTATCACCCCGGCGGAAAGAAAATCATCTTCTCAAGCAACCACCACAGCAAACGTGGCTACGATTTTCAATTGTACATGATCAACGAAGATGGTACCGGCTTGGAGCGCATCACCAACGAAAGTATGTTCAACGCTTTTCCGATGTTTTCACCCAACCGCAAACAGCTCATTTTCAGTTCTAACCGCAGAAATCACGGCACCCGCGATACCAACCTATTCTTGGCCGATTGGGTAGACTAATGATGGTTAAAACTGAAGCCATCGTTGTAAAACGCACCCCATACACCGATCATTCGGCGGTGGTGAAGCTGTTTACCCGGGAATTCGGACTCCTGCCTTTTTTGATTCAAGGGCTTCACGGCAAGCACAACAAAAACTCGTTGTTTCAGCCGGGCACATTGGTGGAGGTGGTATTCCACAAACAAAACAAAGGCATGATGCGGGCAAAAGAAGTCTCGCTCGTCTCAGGGTGGGGTTACAGTCACTACCCCATTCACGACCAGGTGCGATGGTTTTTCTTGGAGTTACTGAGCCATGTGCTGCACGAAGAGCAACCCGAGGAATTGCTCTTTGAATCGTCGAAAACCACCTTCCAAAAATTGAACGACGGATGCAAAGAACTTCCCATTTTACCCATTCAGTTTCTGTTTGAGTTTTGTGAGGTCACCGGACACGGTTTACAATTAAATGCCGAGAGCATTGCCTTGGGACTCGATATTTTGTCTGGAGGCACGGCCACATCACGCAGCATACCTTCCAACATCATTGACCCAACTGCTTGTGAAGTGATGGCACAAATCGTTTCAGGCGAAATCAAAAACGCCCCTGCAAGTGTCAGGAAATTGTTGGTGAGTAAGCTCGTCGATTATATCGAAACCCATGTAATCCCGGGCAAAACCATCCAATCGCTAGAAATTCTTCAGATGATTATGCAAGAACCGCAGTAGCCACCTCGTCGTTCAGCATCGCTACAGCCAAATCCACCATGTTTTTAGAACCCACGAACATTGGCACGCGTTGGTGTAATTCTGTTGGCTTCACATCCAACACACGCTCTGAACCAGTACTTGCGGCACCACCGGCCTGCTCAGCAATGAAAGCCATCGTATTGCACTCATACATCAAACGCAATTTTCCGTTGGGCGATTTTTCTGTCGGGGGGTAGATAAAAATCCCTCCCTTCAACAAATTGCGGTGGAAATCGGCAATCAAAGAACCAATGTATCGCGCAGAATAAGGACGATTTGTCGCCTTGTCTTTGATTTTACAGAACGCCACATAATCTTGAACACCCTGCGGAAAATCCTCCAAATTGCCTTCGTTTACGCTGAAAATTTTGCCATCGGCAGGGGTTTGAATGTTGGGGTGACTCAAACAAAACTCTTGGATGTTGTCGTCAAGGGTAAATCCGTTTACACCCACACCGGTTGAGTAGACCAACATGGTACTTGAACCATAAATGAAATACCCCGCTGCCACCTGATGCTTTCCCTTTTGCAAGCAATCATCGATGGTGGGCTTGGCCATGGGATTCTTCCGACTGTATATACTGAAAATGGTTCCAATGCTTGCGTTCACATCAATGTTTGAACTGCCATCCAATGGATCCATCGCAACGATGTATTTCTCATTCTCCGCACCCTCCACATAATAAACGTCATCATTCTCTTCAGAAATGATCATGCACACCTCTCCGCTTCTGCTCAATGCGGCAATAAAAATGTCGTTCGCGATTACATCCAATTTCTTTTGGTCTTCCCCCTGAATGTTGGTTGAACCTTGGTTTCCGAGAATATCAATCAAACCCGCTTTGCGCACATCGCGGTTCACCATCTTCGCAGCCAACTCCAAAGAGCGGAAAATTTTACTCAATGAACCTTGGGCATCTTTGTAAAGCGCCTGTTGGTCAACAATGTACTGTTCGAGGGTGATAACTTTAGAATACGACATATCAAGAATGAGGACAATTGGTATTTATTTTGCAAAGCAACAACAAAAACCTGAATTAACCGACTCTCTTCCTGCTCAATGAAAATATTCAAATTCGGCGGTGCCTCCGTCCAAAATGCCCAAGGTGTGAAAAATGTGGCCCAAATCATCCAAAGCCACAGCAACAGCAATTTATTGGTTGTAATTAGCGCTATGGGAAAGACTACCAATGCGTTAGAGCAGGTAATTCACCATTGTTATCACAATACGGGACAGGCACATGAAGCACTTCAAACCGTTTTCCAGTACCACGATGGCATCCTGAAGGACCTCTTCCAAGAGGATGATTTGGTGGGTGTAAGTGATATACGAAATCTTTATTTGGAGCTCGAATGTTTTGTAGACAACCCCAATTTGCAAGAAGATTACGACTTTTT
>SXYY01000163.1 GCA_005788145.1 Bacteroidota bacterium
GAAAATGAGAGTCGGTGTTTTTTACTGAAGGACGCTTTCATTCAGGGCCAGGATTATCGCCACAAAAACAACGAATTAAACATGATGAAGGAGATGAAAAAAGAGTATTTGGTGGATTTTGCCAATGCTTTTTTGCACGTGGATCGTGTGGTAATTTACAAGCGCAAAGGCGATAAGCCAGTATCGGAGAAAATAGAGAAGCCCGAGATTCACTCTGTGGAGTTGAACCGAGATAAGCAGAGTGCCTTTGTGAAGAATTGGTTGGCCTTGCCGTCGGAACAAATCAAACCGGAATTGGTGGACTTGAACAAAGAGATCTCGAAACAATATGTTGGTCCAGCGGTGATGCGTTATGTGAAAAACAAAGACAATCGATTATTCAACTTATCCTATCGCTATGATTACGGCAAGTGGCACAACAAATGGTTAGATTTGATTCCAGCTTACATTTCCTATGTAGGTACGGATGGTTATTCTGCTACCGATATTAGTCAGGCATTTTACCGTTGGGGATGTAGTTTCACTGCAAATGGCACAAATGAACATTTTGTGATTGGTGTGAATGGTCCCGAAGAGCATTTTGATTCCGTTGTTTGGCTATTGGAAAAATTGATCAATAATCCAATGGTGGATGAGGCGGTTTATCAATCGATGATTGCAGATGTGGTGAAATCTCGTTCAGATGCTAAATCGAATCCCGCTGCCGTTCGAAGCGCTTTGTTGTCGTATG
The DNA here is from genome assembly GCA_005788145.1 of Bacteroidota bacterium. Lineage (GTDB taxonomy): Bacteria > Bacteroidota > Bacteroidia > NS11-12g > UBA955 > UBA955. The sequence goes on from SXYY01000163.1 coordinate 731, forward strand.
CCATGTATGGCTCTAACAACCCCTCAAAGTGGGTGTTGAGTAATGATGAATTGAAAAAATCCAAGGCTGTTGATCTCGTAAAATTGATCAAAGGCATGAAAAATATCAGGCATACACTCGATTATTACGGAAGCCGTGAGCAATCGCTCGTAGCTACTACCTTGTTGAAGTATCACCAAATGCCAGCGGATCAAACCAAGCATGAGTTGGCATTTCAATTGGATAAGTCAAAGTCGGTGAGTCAATTGTTTGTTGAGAGAGAAGTCACCCAACCGGTGGTTTATTTTGCGCATTACGACCAAGTTCAGGCGAGCATTAATTGGTATTCGCGCGGTTCGGTTGTGGCGGAGTCGGAATCGCCTGTGGTATCGGCGTTCAACCAGTATTTTGGGGGCGATATGAGCAGTGTGGTTTTCCAGAATATCCGCGAGGCGAAGGCTTTGGCTTACAGCACCTATGCGGTATATCGTCCGGGAATGGGTAAAGGAAAGTACAATTCCATGGTGGGTTTTGTGGGAACACAAGCCGACAAATTTCACGATGCAGTTGTTGCGATGAATGAGTTGTTGACTTTTTTGCCGCAGAATGCCGAGGTGTTTGAATTGGCAAAGAAAAGTTTGGCAAATCAGTTAGAAACAAGCCGTTTGGATCGTTCTGCCTACATTGGAACGTACGACATAAATACTGAACGTGGCTTTTCAACGGTGGTCCCCAACATGGTGAACTACGCCAAGATGTCGACCTTGGGAATGACAGACATCGCCAATTTCCACAAGGAAAGGGTGAGCGGCAAACCATATGCTTTGGTGGTAGTGGCAGATCGTGCCCGCGTTGGAAAAACAGACTTGGCCAAATACGGCAAAGTAGTTGAGGTAGAAATTAACGAATTATTTGGGTATTAAACGGTTGTGAAAATCGAGCATACGAAAAGCTCAGGTATTTACTTCGTCAATGGCAAAGTGGGTTGGTAATTTGCAATTTTCGTAGAAAAAATCTGGTGGTTTGCGATTATTGAAACAACTTTAGCGTTAATTTCGTTTTAATTTCACGATTTAAAGTCAGAAGAAGCATGAATATCAGACAATTAACAGGTGCCATTTTGGTTGGGGTAACGGGTCTCGTTACATTGGGTATGGTTGCCTGTGATGGTGATAATGCAATAGCTGTTAATCAATTGAAGAAGCCCAATCTGATCGGAACATTTGATTATGAGAATTTTAAGTCTCCTTCTGGGGCCAATGTGAGTATAAAAGATTTGTTGCAATTCCGTGCATTTAAAGCTACCAATGGCTTTCCGGGAAGCGGCGGAAATGTAGATACGGATATGGAAGAAGCGGCCATGACGTTTAGCAACGCGAGCGCAACGTTGGGCAGAGTTTTGTTTTACGACAAGCGCATGAGTTTGAACAATACCGTTTCTTGTGGAAGTTGCCATCATCAGGCAATTGGATTCAGTGATAGGATGCCGGTGAGTGTCGGTTTTGGCGGAAAAACCACCAAACGAAACAGCATGAGCATAAACAACCCGGTTCAATTCAACAACTTGTTTTGGGATTCTAGGGCTCAATCTACCATGGACTTGAGTTTGCGTCCGGTATTTGACCACATAGAAATGGGCATGGAATCAGATGAAATGCTTGAGAAAAAATTGGCTGCCACAGACTTTTACGGTCCACTGTTTAACCAAGCCTTTGGTACTCCCGAAATCACACGCAGAAAAATCTCCTTGGCCATAACACACTTTTTGTCTTCAATGGTATCAATGAATTCAAAGATGGATATGGTTGAAGCCAATTCGGGACAGGTTCAGTTTTCCATGTTAGAAAAAATGGGGCGTGACTTGTTTTTCTCGGAGAGAACGGGCTGTTTCAAATGTCACAGTGGAAGTAACTTTAGTGCACCTGATGATCCAGGTGGGGCATATGGTGCACCAACTGTAGCGGGAACCGCTAACGTAGGATTGGATAAGACTTATGCCGACAATGGAAAAGGGAACGGAAAATTCCGGATTCCAAGTTTGCGAAACATTGAGTTGAGTGCACCATACATGCATGATGGTCGCTTCAACACTTTGGAGGCTGTGGTTGATCACTACAGCCATGGGATTCAGGCCCATCCCAATTTGGATGCCAATTTGAAGGATAAAAATGGCCAGCCCAAAAAGATGAATTTTACGCAAGAGGAAAAAGATGCGTTGGTAGCATTTTTGCGCATGCTGACAGATCCAGTATTTACCAAAGATCCAAAATATTCAGATCCATTTGCGAATTGATTTTGAATTGAATAACGCTCCCCAGTGGGTCAATACATTTCTTCAGCGGGATCATGATTGAAGAAAACAAGGTTACGGTTTTAATTCCTTCCGGGGCCGGTGCACCGGGCTTTGCAGGTATTTGTCGTTGTTTGCGCGCCGAATCCTCATGGTTTATTGTTGCGGGAGACACCAATGAGCACGCCTATGGCAAGGCTTTGTGCGATGAGTTTTTCGTTGTAGCATCGAGTGAGAGTGAGCAATCGTATCTTGATGCGGTAATGTTGGCATGTGAAAATTATTCTGTGGATGTCATCTTGCCGATAACGACCGGGGAGCTTGGAATTCTGTCTGCCAATAAAGAGCGCTTTGAGACCAAGGGCATTAAGGTTGTGGTAAGCAATGCAAAGGGGATTGATGTATCGAACGATAAAGGTAAGGCAGCGCAAATTGCCAGTGAACTGCGTTTGCCGGTTCCCGATTTCGCGATTTCTAATGATTTAGACTCTTTTGTTCAGGCGGTGAAAACCCTGCAAGTGGAACACGAAACGGTTTGCTTCAAACCTGTTCGTGGAAATGGAAGTAGGGGTTTTGGTGTAATCGTTCATGACATTGAGAGGGGAAATTTCCTCGGCACGAAAGCAAGCATTTTACCCCTGACGCTATCGGAATGGACTTTGCGAATGCCAAAACAATTTGATATCCCATTGATGGTTTGTGCATACCTATCCGGTATTGAATACTCTGTAGATATGCTATGCAGTGGGGGCAAAACACTGTTTTGTGTACCAAGAACCAGGGATAAAATGATTGGAGGGATAAGTGTAGCAGGCAAATTGGACCGCAATTTTGGCTTGATAGCATTTTGCATACAGTTGGCCCAAGCCATGGAGTTGGATGGACCCATTGGTATGCAATGGAGGGAGGATTCGGAGGGAGTTCCCCATCTAATTGAAATCAATCCGAGATTACAGGGCACCACTTCTGTTTTGGCATTGGCGGGGATTAATTTTCCTGTGCAGGCGGTTCGGCTTGCGTTGGGAATGGAGTTAACATCAAATACTGCGGATATTGATTGGGGCAGTAGGTTCGTGCGATTTTGGGACGAACGCATGTTGTCATAAAATTCTGCTTGGGTAGTTTTGTGAATCTCAGTATCTTCGCATCATTATGAATACTCAAAAGCGTAACACCAAAGGCTACTGGGCGCTCACTGTGATCAGCGGCTTGGCACTTACTTACTTTACGATTTTTCAACCTGAAGCCTTCTGGCTTGGATTGCCTACCTTCTTTGGTGGCATCGCCATGGCCATGGATTGGGTTTAATCTTCCCTTTTCATATTTAATTCTTCATCCGTGGAGTCAAACTGCTCCATAAATTCATTTATTTGCATACGATGGCAAATCAAAATTGGTTCGATTTCGAAAAAGACATAGTTGAGTTGATGGATCAACTCGAGAAAGCCAAGGATACCCACGAAAAGGGTAAACTGGACATGACAGATATGCTGTCTAACTTGGAGAATAAAATTGAGGAAGCCAAGGAAACCGTATATGGTAACCTCTCAGGATGGCAGAAAGTGCAAATCAGTAGGCACCCCGACCGTCCATACACATTGGATTACATTGAAAACATCGCCACAGATTTTATCGAATTGCATGGTGATCGGCATGTAAAAGATGACAAAGCCATTGTGGGTGGTTTCGCGAACATTGATGGCAAACCGTTCATGATAATTGGTCAGCAAAAGGGTAGAAATACCAAACAGCGACAGTTGCGAAACTTTGGTATGCCAAATCCAGAGGGATATCGCAAGGCATTGCGGTTGATGAAGTTGGCGGAGAAATTCAATGTGCCCATTTTGACATTGATTGATACACCGGGTGCATCGCCCGGGTTGGAAGCTGAAGAGCGCGGACAGGGAGAAGCCATCGCCAGGAATTTGTTGGAAATGAGTGTGTTGAAAGTGCCAGTGATTTGCGTTGTAATTGGCGAAGGTGCCAGTGGCGGTGCATTGGGCATTGGTGTGGGAGACCGTGTGTTGATGATGGAATATACTTGGTACAGTGTAATTAGTCCTGAAAGCTGCTCAAGTATTTTGTGGCGCACTTGGGAAATGAAGGAGCGTGCAGCGGAAGCGTTGAAGTTATCGGCGACCGATATGTTGCAGAACAAATTGGTTGATGGCATTGTACCAGAACCCTTGGGTGGAGCACATCACGATCCACAGGCTGCTTACGATTCATTAAAATCTGCGGTGCTTTCGTGTTTGGCAGAGCTGGCCGACATGGATGCTGAGAATAGAATTCAGGCGCGAATCGCGAAGTTTTCGGCGATGGGTGTTGTTGTGGATGCATAATCGGGCCTTCTAAATTGATCGAACCCATGCACAATAAGTCGAGTCTTTGTAAGTTGTTTGGGATTGAATATCCCATCATTCAAGGGGGTATGATTTGGTGCAGTGGTTGGGAATTGGCAAGCGCTGTTTCCAATGCGGGTGGTTTGGGATTGATTGGCAGTGGGAGCATGTATCCCAATGTATTGCGTGAACATATTCAAAAGTGTAAACAGGCCACTGATAAGCCCTTTGGGGTGAATGTGCCCTTGTTGTATCCAGATATTGAGCAACATTTGGATATTATCGTGGAAGAGGGGGTAAAAATTGTTTTTACCAGCGCCGGTAATCCGGCAAAATACACAGGGTGGTTGAAGGAGCGCGGCATCACAGTTGTGCATGTGGTAGCGAATACCAAATTTGCAAAGAAGTGTGAAGATGCTGGTGTAGATGCGATTGTGGCTGAGGGTTTTGAGGCGGGGGGACATAACGGCAGGGAGGAAACGACCACGATGTGTTTGGTTCCCATGATTGTAGATTGTGTGGATGTGCCGGTCATCGCGGCGGGTGGAATTGGCTGTGGTAGAACGATGGCGGCGGCGATCTGCTTGGGTGCCTCGGGCGTTCAAGTGGGCAGTCGGTTTGCAGCATCGTTAGAAAGCAGTGCTCATCAGCATTTTAAGGAGCAAATCATCGCGGCGGTGGAGGGTTCAACAGCATTGACATTAAAGGAAATCACGCCAGTACGGTTGTTAAAGAATCCGTTTTATCAGGCGGTTATGGACGCCTATGATCGCGGCGCAGATGTTGAAGAATTGAAGTTGTTGTTGGGTAGGGGCCGAGCGAAGCGAGGCATGTTTGAAGGGGATTTGGAAGAAGGAGAATTGGAAATCGGACAGATTAGCGCGAGGTTGGATCGCATAGAAACAGTTGCAGAAATCGTTGAGAAAATGGTGGCGGAATATGAGGGTATCGCCAAGAATCATTCTTTTTTTAATTATTGATATCAAATGGGTGTAGAAAAAAATCCTTGGAAAGTAATTTATTGTGCGAGTAGGCAAGAAAAAAAGGTGTCGGCCTATTTTACACAAAGAAACATAGAACATTATTTGCCTTTGGTGAACACATTGAGGGTGTGGAGCGATAGGAAGAAATGGGTAGAAATGCCCCTTTTCAACGCATACATTTTCGTTAGACCGACGGAAACTCAGCGTGATTTGGTCTTGCAAGTGCCCGGGGTGGTGAAGTTTTTGCGTTACAACGGTCAGGATGCGTTGGTTCCTGAAAAGGATGTTTCCCTCATACAGCGATTGATTGAAAAAGGATATCAAATTCAGCAGCAGGATATGACGGTTCGATTGGCGCCCGGCGATTTGGCGGAAGTGTTGGATGGTTCTTTCAAAGGAGAAGAAGTGGAAGTCCATTACACCGAAGGTGAAGTGTATGTAATTGTCTCGGTAGAAGGATTATCAAGCAGTTATAAGGTAAATTTACCGCGGGAAGTGTTAAAATTGAAGAAGAAAAGCAAAGACCGAGACAAAGCATTATGGTAGGGAACACAATTTTATTGCTATCGCCGCATACGGATGATGCGGAATTGGGCTGTGGTGCTACCATTGCCAAACTCATTCGTGAGGGTAAAAAGGTCTATTATGCCGCCTTTAGTGCTTGCGAACAAAGTGTGATTGAGGGCTTTCCGAAAGACATCCTCATTCATGAAGTCAAAGAGGCGACCGCAGCGCTGGGCATCAAACCCGATAATTTGTTTTTGTACCGTTATGAGGTGAGGACATTCAACTACCGCAGACAGGAAATTTTGGATGATTTGATTCGTTTGCGCGAAGAGTTGAAACCTGATACTGTGTTGATGCCTTGTCTGCACGACATCCATCAAGATCACAAAACAATGGCAGAAGAGGCGTTGCGTGCATTCAAGTTTTGCAATGTTTTTTGCTATGAATTGCCGTGGAATAATTTGAATTTCAACACAGCGGCGTTTGAAGTGGTGAGCGAAGAGGATGCACAGGCGAAGGTTATGGCATTGTCGAAGTATCGCAGCCAAGCCCATAGAGCTTATGCCAACGAAGAGTTTTTGCGCAGTCAATTGAGAATGAGGGGTGTGCAAGTGTCGCGCAGATACGCTGAGGTTTTTGAAGTGGTGCGAATGATATCTGAGTAATTATGGCGGGCGGACCAAATAGCAGGAATCCGTTGGTAAAGAGTCCGCAACAATGGTTTTTTTATGGTGTATTAGCGGTGGTTTTGGTGGCCATCGGGCTGCGCTTTGGGTGGTTGTTTTCCCTGCCCTTGACCAATGACGAAACCTCGGCGCTGATGCGTTTGCAGGTATCGGGGTTGGGGGATTTGATCAATGGGGTGGTTTGGAATGACGGACATCCGATGTTGGTTCAGGTGTTTTTGTGGTATTGGACGAATTGGTTTGGGACGGCGGTATGGGTGGTAAAATTGCCTTTTTTGCTTTGTGGTGTGGGCGCAGTGATATTGATGATTCATATCGGTATGCGGTTGAATCGACCGTGGGCGGGTTTGATGGCAGCCGCAATGCTGGCCACATTGCAGTTTCCAGTAATGTATAGTGAGATTGCGCGTCCGTATGCGTCTGGATTGCTTTTAGCACTGTGGGCATTTTACGTTTGGTTGCGATGGGTAGCACTGTGTTGGGGCGATTCTCCGCGGATGAAGGATTTGCTAATGCCGATGTTATTGCTGGCGTTGGCGGGTTATTTGGGCGCGTCTAATCACTATTTCAATGGATTGATATTGGGTTTACTTTTTGTGGCGGGCTTGTCATGGCTCCCAACCAAATATTGGTTAAGGTACTTGTGGCCTTGGGTGATGATGGTGGCATTTTATGCACACCAGATTGGCATATTTATGCATCATTTGCAAGTGGGAAGTCCAGGCTGGTTATCGGTCCCAACATGGTCAACCCTGGGTAAGCATTTGTTGTATTCGATAGGATATAGTGTGTGGATTTGGGTTTTTTGGACATTGATTGGGGTTGGATTATTGGTGCGTGTATGGATGCGCACACAGCGTTTGGGGGGAACGGGCGAGGCAGTCGCTACCAATATTGGGCGCTTCGTGCCGCGCAAAGAATGGGCGACTGTGTTGTTGCTTTATCTGTTGCCGATGGCCATTGCCTTTGCGTATTCGATCTACAGGGCACCCGTTTTTCAGGATTCAGTTTTGCTATTTTCATTTCCTTTTGGTCTATTGGCGGTGTCATGGTGGATGGACCAAGAATGGTTGGGCATTCGATGGAAAGCGTTTTTGTTGGCACTCACGCTGTTGGTGAATACCTATGTACTAATTGTCGATCGCAGGCATGTGGCGCAATTTGGCAATCAATCTTATGATGGGGCAGTTCGCACCTTTCAGCAATGGGGGTTAAACGATTTTCACAAGGAGGATTTCATCCAAGATCAAGGCGTTCTTGAGAGGGATTCGTCGGAGATGTGGGTGTATGGATTTGAGCCATTTTTCATGGAATTTCATGCCAAGGCGTTGGGATGGGACATTGAGTCATGGCAAAAACAGGGCGGTCGGGTTCGCTATTTCAGGGAGGAGACGGATGATTACGCCTTATTCCGTCGGAGATTAGGGGATGTTCGGGGCGATAATTTTTATTATGTTAATTTGGTGGGCATGGACCCAATGTTGCGGATTTGGATTCAGGAGGCATTTCCGTATTTGGTGCGCGAGGCGATGGGTGCAGGATATCATGTGATGCATTTTTCAAAGAGGGGCCAGGGAAAGCGGCCTTTGTATCGCACAGAAATAGCCTCTGTGTCGGGAGATCTCGAGATGCACGAAACACCGATGTCAACCGAACAGTATTTCCCCGTCTGTTTGTCGGTGTTGGATTCGTTGGGATCGAAGCGCTACGAGGCAGAATTTGTGGCGGAGGCGGAGGTTGTATTGAGCAAGGAACTGCTCCAAGCGCAAGATTTGCGGTTGGTGGTTACAGTGAATGACGGCAGTGGCAAGCAGGTTCGATTTTTGGATCGGGGTTTGGGCGATATGGATTATCGGGTAGACGAGGTGGCGAGGTTGGATGATTCTGTGTGTGTGGTGAAGTTGTATTTGTCGGGACGTTTGGTGGATGTACCCTGGGGAGCTTGGCTGAATCATGGTTGTGTTGGGGATGGGTATCGGTTACAGGCGTTTATTGACAACGCGGGAAAGCATCCGGTGGGTGTACGGAGGATTGCGTGCACATTTTGGGAGGGGAACGGGGATGTGTATGGGCTGGTAAATCCCAGCATTCCGTAAAAATGGACATTTGCGGGGTGATCTGCTTTTGGAAATGGATAGAATGCGGTTATTTGATTAATTTCGCAACCAATGGGAATCCTATCACAAGTGATTTTTGCCCTGATTTTGGGCATTGGTATTTGGATATTCGCCGGTCGGGTGAAATTCATCCGCAGAAATATTTTTTTGGGTAAGGAGCAGGATTTATCAGACAATGCTGCTGCGCGCTGGAAGCAGATGCTGTGGGTGGCGATGGGACAGAGTAAGATGGTTAAACGTCCGGTAGCCGGATTTTTTCACATATTGATTTACGTGGGTTTTGTGTTAATCAACATTGAGGTTTTGGAGATTTTGATTGATGGATTGTTGGGGACGCACCGGTTTTTTGCGCATTATTTGGGATCGATTTATGATGTGGCGATAGGCTTTTTTGAGATTTTGGCTCTAGGTGTTGTGGTTGCATGTGTGGTGTTTTTGGCCCGCAGGTTTGTGACCAAGGTACCTCGATTGCAAATGAATGAATTGAAGGGATGGCCGATGAAAGATGCCACGATTATTTTGGTGGTGGAGATAGTGTTGATGGGGGCATTGTTGAAGATGAATGCGGCTGAGCAGGTATTGGTGAGCAGGGGATTGATGGAGGCGCATGGCAGTTTTCCCGTGAGTCAGTATTTGGTGGGATTTTTTGATGGATTCAGCGATGGTTCTGTTCACATGATTGAGCGTGTGTGTTGGTGGTTTCATTTTGTGGGGATTGTGGTGTTTTTGAATTATGTGCCTTACAGCAAACATTGGCATATCATCATGAGTTTTCCGAATGTGTATTACACGCCGTTGAAGCCAAAGGGTTCTTTCGAGAACTTGGATTATGTTACTACGGAGGTTAAATTGATGATGGATCCGGCGGCGCAGCCGCCGGATGGATATGAACCGCCCAGCGGTTTTGGCGCCAAAGATGTACAAGATTTGACATGGAAAAACCTCATGGATGCTTACACTTGCACCGAGTGTGGTCGATGTAGCAGTGTTTGTCCAGCCAACCAAACCGGTAAACTGTTATCGCCAAGAAAGGTCATGATGGACACGCGCGATCGTTTGGAAGAGGTAGGAAATGGCATCGATGCCGCAAAAAAAGCAGGAACACCCGTGGAAGGTCGCTTCGAAGATGGCAAAGACCTCCATTCCTATATATCGGCAGAAGAGTTGTGGGCCTGTACCACTTGTAATGCTTGTGCCGAGGCTTGTCCAGTGAACATCAACCCAGTAGATATCATTGTTCAAATGCGCCAGTACCAGGTGATGGAAAAGAGTGCCGCGCCGAGCGAGTTGAATAACATGTTTACGAATTTGGAAAACAATGGTGCGCCATGGCAGTTCAATCAGATGGACAAAGCCAATTGGGTACAGGGGTAAAATCAGCAAATCACCCCTAAAATCAGATATTTTTATCACGGGGTAGGTCGAGAATCCAACCTGGTTGGTGTCAAAGTAGAAAAAAGGGTGCATCCCTCGTAGTTTTATCGTATTTTTGAAGGGCAATGAGCACTTTTCATTTATTAGTATTTGGTATGGGTGGACAAGAGTGGATTTGGATTTTGGTAGTCGTTTTGTTGCTTTTCGGCGGCAAAAAGATTCCTGAGCTGATGCGCGGTTTAGGCCGTGGTGTTAGAGAATTTCAAGACGCCAAGAACAATGTTGGCAACGAAATTCGCAAAGGAATGAACGAAGACCCAAAATCGAACAAGGAGTAATCTTGA
>SXYY01000164.1 GCA_005788145.1 Bacteroidota bacterium
ATAAGCAGGTACGGTGATAACGGCGCGTGTTACCTCTTGACCTAAATAGTCTTCAGCCGTTTTCTTCATTTTCTGAAGCACCATGGCGCTGATTTCCTGTGGTGTATAATTGCGGTCGCCGATGGTTACACGTGGGGTGTCGTTATCGCCTTTCACAACTTCGTAAGGCACACGACCAATTTCCGTGGTCATGTTTGAATATTTTTCACCCATGAATCGCTTGATCGATTGAATGGTGTGTTGGGGGTTGGTGATGGCTTGACGTTTTGCAGAATCACCCACTTTGCGCTCACCATTGCCATTGTCCATAAATGCCACAATAGAGGGGGTGGTTCTACGACCTTCACTGTTGGCAATTACAACGGGTTCGTTACCTTCCAAAACGGCTACACAGCTGTTGGTGGTTCCTAAGTCAATTCAAATTATTTTACTCATGATTTTTAAGTTCTATTTGCACTGAATTAGCAATCCGTGTACCACTACGAGAATCACCGTTTAAGGGTGTCGTTATGGCAGAAATGCTGACAAAAAGTAAGGGTTGGGCAGTGCGACACCCCTTTGGGGCTGTCGTTTTTGCTGATTTTATCGAACGAAATTCAGCGCTTTGGTGAGTTCGTGCTTTTGCAAATACACAATGGATGCCGCATCGATCGGTACACCCCATACTTTGGAGGTGGATCTTGAGGCGAACAATCCGTATCCGCCGGTAATATTGGTGTATTCTGCTTGCTTCTGTACGATGCCAAGGCTGGGCTCATTCACCGAAATGTAATCGACAAGGGTTTGGTTTCCTGCGTAAAGGGTAAGTCCTACCCATTTGATGCGATGTTTTAAATTGGGCGCAGCAGTGATGTTGGATTGTAAAAATTGAAGAAAACTCAAGCGCGGAACCTGACGCATCGGAGCGGTGTTGTTGCCAACCAAATAATTGTTCACCACCCTCCAAGTGGCCATTTTGGTTTCTTTGGCATTGGTGTCGCCCGTGTTGATTTCTTCATAATACACATGAAAGCGGGCATCATAAGCATAGGCATTGGGTGCGGCTACATAGGAAATGGTCAAGTATTCGGGGCCTACACTGAATACGTTGGTTTGGTCAATAAATGGCGATCTAATTTTCGTGCTTCCCACAGTTTTTGTGGTGGATACCGCTTTGGTTTTTGTCAACGGGTTGGTTACCGTGATTTCGTACTCCTCATTGGGGTAGATTTTTTCGCGGGTTACCCATAGAATGTTCTTGTTGTTGGCGAAGATGCCTGAATCTTTCGTCGGCCCTTCCTCCGGGTTGCAAACGATAATCTGTCCGTTTGACAGTCGTTTCAATTCAACATGCGTAGAATCCAAATACAAACTGTCGGATATTTTGGCAGCCTCTAATGCCCCAATGTTTTCATTGAGGTAAGCTTTGTTGATTTTGATGTATTGGATGCTGTCTTGCGGATCCAAAAGGCCATAAATGACAATGGTCTCTTTGTAATCGGCATTGATATAGACTTCATTTTCACAGGCAGTAAAAAGAGCCATCAGAATCATGGCGAATGGGAAGAGGCGGTTTCTGTACTGCTGCAATTGCTGTTTCATTTGGAAATAATCCTACTTTTGTTTTTGAATTCTTACAAAGATGCTTCATTTGCAGTGAAATTTGGAATATTTCATCGCGATTTCATCGAAACTAAGAGGGGAAAAAAGCCATGAGCATACACAAAAAAGAAGAAAAGAAGGTAACCACCCATGTGCTTCACGAAATGAAGTCGCGCGGTGAGAAAATTTCCATGCTAACGGCCTACGATTTCTCTATGGCTCGCGTGGTTGACCAAGCCGGAATCGATGTGATTTTGGTCGGCGATAGTGCATCGAATGTGATGGCGGGACATGAAACAACTTTACCCATTACGCTGGATCAAATGATTTATCATGCGAGTTCTGTGGTAAGGGGCGTGAATCGTGCCCTCGTGGTTGTGGATTTGCCATTTGGTAGTTATCAGGGCAACAGCAAAGAAGCCCTTGCATCAACCATTCGCATCATGAAAGAAAGTGGTGCCCATGCCATCAAAATGGAAGGCGGTGAAGAGATTTTGGAGAGTATCAAGCGAATTTTAACGGCGGGTGTGCCTGTGATGGGACATTTGGGCTTAACACCACAGAGTATTTATAAATTTGGAACCTACACCGTGCGGGCCACGGAGGATGCAGAAGCCGATAAGCTCATACGCGACAGTAAAATGTTGGAAGAGGCGGGTTGTTTTGCAATTGTACTGGAGAAAATCCCTGCCGATTTGGCGAAGCGGGTTGCAGAGAATTTAACCATTCCAGTCATTGGTATTGGGGCGGGTAGTGGGGTTGATGGACAAGTATTGGTGGTTCACGATATGTTGGGTATCACCAATGAGTTTTCTCCACGGTTTCTTCGGCGCTACGCCAACTTGTACGATTTGATGAAAGGGGCAGTTGAGAATTACATCAGCGATGTGAAATCCGTTAATTTTCCGAATAGCAAAGAACAATATTGATGTATGATGGACCGCAATCCCCAGCCCCCTATCGGGTATTACTTGGATACAATGTCAGCGGAAGATTATGCTTCCGTTGCGTTGATTTTTGAACAAGGGATTGAAGGCGGGAATGCAACCTACGACACTGAAGCGGCCACATGGGAAAATTGGGATAAAAAACATCTTCAAGTTGGAAGATTCGTTGTCCGATCAGCGGAGAACAAACGGGTTTTGGGCTGGGTGGCGTTGAGTCCAATCAGTTCTCGGGTGGTATTTAGTGGTGTAGCGGAATTGAGTATTTACATAGACAATTCAGCACATGGTATTGGCCTCGGCGATGCACTAATGGCCAATTGTATCGAAACGTCAGAAAACGCGGGCTTGTGGACTTTGCAATCTGGCATATTTCCGGAAAACGAGGCAAGTTTGAAGTTGCATGAGAAGCACGGTTTCCGTGTGATTGGATTCCGTGAAAGAATCGGTCAAATGCGCAACGGACTCTGGCGCGATATTGTGTTTATGGAGAGAAGAAGCAAAGTGGTGGGGATTTGATCCCATTCTCGCTTAAATACTCTTCTTTTTCTTAAACGGAGCAATCATTTCCTCCACTTGTGCGATAATCGCCTCACATTGCTCTACGATTTCTTTTCCTTTGTCGGTAACCGTAATGGGTAGTGTACTTCTGTCGAAAATATTGGTGTTCATTCGGTCTTCAAAAGTTTTAATTTGTTGACTAACTGTGCTTTGGTCGGCGGCACACTCGTCTGCTGCTTTTGAGAAACTACCATGTTTTGCTACAGAAATCACATATTGCATTTGGCGTAGGGTTACTATCATATGAAGTTCAACAAAGAAAGTATAACTAAGTTTAGGTTTGGCAAGAGAATTCTTCAACAAAATTACGGTGTAAATGCGAGAAAAAGAAAAGGCCGGCTTGATAAACCGGCCCTTTGTATGAATTGTTTAAATAGGTATTACCTGCTGCCTTTGGCATGGTCAGCCAAAAACTGAGCCAAACCGATATCGGTTAATGGATGTTTCAATAATCCCAAGATGGCGCTAAGCGGACAAGTTACCACATCTGCACCATGTTGAGCACACTGAACAATGTGTAAAGACGTACGCACGCTGGCGGCCAAAATTTCCGTATCGTACCCTTGAACTGCGTAAATTTCGGCGATTTGTTTAATCAGGTCCATGCCTTCCCAGTTTTGATCGTCGATGCGACCCACGAAAGGTGACAGGTAAGTGGCCCCTGCTTTTGCCGCCAAAATTGCCTGCCCAGCGCTAAACACCAAGGTACAATTGGTACGAATACCGCGATCAGAAAAATATTTGATGGCTTTGATACCGTCTTTGATCATGGGGACTTTCACCACGATGTTGGGGTGGAGGGCTGCTAATTTTTCACCTTCCTTCACCATGCCATCGTAATCTGTGCTGATTACCTCTGCGCTCACATCGCCATCAACCATTTCGCAAATGGTTTTGTAATGGTTCAAAACGGCTTCTTCGCTGAAGATGCCCTCTTTGGCCATCAAACTTGGATTGGTGGTAACCCCGTCCAAAATGCCGAGGTCATTGGCTTCTTTGATTTGCGCCAAGTTGGCGGTGTCGATGAAAAATTTCATGTTACGAAGTTAGCCACGAAATACCCACCTTGTTTTCACATCGTTCAACATTTTTTGCACCATTTTTCCGGGAATTGTGTTTGTGGGAAGCATGAAATAAACTTTCGGAGAACTTTTGAAAATTAAACAATTGTGGTGTTTTTGGGTTTGTTTTGAAAGTCTCGTGCAAAATCACTTCCGATATATCATTCAAGGCGCTGGCGCTTCAGGACTTTGGTTGGCTCACTCCCTTAATGAAGCAGGGTTGTTGGAAGTCGATCAATTGTTAATTATCGAAGGTGATGCAAACAAAGCAAACGACCGCACATGGTGTTTTTGGGGCAAAGCTGGGGAACACAATTTTTCTTTTGTGGATGCGAAGTGGCCATCGTTGAAGGTACAAGGCAATGTGCAGTCTATCGCGCCTTATCAATACTGCCATGCACGGAGCGAGGGTTTCTACCGTGGGATGCGCGAGGCTTTGTTGAAGAATACAAATGTCTTTTGGCTCAACGAATGGGTGAATCAAGCAACCGCGGTGGAAAAACGCGTTAATGTTCAAACGAATCAGCACAATTTGACCGCTGACTATTTTTTTGGTAGCGGCCAATGGAATTCGAAGATCAAATTGGGGGATATCGCACTATGGCAATCATTTGTTGGTTGGCGGGTGAGGCTAATCAACCAAACTTGGGAAGCGAATGCTGCAACACTCATGGATTTTTCGATTCCACAGTCAAATTCTACCCGCTTTCTATATGTGCTTCCACTAAACAGTCATGAGGGTCTGTTGGAAGTGACCCAGTTTCATCCTGAGCGATTGTTGAAAGAAGAAGGCGAAGCCATTTTACAGCAAATTTGTCTGGAAAGAGGTTGGGAAGTTGAGGTTTTTGAGGTCGAGTGCGATGCGATTCCCATGAGTCCCGCCTTCAATCAATTGGAATCCCATCACAACGCTGGTGCGCGGATCATCGAAATTGGCATTTCAGCGGGTGCCTTAAAACCCACAACGGGGTATGGGTTTTTAACCATGCGCAACCACGCCTTGCAAATTGCCCGGGCACTGAAAACGGGGAATTTACTTCCAAGAATTTACCGAAAACGTCGATTCCGATTCTATGATGCCCTGCTTTTGCAAATGCTGGAAGAGAATCCACACAGGGGAAAGGATATTTTTGAGCGATTGTTCAACAAACTACCCGCTCGGTTGGTGCTGAAATTCCTCGATGAAAAAACCGCTATCTGGGAGGAAATACGCATATTTTCACAGCTTCAAATTGCTTGGTTTCTAAAAGCCGTGTTCCAATATGCAAAACGTTGACGCAAATTTGAGGTCGGTCAATCACCCCTTTTTTTGGTTGCAAACTGCATTTCAAGCGTCTTTGATATTGGTGGTGGCCATTTGGGGCCCAAGTGCAACTTTTTTGACGGTCTTCGCGGTCTTGGCCTTGGTCTTGATTGGCGTGCCGCACGGGGGCAATGATTTTTATTATCGTCCCAACAAATCGCTCTGGGGCAGCGTGAAATTTCTCTTCTTCTACCTGGGTTGCATGGCGCTTTATGCCCTTGTTTGGCAATGGTTACCGATCGTTGCCTTGCTCGCATTTTTGGTCATTTCTATGCATCACTTCGGACAGTCGAATTTTTTGTCGGATAGTTGGCGTGCCCCGGAATCACTGTTGTGGGGACTTTGGTTGTTGCTATTTCCAATGCTGAAACACGCCAGAGAAGCGGTGGGTATTTTTGCGGAAATGATGGGTGGCCATCAAAACCTCCCAATGGATTGGGGTACCATGAGCAATGCCTCGTGGATGGTTTTGGTATTGGTGTTTGGCTTGTTCTACGCGTTGATTTTGTGGCGCAGAAAAGTTGAACACAAGGGGCAATTTATACTGCAGTGGGCTTTGGTTACCATCTGGTATTGGCTAACCCCCTTGGTGTTGGGTTTTGTGGTTGTTTTTTGTCTGTGGCATTCGGCGCAATCGATGCGGTATCAGGTTTTGTATATTAGACATCAACGGCCCAAGTCCATCTTGGGTATTCTCAAAGATTTTCTGCCGTTGGGTATTTTGGCGATGTTGGCTTGGGTGGTTTCAGCGCAGTTTGATGTGATGCATCACTTGGGCTTGGGCTTTGTTTTGTTGTCTTTGGTGACCTTGCCCCATGTGGTTGTGATGGATGGGATCTATCGGGCCGATAGCCATCGATGATAAGGCGGTTTGCGCAGCAAAAACATCAGTGCAATGGGAAGGCAGAGTAAAAGCGTGTAAATACGGTTTTTTCCCTCAAATTTTACGCGATCGATGATGAGCGTACCGGAATCATTGGCTTTCAACGCGTGGGTGTGTTGCCATTTTTGTAACGGAAACGGTACAGTAATTTCTTCGTCGCGAAACAACCAATCTTTTTCTGTGTAGCGATGCTGGGTGATTTTGCCATGCCAAGTTTGGGTGAACTTGCCAAAGCCAACGGCAAACTTGAGTTCATCGCCCCGAAACTGACCATCGTATTGAATCAATCGCATTGTAACAAGTGGGGGTTTGAGTTTGAGCAACAGCGATTGGTCGAATTGTGATGCTACTACGTCGCGCTGTGCCGATACTTGGGTGACAAATGTAAATTGAATCATAGATTTGTAGTATTAACAAACCATTTTCGATTTGTTTGGTTAAACTATCACTTCTTTTAAATAAATAAATGTCACACCGCGTAGCCGTATACAGAACCGCCCATTTCAATGCCGCCCATCGATTGCATGTGCCGAGTTGGAGTGATGAACAAAACAAGCAGTTCTTCGGGCTGTGCAACAACGCCCATTACCACGGTCACAACTATGATTTGGAGGTGAGGGTTGAAGGATTGGTGGACTCTGTGACGGGTTATTTGATCGATATGAAGTTGGTAAAGCAGTACATCGACGAGGAAGTGATTGAGCGATTTGATCACAAGAATTTAAATTTAGACACGGAGGAGTTTCGCGATTTGAACCCTACGGCGGAGAATATTGTGTATGTAATTTGGCAAAAGTTGCGTACGCGGGTCCCGATGGAAATGAGTTTGAGTGTGCGATTGTACGAAACACCCCGTAATTTTGTAGAATTCAATGGATAAAAAACTAGCGAACGAGCTGCTGAAGCAGTGGGAGGAGATGGGCGATTCGCACATTTCTGGAAAGCAGGACACGCCTTTGCGTGAGGATGCTTTTGTGATGGACGATGCCTTGAAGATTGAATTGATTGCCAAGCATTTCAAGGAGATCATGCATGTGTTGGGTCTGGATTTGACAGACGAAAGTTTGCAGGGGACACCTTTACGTGTGGCGAAGATGTACGTGAACGAGCATTTTAATGGATTGGATCCCAAGAACCGTCCTGAGCCTACACTGTTTGAAAACAGTTACAAGTACGCCGAGATGTTGGTTGAGAAGAACATCCAATTCCACAGCACTTGTGAGCATCATTTTGTGCCGATTTATGGATTTGCGCACGTGGCGTACATCAGTTCTGGTAAAGTGATTGGTCTGAGTAAGTTGAATCGCATTGTAGATTACTTCGCTCGCCGTCCACAGGTTCAGGAACGCATGACGGTTCAGGTTGCGGAGGAGTTGAAACAGGTATTGGGAACACAAGATGTGGCGGTGATTATCGACGCGAAGCACATGTGTGTTGCGAGCAGGGGGATCAAAGACAGCCAAAGCAGTACGGTGACAAGCAGTTTTCACGGCAAGTTTTTGGATGTAGCAACCCGTTCTGAGTTGTTGAAATATATTGGCGGATAATATTGTGCCATCGTTTTCGCAGTGCGAAACCGACGGTATTTGATAAAACAAAAAAGCAGCGAATTCGCTGCTTTTTTGTTTTGAGTGGGCGACTAACCGGACTCGAACCGGCGACCCCTAGCGCCACAAGCTAGTGCTCTAACCACCTGAGCTATAACCGCCATTTATAGGTCTGCAAAGATAGTTATTTTTTGATTATTTTTCAATTTCAGAGAGAACCTTTGCAAAAATTGCCAATAATTTGATGCGACGCTTTGGGGTGTGTACTTTTGTTTCGTGGGCGACAGTAAAACGATATGGTGGTTGGCTGGTTGGTTTCCAAGTAGTTTGGATACCCAGGCGGGTAATTTTATCGGTCGGCACGCGCAAGCATTTGCCTTGCACCAGCGGGCGCAGCCCGCTGGTGCAAGGCTCACGATTTTTCATTTCCCAGTATATCGGTGGGGGAAAGACCCAAAACCTGTCAATATTTTTGAGATTCCACAAGTAAAAATTCGCTGTAAACCCATCGCACAATTGCCGTGGAGTGGTTGGTTTGCTCGCATGGTAAACTACCTATACTATCGTTGGGTTGCCAGTGGCGAATTGAAATCAGCGATGGCGATTCAAGGAGTGCCGGATGTGGTGCATGTGCATGCGGCCGATAAAATTGCACGGTTGATTTCACCGTTGTACGAGACATTTAAAAAACACGGAAAAGGTGCCGTTCCGCTGTGGTATACAGAGCATTGGGCGATATTTAATGAGGTGGTTTCTGATGGGTTTGGCAAACGGGGGGCGATTTTTAGGCGGGATTATTTGAGGCTTTGGGAAAAAGTTACGGTTTCTGCTCCGGTTAGTTTGTCATCGCAGCGAAGCATGCAGTCGTATTTGGGAGGGGCAAAACCTTTTGTGTTGTTTCGGAATGTGGTTGATACCAATGTCTTCTATCCGAGAGTCACCGATGCCACAGAAAATCCCGAGGAAAAGGCCAATTTGCCCTTCGCTTTTTTGCATGTGTCATCGTTGGAACCCCGTAAAAATGTGTTGGGGATGCTGCGCGCCTTCGCCGCGTTGAAGCAGCAACACCCCGATTGGCGGATGCAGTTTCGCATTGTGGGTGGTAACAATGAATTGTACTTGAGTCAGGCCAGAACCGCCGCGTTGGGTCTTGGCCTTTTGCATATCTTTCAACCGAGTGTGGCGTTTTTTGGCCCTAGAGATGTCCAAGATATAGCTTTTCAAATGCAATGTGCAGATGTCTTTGTGTTGTTTTCTGATATGGAAAATGCACCTTGTGTGATTTCAGAGGCCCACTGTTGTGGCTTGCCTGTGATTTCGTCATCGGTGGCAGGGGTGCCGGAAATGATTCATGACGGCAACGGACTTTTGGTGTCTGCCGGCGACGAGATGGCACTTGTGGCCGCCATGGAACAGGCTTATTTGAATCACCAAAAGTGGAATCGAGAACAAATTGCGTTAGAGGCAAAAACCAAACACAGCCCATTGACGGTTGCTGAGGTGTTGAACAAATCCTACCGAAATCTAATTGAGCCATGTGTGGAATAGCTGGTTGGATCGCTGATAATGGGGCCCCCAAACACCAAATGCAGTCGGTGGGGGAAGTTTTTGCAACCGAACTTTTGCATCGCGGTCCGGATGGCTATGGAATAGAAGTTTTTGGTGAAGATCAAGGTGTGGCATTGCTGGTGCATCGTCGATTGTCAATTTTGGGCTTGGGAGAAGCGGGCGCGCAACCCATGATGAGTGCCGATGGTCGATATGCCATCAGTTTTAATGGTGAAATTTATAACTATTTAGAATTGGCGGAAGAGCATGGATTGTCCAATTTGTCGGGAACGGATACCGAAATTTTGTTGCAGTTGTGGCAAGATTTGGGCAGGTCTGTATTGGACAAACTCGATGGGTTCTTCGCAATGGCTATATGGGATAATACAGAGAAAACGCTGACACTTGTCCGAGATAGAACCGGTGTGAAGCCTGTTTATTATTGCCGTAATGCCCAGGGATTTTGGTTTGGTTCCGAAGAGTTTGCCTTGGTCAAATCCATAGAATTGGTGGGTGAAACAACAAAGCTCAATACAAATGCCTTACAAGCGCATTCGTTGCGAGGGGATAGTGATAGCCAGGTATTGTATGAAGGCATCCAAGTTTTGGCCGCTGGTGAGTATTTGGTGTGGCGTGGGGTGGCCGGTTTGGAAATTGGGTTATGGCATTCAGGCAATTACATTCCCTTGAACGATGTTACTGCTTGGGTTCAAAAAATGGGCTTGAAAAAAGTGCCGGCGACGCACGCTGAATTGCTACGAGAGCAACTCAAATGGTCGATGAAACGCCGCTTGCGCAGCGATGTGCCGATGGGTTTTGCGGTAAGCGGTGGTTTGGATTCAGCAGCTTTGGTGGGTGTGGCGCGTGGTTTATTGGGGAAGGAAGCCCATGTGCATGTGTTTTCGGTCATCTCTCCAGGCAGTGAGGCCGATGAAAGTGATTATCAGCAGCAGGTTGTGAAAGCGGTCGGTGGTATTTGGCATACAGTGGATGTGTCTGATTTGGATGCCCACGATTTGGAGCGATACATCCGTGCAACCCACAGAATTCCGGTGGCATGGAACAACATTGCGCACTTTGCGTTGTGTGAAAAAGTACACGAGGCAGGGGTAAAGGTTCTGTTCAACGGTCAAGGTGCTGATGAATTGTTTGGGGGATATCCCCATTATTATAAGGCTGCATTTTGGTCGGAAAGAGCCACTTTATGGCCCCAAAGGAAGAAATGGCCGCTCAATTTTTTCACGGCAGGCAAACAATGGTTGAAATATTGGTTGGGGATTTTCAAGGGGCAGAAATATGAGGATTGTGCGGATGTACTCATGCGTACTGATTATTACGGATCTCGATTGAACCAATTATTGCGTTATGAGGACCGCAATGGGATGGCTTGGGGACTTGAGTCTCGAAACCCGTTTGCGGATAATTGGTTGATGGCGGATGCTTGGTTGAATGCATGGGCGGATGATACAAATAGTTTGAAAGGCTCTTTGTCGTCGAAGTTGGTGAATGGATATTCCAAGGGGTATTTGCGCAAGGCGATGGAGGGGCTGGTGCCTGAGTCGGTCTTGTGGCGGGTAGATAAAAAAGGATTCACCGTTCCGGCATCGTCGATGACTTTGTC